>DATFHM010000424.1:0-2325 GCA_035248385.1 Nocardioides sp. | reverse complement strand
CTCAGCCGAGAACGTCGCCTGGTACCTCCAGCGCCTCGGCTTCGCGGCCATCGGTCCCGACAAGGTCAACCAGCTGCGCCACGTCGAGCTCTTCGGCGACGCCGACGGCGTCCGCGCGCACATGCGCAAGCACCGCGACCTGATCGCACCGAAGTTCGAGGCCGTGCAGACGGCGCTGACCGCCCGCCTCGACGGTCTCGGCATCGCGACCTGGAGCCGGCCGATCGGTGGCTACTTCGTCGACCTCAACGTGCTCGACGGTACGGCGGCGCGGACCGTCCAGCTCGCCAAGGAGGCCGGCATCGCGCTGACGCCGGCGGGTTCGGCCTTCCCGCACGGCAACGACCCCGACGACCGCAACATCCGCCTCGCCCCGACCTTCCCGTCGCTCGCCGACGTGGAGACCGCGATGGCCGGGGTGGCGCTGTGCGTCGAGCTCGCCGCGCTCGAGTCCCTCACCGCCTGAGAGCGCGCGGCAGGTAGGCCGCACCCGGCTGATCACCGCGGACCCCGGCCACGTCGCCGGGGTTCGCGATGCCGCAGTGCTTCAGCGACAGGCACCCGCACCCGATGCAGGAGTCGAGGCCGTCGCGCAGCCGCTCGAGCGCACGCATCTGCTCGTCGAGCCGCGCCCGCCAGTGGTCGGAGATCCGCGCCCAGTCGGCCTTGGTGGGGGTTCGGTTCTCCGGGAGCCGGTCCAGCTCCGCCCGGGTCTCCTCGAGGGTGAGCCCGATGTTGCCGGCCGCCCGGATGAACGCCAGCCGGCGCAGCACCGCGCGCTCGTACTGACGGCGCCCACCGGGCGTCCGCGTCGCCGAGATCAGGCCCCGCTCCTCGTAGAAGCGCAGCGCGGACGGCGCGTAGCCGCTGCGCTGGCTGACCTGGGTCACCGTCAACCGGTCGTGCCGATCCATGTTCGCTCCTCGAGAAAGTCCCTTGAACTCAAGTTAACTTGAACTTCAACACTGACAGGCAAGTCATCCATCATCAAGGAGGAAGCCATGTCAGTGGCTCTTGTGACCGGCGGTTCAGCCGGTCTCGGCCGGGCGCTCGTCGCCGGCCTGGTCCAGCAGGGCTGGACCGTCATCACCGACGGAAGGGACGCGGACCGGCTCGCGGCCGCGAAGGGACCGGGCGTCATCGCCGTCCCCGGCGACATCACCGACGCGGAGCACCGCGCGCGCCTCCTCGCCGAGGCGGAGCGCGCCGGTCGCCTCGACCTGCTCGTCCACAACGCGAGCACGCTGGGGCCCACACCTCTCCCCCGGCTCGAGCGGATCACCGCCGAGGACATCCAGCGCACGATGCGCACCAACGTGGGCGCACCGCTGATCCTGACCGGCGAGCTGCTGCCGCTCCTCGTCGCGAGCGGCGCGGTCCTGGTCGGCATCACCTCCGACGCCGCCGCCGAGCACTACGACGGGTGGGGCATGTACGGCGCGTCGAAGGCCGCCCTCGAGCACGTCGTCCTCCAGTACGCCGCCGAGAACCCCGCCCTCTCCGGGTACGCGATCGACCCCGGCGACCTCCGCACCGCGATGCACCAGGCCGCCTTCCCCGGCGAGGACATCTCGGACCGACCGCTGCCCGAGACGGTGGTCCCGCGGCTGCTGGCGCTGCTCGCGGCGCGCCCCTCCTCCGGCCGCTACCGAGCCGCGGACCTGCCCGAGCCGGTGACGACGTGAGCCGCCTCGCCGAGCACCCGGGCGTGACGTTCGCCGAGCGCCCCGATGCGACCGCCACGGCTCCGCCCGAGCTCCGCGGCCGGTCCCGCGACGACGTACGCCTCCTCGTGGCGCGCCCGGACCGGGTCGAGCACACCCGGTTCACGCACCTGGCCGAGCACCTCGCCCCCGGCGACCTGCTCGTCGTGAACGACAGCGCGACCGTGCCGGGACAGGTCGACGCCGAGCTCGCCGGACGTGGGCCCGTGGTGCTGCACGTCGCGACCCGCCTGGACGACGGCAGCCGGGTGGTCGAGCTGCGGACCGCACCCTCGGCGGACCGGGCCGTGCTCGACGCGTCCGTGGGCGCCACGGTCCGGGCGGGCGACGTGACCTTCACCCTGGTGGCGCCCCACCCGGCGGCGTCGTCGCCCACGGGGGCGGGCAACCGGCTGTGGCGGGCCCGGGTGGACGGTGACCTCGCGGGCCTGCTGGCCGCTCGCGGCCGGCCGATCGCCTACGGGTACCTCGACCGGCGCTACCCGCTGGCGGCGTACCAGAGCATCTTCTCGCTCATCCCCGGCAGCGCCGAGATGCCGTCGGCGGCGCGTCCGTTCACCCACGCCCTCGCCGACCGGGTACGCCGACGCGGCGTGGCCAT
>DATFHM010000423.1:0-7004 GCA_035248385.1 Nocardioides sp. | reverse complement strand
AACGGCAGCTTGTAGAGGTCGCTGGTGTTGACCTCCTGCCCGGGGCCCTTGCACTGGCCGGTCTCCCCCATCGACAAGGTGTTCGCCTCCGGGATGAACGTCTCCTCGACGACGATGTCGTTGGAGCCGGTGCCGCGCAGGCCGACGACGTTCCAGACGTCGACGATCTGGTACTTCTCCCGCGGGACCATGAAGGTGCGGAAGTCGACGACCTGGCCCTCCTCGTTGAAGACGAGGCCGCCGAGCAGCACCCACGAGCAGTGGTCGCAGCCGGACGAGAAGCTCCACTTGCCGGAGAGCTTGAAGCCGCCCTCGGTCACGACCGCCTTGCCGGTCGGCGCATAGCTGGAGCTGAGCCGGGTCTTGGTGTCCTCGCCCCAGACGGCCTGCTGCGCCTCGTCGGCGAAGAGCGCGACCTGCCAGGGGTGGACGCCGACCACGCTGGAGACCCAGCCGGTCGATCCGTCGGCGCCGGCGATGTCGCGGACCGCCGAGTAGAACGCGACGGGGTCGGCCTCGAGTCCGTCGTACCGCTTCGGCTGGAGGAGGCGGAAGAAGCCGGTCTCCTCCAGCTCCTTGATCGACGCCTCCGGTACGACGCGCAGGCGATCACCCTCGTCGGCACGGTCCCGGAACGTCGGCAGCAGATCCCTGACGCCGTCCAGGACGGCCTGCACCTCGGGCGCGAATTCAGTCATGACGCCAATACTAGAACACGTTCTCGTTTTGTGCGAGAACCGGTTCTATCGTGTCAGCGTGTCGCGGTAAATGCGAAGGCGCCGGCGATGCCGAGGGGCTCCACGCGCACGTCCCGGAGGCCCAGGTTCGAGAGCTCGGACCGCAGGTCGTCGGGGTCGATCATCCGCACTGTGGAGCGGGTGAGCTTGTGGATCGCGCGGCTGCGCGCGGAGTCGGCGAGGTCGTAGCCGACCAGGCGGCCGCCCGGCCTGAGCACCCGGGCCGCGTCCGCGAGGACCTGCTCCCAGGTGATCGTGTGGTGCAGCATCAGCCAGCTGGTGACGGTGTCGAAGGTCCCGTCGGCGAACGGGAGCCCGGCGGCGTCCACCTCCTGCACCTCGGCGCGTGGGTCGGAGGCGAGCTGGCGACGGGCGAGGGTGACCATCGCCGGGTCGACGTCGGTGGCCGTGTAGCGGGTGATTCCCGGCCGGGCGCGCAGCACCTCGGCCGCCATGGCGCCGCTGCCGCAGCCGATCTCGAGGACCTCCGGCCCGATCTCGGTGTCGAGCACCCGCGGCACGACGAAGCGGCGGGCGAAGACCCGCCACAGCGGCGTACGGCAGAAGACGGACTCGAGGTCGGACATGCGGGCCACGGGGGCGAGGTTAGTCAGAAGTCCTGGGGCTGGGTGAAGAAGCGGTGCGGGTCGTAGGTCGCCCGGACCTGGGCCAGGCGGGTGGCGTTGGCGCCGAAGTACGCCGAGCGGTAGTCGCGCAGCGTGGCGTCGGCGTAGTTGACGTAGGCGTGCTCGCCCCAGTGCGGCTCCATCGCGGCGCGGAGCCGGTGGACGGCGGCGTCCGCCGTCGTGGCGGTGCCGGACGGGAAGGTGGCGGTGTACTGCACCGTCGCCAGCGCGGCCCGGTGGACGAAGGCAGTGTCACCCGGCGCCGGCTGCCCCGCGGCGCCGCCGAGGGCGTCGACCGACGCGCCCACCTCCTTCAGGCCGGCCCCGCTGACCGCCTCGACCGCGCCGACCAGGTCGGCCGTGCCGGCCTGGTCCAACGGGTCGTAGGCGACGTGGGAGGTCGCCGCGAACGCCTCCCGCGGGGCGCCCGCGCCGCCGTACGCCGCCATGGCGTCGCCGAAGCCGCGCACGTGGACGGCGCGGGCCGACGGTGCCGGGAGGTGACGGAGGAACGGGGCGAGCCGGCCGTCGAGCGCGGAGCTCGCGCCGATCCAGGTCCCCGACACGAACACCGTCGGGCCGCCGGGATGCTTCGCGCCGCCGAGCAGCTTGAGCGTCGACCACAGCCGGCGGTCGGCGGCAGGCGCCCAGCCCTGCCAGGCGTCGACGACCTCGCCCGCCCGGGCCCACGGCCAGGCCAGGTAGAAGCTCGTGACGGTCGGGGCGACCGAGGTCGCGAGGTCGAAGGACGTCACGACGCCGAGGTGCCCGCCTCCCCCGCCGCGCAGGGCCCAGAACAGGTCGGGCTCCTCGTCCGTGGAGGCGGTACGCCGGTGCCCGTCCGCGGTCACCACGCTGATGGACCGGACCGCGTCGCAGGTCAGCCCGAGGGCTCGGGTCAGGACGCCGACTCCCCCGCCGAGCGCGAGGCCGCCGATGCCGACCGTCGCGCAGGAGCCACCGGGGATCGCCCGGCCTCGGCCGGCGACCTGGTCGTAGACGTGGGCGAGCGCCGCGCCGGCGCCGATGGTGGCGGTGGTGCCGGCCCAGGTGACCGCCGCCATCGGGCGGACGTCGATGACCAGCGCACGCGGCCGGCCCCCGCCCGACCAGCCCGGGTAGCTGTGGCCGCCGGACCGGATCGCGATCGGGAGCCCGTGGTCCTGCGCGAAGGTCAGCCCGGTGGCCACGTCGCGGGGCGTGCGGGCGGACAGGACGGCGAGCGGCCGCTCGGCGTCGTACCGCGGGTTCTGCAGCAGCCGGACACGGTCGTACGCCGGGTCGCCCGGCCGCGCGAGGCTGCCGGTGAGGTGCCGGCGCAGCTGTGCCCACCGCGGCGGAGCGACCGTGGGCGCGGAGCTGCTCGCTCCCAGGTCCGCGCGGGGGCTGCCGCATGCTGCGAGCGCACCCATCCCACCGGCGGCCAGCACCGCCCGGCGGCTCCAGCCGGTCACCGGGTCAGCCGTCGGTCGTGCGGACCTCGAGCTCACCGTCGGCGTACTCCTTGCGCAGGACCTTCTTGTCGAACTTGCCGACCGAGGTCCGCGGCACCTGGTCGATGAACGCCCACGCCGACGGCAGCTGCCACTTCGCGAAGTCCTTGGCCAGGAACGCGCGCAGGTCGTCGGGGCCCGCGGTCGCACCCTCCTTGAGCACGACCGAGGCGAGCGGGCGTTCCTGCCACTTCTCGTCCGGGATCGCGACCACGGCGGCCTCGACGACGTCGGGGTGCGCCATCAGCGCGTTCTCCAGGTCGACCGAGGAGATCCACTCGCCGCCGGACTTGATGACGTCCTTGGCGCGGTCGGTCAGCGTGATGTAGCCGAGCGGGCTGATCCGGCCGACGTCGCCGGTGCGCAGCCAGCCGTCGTGGAACTTCGTGCCGACCTCGGGGTCGTCGGACTCGTAGTAACCGGCCGTGATCCACGGCCCGCGCACCTCGACCTCGCCGACCGCCTCGTCGTCGCTGGGCAGCACGCTGCCGTCGTCGGCGGTGATCCGTCCCTGCACGCCGCAGACGAGCCGGCCCTGGCCGCCGCGGTACTTCCACTCGTCCTCACCGGTCACCCCGAGAGGTACGCCGGCGGCACTGGCCACCGGCGAGGTCTCGGTCATGCCCCAGGCCTGGCGGATCTCCAGCCCGTGCCGCTCCTTGAGCGCCTTCTGCAGCGAGACCGGCACGGCCGATCCGCCGCACAGGATCCGCCGGATCGAGTCGATCCGGATGTCGGGGTGCGCGTCGAGGTAGAGGAGGACGTCGTTCCAGATCGTCGGCACGGCCCCGCTGAGCGTCGGCCTCGTCGCCTGGATGAAGCGCACGAGGGGCTCGGCCTGCAGCCAGCGGTCGGGCATGCACAGCGACGCGCCGCTCATCAGCGCCGCGTACGGCATCCCCCAGGCGTTGGCGTGGAACATCGGCACGATCGGCAGGATCCGGTCCGCCCAGGTGAGGCCGGCGACGTTGCCGGTCGACACGGCCTGCGAGTGCAGCCAGGCCGACCGGTGGCTGTAGACGACGCCCTTGGGGTTGCCGGTGGTGCCGCTCGTGTAGCACATCGCGGCGGCGTCGCGCTCGTCCACGTCGGGCCAGGCGAAGTCCTCGTCCTGGGCGGCCAGGACCTCGTCGTACAGGTGGACCTGCTTGCCGGCGGCCCGCAGCGCGTCGAGGTCGGCCGAGGCGGCGTCGGGGCCGGCGACCAGGACGTGCTCGACCGTCGTGAGGTGCGGCAGCTGGGCCGCGAGCAGGCCGACCAGGGAGTCGTCGACGATGACGACCTTGTCCTCGGCGTGGTTGGCGACGTACACGAGCTGCTCGGGGAACAGCCGGATGTTGAGGGTGTGCAGCACCGCGCCCATCGACGGGATCGCGAGGTACGCCGCCAGGTGCTCGGCGTTGTTCCACTGGAACGTCCCGACCCGCTGGTCACCGGTGATGCCGAGGCTGCGCAGGCCGTTCGCGAGGCGACCGACCTGGCCGCGGAGCTCGGCGTAGGACTGGCTGCGGGTGCCGTCGGCCGTCGCGGTGACGACCTCGGAGTCGCGGTGGAACCCGGTGCCGTGCTCCAGGATCGAGCCGATCGTGAGCTGGGCGTCCTGCATCGTGCTGCGCATGGGGCCGATCCTCCCCCGTGGCGCGCGTCACGTCGAGGGACTCGCCGGGGCGGCGGTTCCGGCAGTCGACTACCGGGGATCACCCACTTTGTTCACTCACATGTGAGTGAATCTCGTTCACTCACATGTGAGTGAGGTGCGCTGCCTAGTCGTTGATCCCCCGACCACGGAGGACGGCGTCGGCCTCGACCCCGAGGTCGGGATGGTCGGCGAACCTAGCGACGACCGCGCGTCCTTGCCCCGGACTCATCCTGTTGTCGATCCGATTGATCGGCCGCAGGAAGTAGGTGCGAGTCCCGCCGAGCCGTTCATCGGGCACGAACGACAGCAGGTCGTCGTAGTGGGCTCGCACGGCGACGGTGCACAGAGCCGCCGCCAATCGATCTCTCGCGGTCTCGTCGTCGGTGCTGAGGTAGATCCGCTTCATGTCGCTCCACCACGGGCGCGCGATCTTGTTGGCAAGCGGGCTGGCGAGGCCCTCCAACACGTTGGGCCGATGATCGCGTTCCAGGTGGCGTAGCAGCACGGGTATGGCCGCGCCGCGCTGGTCGATGGGCAGCCGGTAGATGTCCCAGACGGACCTCACCTCCACACCGATCGCCCTGAGGTCTTCCAGAACGGACTGCTCGTCGATGCGATCGAGTCGTCGTCGCTCAGCATGCTCAGCCTCGCGCCGCTCGTGCTCTTCGCGGTACTGAACGTCCTCTCGCAGGAGTCGGCGGCGCTCCGCATTGAACTCGTCGACGGTCACTGGTCCCGCCTCCTCGACGCCATGTGGGGAAGACTAGGACCGACGCCCACGCTGCGTCATGATGACAAACTCGCTGGCGCGGCGGCGACCTCCGCCTCGGACCGCAGGATGCAGAACTCGTTGCCCTCGGGATCGGCCAGGACGACCCAGCCGGTGCCGGGGCCGTACTTGCCGCGGTGGTCCTCGACCTGGGTCGCCCCCTGCGTGAGCGCCCACGCCACCTCGTCGTCACGCGTCCGCTCGCGCGGTCGCAGGTCGAAGTGGACGCGGTTCTTGACCACCTTCTCGTCCGGCACCTCGATGAACAGCACCTGCGGCCCGACACCGTCCGGGTCGACGATCATGCACTCCTCGTGCCCGGGGAGGTTGGGGTCGTCCGGCAGGTCGACGTACCCCAGCAGCGGCTTCCACCACTCGGAGAGCTCGTAGGCGTTGCGGCAGTCGACGGTGGTGTGCGAGATGAACGAGGCCATGGACCCACTCTGGCCACCCGGACCTTGCCGCTCAACCGAGTTCGGGCGAGGAGGGGCCTTGTCGCTGTCTACGATCGGCGCATGGCGCGCTTCTTCGGCAGATCACGGAGCTCGGCCGTCCCGCGTGGCCCTCGTGAGGTGTGGGCTGACTGGCAGGCCGCTCCTGACGCCGAAACCGCCGAGGTCTTCGCTGCGGAGCTCGTGGCCATCCGGCCACAGTCGTTCACCGCCTGGTTCGAGGCAGGACTTCTCTCCAAGGCGCAGGGCCGGTGGCACGACTGCCTCGAGCGGAACGCCCGAGCAGTTGAGCTCTTCACGGCTGCCGATGCGGTGCCGTACGACGGAGCCAACCCGGCCGCCTGGAACCTGGGGACGGCTGCCACGGCGCTGGCCGATTGGCCGACCGCGCGGAACGCATGGGCGGCGTACGGGATCGACGGCATGCGCGACAGCGCCGGTCCGATCGACGCGAACTTCGGGATGGCGCCGATCCGGCTCAATCCCGACCGACCGAGCCTGACTCACCAGGTGATGCACCGCTCCGGCGAGACCGAGGTCGTCTGGTGCTGGCGGCGCAGTCCGGCCCATGCGGTCATCTCCAGCGTCCCGCTGCCCGAGTCAGGACACCGCTTCCGAGACGTCGTGCTGCACGACGGTGAGCCGAAGGGCACCCGGTGGCTCGATGGCCAGGAGCGCTCCGTCTTCGACGAGCTCGACCGGCTGCGCGACTCCGGCATCCCGACGTGGCAGGCGATCATGACCGGAATGCGTGACGGCGACGGCCGACGGCTCGCCGATGCGTTGGGGCCGCTGGGCCTCGGCGTGGACGAGTGGTCGGGCATCCGCATCTACTGCTCGGAGTGCTCACACGGCCGCGACGGAGTGGAGCACGACCACGCGCCCATCGCCGACGACCGAGTGAGGGTCGGCCTTGCCGGCGTCGAGGCCGAGCTGCAGCCCGCCCTCGACGCCTGGCTCGCGAACCATCCGCACGTCGTGATCGAGGAGCTGACGCTCCTCTGGTGATCACACGCCGGCAGGCTCCTGCTGCTGCGCCGCCTTCAGCTGGAGGGCGATGTCGATGAGCTGGTCCTCCTGGCCGCCGATCAGCTTGCGCTTGCCGGCCTCCAGCAGGATCTCCGCGCCCGAGACCCCGAACCGCTCGGCCGCGTTGCCGGCGTGCTTGAGGAAGGACGAGTAGACGCCGGCGTACCCCATCATCAGGGTCATCCGGTCGAGCTGGCACTCCTCGGGCATGGCCGGCTTGATGACGTCCTCGGAGGCGTCGACGATCTTGAGGAAGTCG
>DATFHM010000422.1:0-2601 GCA_035248385.1 Nocardioides sp. | reverse complement strand
CGTGGAGCACGCGACCTCGTTGCTGGCCGGCAAGGCTCTCGACAAGGTGCACCCCGAGCGGAAGGCGATGATCGCCGAGCGGCTGGCCGGCGTGCGGTTCGCGCCGGGGTTCGGCAAGACCCTGTCGCAGCTGCTGAGGGCCGGCATCGGGGTCCACCACGCCGGGATGCTGCCCCGCTACCGCCGCCTCGTCGAGCAGCTCGCCCAGGCAGGCCTGCTGACGGTCATCTGCGGGACCGACACTCTCGGCGTCGGGATCAACGTGCCGATCCGGACCGTGCTGTTCACCGCCCTCGCCAAGTACGACGGCAGCCGGATGCGCGTGCTGCGGACCCGTGAGTTCCTCCAGATCGCCGGCCGGGCGGGCCGGGCCGGCTTCGACACCGCCGGCACCGTCGTGGTCCAGGCGCCCGAGCACACCATCGAGAACGAGAAGGCCAAGGCGAAGGCCGCCGCCAAGAACGCGGCCATGAGCGAGGAGAAGCGCGCCAAGCGCGGGTCGAAGGCGCAGCTGCGCAAGCCGCCGCCCGGCACGGTCGTGTGGACCGAACAGACGTTCACCAGGCTCGTCGAGGGTCGGCCCGAGCCGCTCAAGTCGCAGATGAAGGTCGACAACGCGATGCTCGTCAACGTCCTGTCGCGGGAGGAGGACGCGTTCCCGGTCATGCGCCGGCTGATGACGGACAACCACGAGGACCGGGCCACGCAGCTGAAGCTGGCCAAGCGCGCGACCCGGCTGACGCGCAGTCTCGTTGCCTCCGGCGTGGTCACCCGTCTGGCCGAGCGGGACGCGTTCGGTCGCCGCTACGTGCTGACCGAGGCGCTCCCCGTGGACTTCGCCCTCAACCAGCCGCTGTCGCTCTTCGCCCTGGCCGTGCTCGACGTGCTGGACCCCGACTCGTCGACCTTCGTCCTGGACGTGGTCTCGGTCGTCGAGGCGGTCCTCGAGGCGCCCCGCCCGCTGCTGTTCGCCCAGCAGCACGCCGCGCGCGGTGAGGCGATCGCGGCGCTGAAGGCCGAGGGAGTCGAGTACGACGAGCGGATGGCGCTGATCGAGGACGTGACCTGGCCGCAGCCGCTCGGCGACCTGCTCGAGCCGCTCTACGAGACCTACCGCGAGCGGCACCCCTGGCTCGATCCCGACGCCCTCGCGCCGAAGTCAGTCGTCCGGGAGATGTGGGAGCAGGGGATGGGCTTCGGCGACCTGGTCTCCCGCTACCAGCTCGCCCGCTCCGAGGGCCTGGTGCTGCGCTACCTCACCGACGCCTATCGCGCTCTGCGCCAGACCGTGCCGGCGGCGTACCGCACCGAGGAGATGGAGCTGCTCATCGACTGGCTCGGGGAGACCGTGCGCCAGGTCGACTCCTCGCTGCTCGACGAGTGGGAGGCGATGGCCGACCCGGCGCACGTGTCGCGCGCGGTCAGCGAGCACGCCCCGCCGCCACCGCCGCGGCCGCTCTCGCAGCAGGGCCGGGTCTTCGAGGTCATGGTGCGCAACGCGCTGTGGCGCCGGGTCGACCTCGTGGCGCGCGACCGGGTCGACGAGCTGGCGGCCCTGGAGGCCGAGCCGTCGTTCACGGCCGACGACTGGGACGCGGCCATCGAGGAGTACTACGCCGAGCACGACCGGGTGCTCACCGATGCCGATGCACGCGGCCCGTCGCTGCTCCGGATCGAGCGCGCGCCCGCGACCTGGCGGGTCGTCCAGACGATCCACGACCCGGCCGGCGACCACGACTGGGTGATCGAGGCCGCGGTCGATCTCGCGGCGTCCGACGAGGCGGGGGAGGCCGTCGTACGGACCCTGGCGATGCGGTGTCTCGGGGACTGACGGCGTGTCTGCGCAATGTCTCCGTGTCGACATTGTTGGATTGAACTCGTCAGGGGCGGTGGGGAAGCCGCCCTCACAACCAGCTCGAGGTGAGTTCCGTGGTCGGTGGTTTCTTCGGAGGTTCCAGTGCACCGGACATGCCCCCCAGGGCAGTCATCCCCACCCCGCCGCTGGGCGACAGCGACAGGGTCGAGCACGCGATCGAGCCACTGCCGTTCGAGAAGCCCATTCCGCGCGAGGAGCCCGCGGTGACGGCCACGACCACGGAGATCGGCCCGACCGGCCGGCCGATGCCGGTCCTGCCGGACCCGAAGCCGATCGTCGAGCACGGCAACGCCCGCATCATCTCGATGTGCAACCAAAAGGGTGGCGTCGGCAAGACCACGACGACCATCAACCTGGGTGCGGCGCTGGCGGAGTACGGCCGCAAGGTCCTGCTCGTCGACTTCGACCCGCAGGGTTCGCTGTCGGTGGGCCTGGGCCTCAACCCGCACGAGATGGACTTCACCATCTACAACCTGCTGATGGAACGCGACGTCGACATCCACGACGTCGTGGTGCCCTCGGGCGTCCCGGGGATGGACCTGCTCCCCTCGAACATCGACCTCTCGGCCGCCGAGGTGCAGCTCGTGCACGAGGTCGCGCGTGAGCAGACGCTGCAGCGCGTCCTCGCTCCCGCGATCAAGGAGTACGACGTCATCCTCATCGACTGCCAGCCGTCCCTCGGTCTGCTGACGGTCAACGCGCTCACCGCCTCCGACGGCGTCATC
>DATFHM010000421.1:0-12444 GCA_035248385.1 Nocardioides sp. | reverse complement strand
GGCGAAGCCCGTGCCGACTCCGCGCCGACCAGCCGACCGGTAAGGACCCGCGGTCAAGGCCGGCCGAAGGCCGCCGCGCAGCGGTGCGAGCGCAGCGAGCAGCCTTGACGGCGGGGACCGGTCGGCTACGGTGCGGCCGCCCATCACCAGCCCCGAGTGCTTGTCACCAGGTCTCGCGACGGTTGCTGCGCAACCTCCTCGACCAGCGGTGGGCGGGTGGCCCATCGTCCGTAGCGGCGCGACCAGCGGTCCCGTGGCGGCCGCGAAGCGGCGGCGCGGGCGAAGCCCGTGCCGACTCCGCGCCGTCCTGCCGCCCGGTCGGGACCCCGGGTCAAGGACGCGAAGCGCCGGGCAGCGGGGCGAGCGAAGCGAGCATCCTTGACGCGGGGTGCCGGGCGGCTAAGGTGCGGCCGCCCCCGACCAGCCCCGAGAGCATGTCACCAGGTCTCGCGACGGTTGCTGCGCAACCTCCTCGACCACCGAAGGAAGCAGCGTCCGCGACCACCGCGTGAGCGACTCGGGTGGCGCTAGGCTCCGACGCCCCGAGCGGCGTAGGCCGCCGCCTGCTCGACGAGGGCCGAGAAGAGGCCGGCCTGGGCCGGGTCGGTGGCGGCGGTGTCCTCGGGGTGCCACTGGACGCCGAGGTACCAGCCGGCGCCGTCGCGCTCGACGGCTTCCATGACGCCGTCGGGTGCGTGGGCGACGGCGCGCAGGCCGTCGCCGAGGCGGCCGAGGGCCTGGTGGTGGAAGCAGGAGATCTCGGGGCGGGTGCCGACGATGGCGGCGAGGGCCGAGTCCGAGGACACCGAGATGGGCTGCACGACATGGCGGTGCGTGCGCTCGCCGAGGTCCTGGACCAGGTCTCCCCCGAGGCCGACGTTCACGACCTGGTTGCCGCGGCAGATGGCGAGCAGCGGGATGGCGGCATCCAGGGCGTAGCGCGCGACGGCGAGGTCGAAGGCGTCCTGCTCCTCGTCGACGTCGTACTGCGTCTCGTGGTCCTCCTGGCCCGACCAGCGGGAGGCGAGGTCGCCGCCCCCGGGGAGCAGTACGCCGTCGGCGAACCAGAGCCGCTCGGCGACCGCGTCGACGTCGACCACCGCACCGGGCGCCACCGGGTGCACGACGAGCGGCTCGCCGCCCGCGGCGTACACGGCGTCGACCAGCTTGCGGGCCGTGACCTCCGCGCCGAACCGCAGCGCGGACGCCGACGCGGAGAACCGTGCCGGGATGGCGATCAGAGGTCGGCGGCTCATCGGGCGATGAGGGGCGGGAGGTTGTTCTTGGTGTACTGCGTGGCCTGCTCCCAGGCCGCGGCGAAGCCGATGACTCCCGCGTCGTCGTGGTTGCGGCCGATGACCTGCAGCCCGATCGGCAGCCCGGAGGGTCCGAAGCCGGCGGGCATCGCGAGCGTCGGAGCGCCGAGCAGGGTGCCGATCGCGGTCACCTCCATCCAGCGGTGGTAGCTCGACATCTGGACGCCGTTGATCTGCTGGGGCCAGTGCACCTCGTTGCCGTTGGCGTCGACGCAGTCGAACGGCATCACCTGGGCGGTGGGCAGCAGCACGTAGTCGTAGGACTCGAAGAGCTGGCGGAAGCCCTGGTACAGCGCCGTGCGCTTCACCGAGCCGTTCCACGCCTGCTGAGCGGTCATCGGCCCGCTGCCGTCGATCCCGTGGAGCAGTCCCTCGACCTCGTAGACGGTCTCCGGCTTCAGGTAGGGCTTCCAGGCCGGGTTGGCGTAGACGGGAAAGTTCAGGGCACCGCTGAGCCAGTGCCGGAAGATCAGCCAGGTCGGCCACAGGTCGGCGTTCCCGAAGGTCCCGAACTTGTCGAGGCGGTCGATCTTGTCGACCTTGGCGCCGAGCGTGCGCATCTTGTCGATCGCCGCACCGGTGACCGCGAGGACCTCCGGCTCGATCGGCAGGTAGCCACCCAGGTCGGCCATCCAGGCGACCTTGGCGCCGCGCAGCGGCTTGCGGGTGACCGTGGTGAAAGTCGCCGGGTCCTGGTCGATCGTGAGGGGCGCGCGGGCGTCGTACCCGGCCATGGTGGACAGGAGCAGCGACAGGTCGCGGGTGTCGCGGGCGATCGGCCCGGTCACGCCTCCCTGCTGGATGAACTCCTCACCACCCAGCTCGGGGATGCGGCCGAGCGACGGGCGCAGGCCGAGGACGTTGTTCCAGCCCGGAGGGTTGCGCAGGGAGCCGAAGAAGTCGCTGCCGTCGGCGACCGGGAGCATCCGCAGCGCGACCGCCACCGCGGCACCGCCGCTGCTGCCGCCGGCGGACTTGGCCGGGTTGTACGCGTTGCCGGTCGTGCCGAACACCTTGTTGTACGTGTGCGAGCCGAGCCCGAACTCGGGCAGGTTCGTCTTGCCGATGAAGATCGCGCCGGCCGCGCGGATGCGCTCGACCAGGAGCGCGTCGCTGGTGGCCGGGCCGACCGGGACGCCGGGCTGGCCGAAGAACCCGACCGTGGTGGGGAGGCCCTTCACGTTCCACTGGTCCTTGACCGCGTGCGGGAAGCCGTGCATCCAGCCCTGGTACGTGCCGGCCGCGATCAGCCGGTCCTTCTCGGCGGCCTCGGCGAGCAGGTCCGCCCGCGGGCGCAGCGACACGATGGCGTTCACCGCGGGGTTCACGGCGTCGATGTGGTCGAGGTACGCCGTCATCACCTCGACGCAGCTGACCACCTGACGACGGATGGCCACCGACAGCTCGGCAGCGCTCCAGTCGACGATCCGCTTGAGGTCCGCGGGCCGCTTGACGTTCGGCCACACGACGGCCGGTGCGGCCTGCGCCGAACCGGCGGCCGCGACGGCGCCGATGGCACCCACGGTCGCGGCGCCCGCGACCAGGGACCGGCGCGACATGCGACCGGTCGCCGCGCGCGTCTCGGCCTGCTCGGATCCGTTGGGCTGCTGAGCCACCATCAGTGGTCCCTTCGACACTTGGCCTAGTCGTTCGGAGCCAAACGACTTCGTTTGACTGCGAACGATATGACCATGACCGGCCGTCCGCAAGAGTCGATCTCAGCTCGACCGCCTACCGACGAGTAGTCCACGACCCTTGTCACCGGCCCCGCCCAGTCCCTACTGTTGGGCCCCAAATCTTCTCTCCGCGCGGGGGTGCGGCATGCGGACCACGACAGGGCTGGTCGGGCTGCTCAGCGACCTCGGCTCGCTCGCCGGGCCCGAGGAGACGACGACGGAGCTGCCGCACCTGCTCGGCGAGCTCGCCGACCAAACCGGCGCTGCCGCCTGCCAGCTCGACGCGACCGTGACGAGCACCCGCGGCACGGACCACGCGGAGTACCAGCACGTCACCAGCGTCGGCTACCCGGCGGAGGTCGCCGACCACCTCGCCGGCTCGTTCATGGACTCCCACCACAGCCGGCTGGTGCTGGCGGCCGAGGAGGGGCTGCGCATCGGCGACGTCGACCCGCACGCCTTCCGCGCGTCCGACCACTTCCGCGACGTGCTACGCCCGGCCGGCTTCGAGGACGGCCTCTCGCGGGCGCTGCGCGACCGCAACCACGACGTCGTGGGGATGCTGCACCTCTCGGCGACCGGCTCGGACGACTTCGCCCCCGACCTCCCCGAGATCCTGGACGCCGTCGCCGGAGCGCTCGCCCGCATCACGCTGGTCGCCTCGCGCACGGCCGAGGACGTCACCCTCCCCCGTGAGTACGCCGTGGCGCGGGTCGACGCCGCCGGCCGTCCCACCCCGGTCATCGGCCGGGCGCCGCTGCACGTCGCGCTGGACGAGGAGCTGACGGGAATCGTCCGCGGCGTGCTCGCGACCGGGATGGAGTTCGCGACCTTCCTGCACCAGCAGAACGGGCGGCTCGTCGAGGTCCGCGTCCACGCGCCGCAGCCCGGACCGGGCCGGCAGCCCTTCACCATCGCCACGCGGCCGGCACCCACCACGCTGGGCCTCACGCTGCGCCAGCTCGAGGTGCTCACCGCCGTGGCCACGGGCGCGGGGAACCGCGACATCGCCGACGAGCTGTGCCTCACGCAGCGCACCGTGGCCGCCCACGTCGAGGCGATCCTGACCCGGCTCGGCGTCTCCTCGCGGGCGGGAGCGGCGGCCAAGGCGACCGCCGCCGGCGTACTCCTGCCGAACGCGGACCCGGACTCGGTCCGGTCGCTGGCGCGGGTGTTCCAGCGCCCCGTGTCCTGACCGCCCAGCAGTCGTTCGGATCCGAAACACTGGCAGAATTGCCAATGACCCAGATCACACGCGACGCCCACGATGTGGTGACCGCGCCGGAGCAGCCGGCGCCCCACGTCAGGAGCGAGCATGGCGACCGGGTACGTCTACCACGAGGTGTTCGGCTGGCACGACACCGGAACGAACGCCGGCCTGTTCCCGGCCGACCACCGCCGCGGCATCCAGCCGTTCCAGCACTTCGAGAACGCCGAGACCAAGCGCCGCATCCACGAGCTCGTCGTGGTCTCGGGCGTCATCGACCGGCTGACCCGGATCGCGCCCCGCAAGGCGACCGACGAGGAGATCCTGCTCGTCCACACCGAGGAGCACCTGGCCCGGATCAAGGAGGGCAGCGACCAGCCGAAGGGCGGTGACTCCGGCGACGGCCTCAGCCCCTTCGGCCCCGGCGGCATCGAGATCGGCCGGCTCGCCGCCGGCGGCATGATCGAGGCGACCGCCGCGGTCGTCGAGGGCCGCGTCGACAACGCCTACGCGCTCATCCGTCCCCCGGGTCACCACGCCCGGCCGGACACCGGCATGGGCTTCTGCATGTTCTCCAACCTGGCCATCGCCGCCCAGGCGGTACGCCGGTCGCACGGTGTCGAGCGGATCGCGGTCGTCGACTGGGACGTCCACCACGGCAACGGCACCCAGGCCGCGTTCTACGACGACCCGAGCACGCTGACCATCTCGCTGCACCAGGACCGCGTCTTCCCGCCCGACACCGGCATGATCGAGGAGCGCGGCGAGGGCGCCGGCCACGGCTACGCGCTCAACGTGCCGCTGCCTCCGGGCACCGGCTCCGGCGGCTACCTGTCCGCCATGGACCGGGTCGTGCTGCCGGCGATCGAGCGGTTCCGCCCCGACCTGATCCTGGTCGCGAGCGGCTTCGACGCCAACGCCGCGGACCCGCTGGCGCGCCAGGGGCTGACCAGCTCGACGTACCGGACCATGACCCGGCAGCTGCTCGACCTGGCCGCGAAGGTGTGCGGCGGCCGGCTCGCGATGAGCCACGAGGGTGGCTACAACCCGGTCTACGTGCCGTTCTGCGGACTCGCCGTCATCGAGGAGCTGGCCGGTGTGACCGAGCCGCTCGACGACCCGTACGAGCCCATCTTCGGCGGCATGGCGCAGCTCGAGCTGCAGCCCCACCAGACGGCCCTGCTCGACCGGGTCGCCCCCCTTGTCTCGGACATCACCGCGCCGGTCGGCGCCTGATCACCACCAGGAGAACACCATGAGCACCACCGAGACCCGCGACCTGTCCCGCCGCAACTTCCTGGCCTGGACCGGCGGCGCCGGCGCGGCCGTGCTGCTGGCCGCGTGCAGCGCCCCCGTCCAGGAGACCGGCGACGGCAAGCGCGTCGCCGGCTCCGCCGATGACCTCAAGAAGATCGCCTTCGACTACCCCTTCACCTTCCTGCCCGTGTACGCCGGCGTCACGAAGTTCGCCAAGGCGCGGGCCGCCGAGCTGGGCATCAGCCTCAACGAGACCAACGACGCCGGCAAGCCGGACGCCCAGGCCTCCAACCTGAACAGCCTCATCGCCCAGAAGGTGCCGGCGATCGTGTCCTTCCCGATGGTCTTCGAGGCCCTCGAGACGCAGGCCGCGCAGGCGCTGGCCAACGGCCTGATCTGGGTGACGTACGGCGGCACGCTGGCCCACCAGAGCGCCTCGATCCAGTTCAGCTTCGAGAAGGGCGGGCAGCTGCTCGGCGCCGACGCCGCGAAGTGGGCCAACCAGACCCTCGGCGGCAAGGGCAAGATCGCGTTCCTCGTCGACAACACCATCCAGCTGGGCATCGAGCGCACCAAGGGCATGATCGAGGCGTTCACCGCCGCCGCCCCCAACGTGCAGGTCGTCGCCAAGGAGCAGGCGATCGACCCCGACAGCGGCCTGACCAAGACCAAGGCGATCCTCGCCCAGCACCCCGACGTGAACATCGTCCTGGGGATCACCGACGGTGCGGCGTACGGCGGCTACAAGGCGCTGCTCGAGAGCGGCCGGTCGCAGACCGACGCGAACACCTACCTGGGCGGCCAGGACGGCGACATCGGCTCGCTGCAGCTGATCAACCAGGGCACGATCTACCGCGCCTCCGCGGCGCTGCAGCTGCGCGACCTGGGCAACGCGATCATCGACGTGCCGCGCGCCGTGGCCGCCGGCAAGAGCGACGCCGAGGCGAGCGTCAACGTCCCCATCGCGCTGGTGAAGAAGGGTGACGCACTGCTCACCTCGATCATGGCGCAGTACAGCTGACCTGGAACCGTCATGGCACTGCGCGTCACTGCACTCCACAAGTCCTTCGGCGGCGTCCGCGCGCTGCGGGGCGTGGACCTGACCATCGAACCCGGTGAGGTCCACGCCCTGCTCGGGCACAACGGCGCCGGCAAGTCGACGCTGATCAAGGCTCTGGGCGGGGCGTTCACCCCCGACAGCGGCGAGATCCAGGTCGGCGAGAGGACGTACGCCGGGCTCACGCCGCGGCAGTCAATCGCCGCGGGCATCGCGATCATCTTCCAGCACCTCAGCCTGGTCGACTCGCTCTCGGTCGTCGACAACATCTTCCTCGGCCAGGAGGTCGGCCGGGTGGGTGTGGTCGACCGCCGTGCCCAGCGGGCGCGGGCGACCGCGCTGCTGGAGCGGCTGGGCGCGCACTGCACCGTCGACGACCGGGTCGGGGCGCTGCCGATGGGTCAGCGGCAGCTCGTCGAGATCGCCAAGGCGCTGAGCCGCGACCCCGTCGTACTCATCCTCGACGAGCCGACGGCGGCCCTGTCCGCGCACGAGATCGCGACCCTCGAGGCGACGGTCCTGCGGCTCAAGGAGCAGGGCCTGGCCATCTGCTACGTCACGCACCTGCTCGGCGAGGTGGAGCGGTTGGCCGACCGGATGACCGTCCTGCGCGACGGCCAGGTGCACTCCTCGACGAGCCTGGCCGGGAAGACCCGCGCCGACATCATCGCGGCCATCGCCGAGCCGCCCGCCGCGCTCCCGCCGCGCGCGCCGGTCCACGACGCCGACCCGCCGCAGCTGCTCCTCGAGGGGCTCTCCGGGGTGGGCGTCGGTCCCATCGACCTGGAGGTCCGGCCCGGTGAGATCGTCGGGCTCTTCGGCCTGATCGGCTCGGGCCGCACCCGCACCCTGGAGCTCACCTACGGCCGGCACCGGCGTCGCGGACGCGTCGTCGTGGGCGGACGCGAGATCGGCCGGGCGACCCCGCGCGCCGGGCTGCGGGCGGGGCTCGCCCTGGTGCCCGGCGACCGGGCCGGGCAGGGGCTGTTCGCCTCGCTGTCGGCCCTCGACAACGCGCTGCTGCCCGCCCAGGCCACGCTGTCACGCTTCGGGCTGCGCCGGCGCTCCGCCGAGCGCGCGGCGTTCGACCGGATGGCTGCCGAGCTGAAGGTGCAACCGGCGACGCCGGCGGCGCCCGCCCGGAGCTTCTCCGGTGGCAACCAGCAGAAGATCCTGCTCGGCCGGTGGATCAACGGCGTGCTGCCGACCACCGTGCTGATGCTCGACGAGCCGACCCAGGGCGTCGACGTGCAGGCCCGCCACGAGATCTACCGCGTGGTCCGGACGATCGCGTCGGAGCGGCGTACGGCCGTGCTCTTCGCGTCCACCGACCCCGAGGAGATCGTCGCCCTCGCCGACCGCTGCCTGGTCATGCGCGAGGGCCGGATCGTCACCGAGCTGGTCGGCGACGCCATCACCGAGGACGCGCTCCTCGAGTCCATCCACCACCTGACCACCACCACCGAGGAGGCCGTGCGATGAGCACTCCCCCATCCGTCCGCCGGCTCGGGCGCTACCCGCTGCTACCCGTCGTGGTGCTGATGGCCGTCGGCTTCCAGCTGTCCACCGGCAGCTTCTTCGTCCACCAGAACCTGCTGGGCATCGCCTCGGACAGCGCGACCCTCGCGATCGTCGCGGTGCCGTCGGCGCTGCTCGTCATCAGCGGCTACCTCGACCTGTCGGTCGGCTCCACCTGGGCCCTCGGCGCGGTCGCGGCCGGCTGGTGGGCGTCCTCGCACCAGGGCAGCCTGCTCGGCTGCGTGGCGTTCGCGGTGCTCGCCGGGCTGGCGGTCGGCGCCGTCAACGGGCTGCTGTGCTGCGGCCTCGGGCTCTCGCCGTTCATCGTGACGCTCGGCTCGCTGACCGCGGTCCGCGGCCTCGCGCAGCAGCTCGCGCCGCTGCCGCTCACCGGCTTCAGCCCGAGCTTCGCGTGGCTGGGCGGGTCGAGCACGGCAGGCATCCCCACGCCGGTGGTGCTCGCGGTCGTCGTGGTCCTCGTCGCGGCGTTCGTGCTGGTGGCGACGCCGGTCGGACGGCACGTGTACGCGATCGGGGTGTCGCGGGAGGCGGCGTACCTCTCGGGCGTGCGGGTGCGCACCGTGCCCTTCGCCCTCTTCCTGCTCACCGGCGCCTCCGCCGGCCTGGCCGGCGCGATCAAGGCCTCCATCCTCGGCGCCGTGCAGTCCGGTACGTCGGGCCTCGGCTTCGAGCTCGCCGTCCTCACCGCCGTCCTGGTCGGCGGCGTGGCCCTGAGCGGCGGCTCCGGCTCGCTGTTCGGCGTGGTCCTCGGCGTCGCCTTCCTGGGGATCCTGCAGAACGGCCTGACGCTCATGGGCGTCCCCACGTTCTGGCAGCAGGTCGCCCAGGGCGTCGCCCTCATGGTGGCCGCCGGGCTCGCCTACCTCGGTCCGCGGCTCGAGGCGATGACGGCGGTCAAGCCGGCCGCGGCCAGACGGCCCGAACCGGTGCCCGCCTCAGCCTGAGAGCCGGGAGCGCACGGCCTCGCGCAGCGCCTGCTCCGGGTCGACCCCGGCCTCGCGGGCCTCGGCCACCAGGGCGAGCAGCCGCTCGCCGAGGTCGGCGGAGGCGGGGTCGATCGTCGCCGGGCGGCCGGCGTCGGCGAGCCGGCCGAGCAGCTTGTCGGCGTACAGGAGCGCGGGGAGGGTGGGCGGGATGCCCTCCTCGGGGCTCTCGCGGCCCTTCTCGGTCGCCTTGATCCGCTGCCACTGGGCGTCGATCTCGTCGGGCGTGAGCCCGCCGGCACCCTCCTCGCCGAACACGTGCGGGTTGCGGCGGATCATCTTCTCGGTGATCCCCCGGGCCACCTGGTCGAGGTCGAAGACACCGGCCTCCTCGGCGATGACGGCGTGGAAGACGACCTGGAGCAGCAGGTCGCCCAGCTCCTCGCGGAGGTGGTCGTGGTCGCCCCGGTCGATCGCCTCGAGGGTCTCGTGGGTCTCCTCGAGCAGGTAGCGGGCCAGCGAGCGGTGGGTCTGCTCCTGCTTCCAGGCGCACTCGACCCGGAGCCGGCGCATCACGGCGACGAACTCGGCGAGCGCGTCGCCCTCGCTCACTGCGCGGTGGCCCCGATCACCGGACGCCGGCCGCACAGCTGGCTCTCGGGCAGCGCCGCGAGCTGGGCCGCGGTCGGCTGCTGCGCCCCGGCGGCGACCGCGTCGCTGCTGACCGGCACGGACAGCTGGCGGTCGGACGCGACCAGCCCCTCGCTGGTGGCGCCCATGTCGAAGCGCGGGTTGATGACGATGTCGAAGTCAGCCGGGTCGAGCTTGAGCCCGCCGGCGAGCTTGTTGATCGCCGTGGCCTGGGCCTGGTCGTCGATCAGGTCCTGCAGCGCGGCCCGCTGCGCGGCCGTCATCTGGTCGAGCCCCGGGACGCCGGAGAGGTCCTGGGTGGTGCGGGCGCCGGGGAGGTCGTGCTGGGCGGCGTACTGGATGAAGGCCTGGGACGTGACCCACGCGCCGATCTCCTGGGACGCGGCGATGCCGCGCGTGGTGGCCTGGCCCTGCGGCGCGTTGGCCGTGGCGATGCAGACCGCGTCGACCAGGTCGTCGAGGGAGCTCAGCGAGAGGCTGGTCCCGTCGACCTGGGCCGCGAGGCCGGGGTGCGGTGCGTCGTTGCTGCCGCACCCGGAGAGGGCCAGGAGGGCGGCCGGAACCGCGACCAAGAGACGGGTACGACGCACGCTGACTCCTTCGGGGGCTCTGCTACTCGCGCGGGTCGATCACAGCATCGATGACCAGCCGTGCCCATTCAAGCAGTGCGACGCCCTCGATCGGCTTGCCCAGCTGTCCCGGCGTGCCGGGGCGCGGCACCAGGATCGCCTCGACCTGGTTCTTGACGATCGACTTGGGGTAGAGCCGCTGCAGCCGAACCACCCGCGACTCGGGCAGGACCACCGGAGCGAACCGGATGTTCTTGCCCACGGTCGTGATCTCGGTCAGCCCGGCCTGGCGGGCGCGGGCACGGAACCGCGCGACGAGCTGCAGCGCGACGACGGGCTCGGGCGGCTCGCCGTACCGGTCCTGCAGCTCCTCGACGATCGCGTCGACGTCCTCGTCGGAGCGGACCTCCGCGAGCCGCTTGTACATCTCGAGCCGCAGCCGCTCGCTGGGGATGTAGTCGTGCGGCAGGTGGGCCTCGACGGGCAGCTCGATGCGGACCTCGTCGAGGACCTCGGGCGCGCCGCCGTCGCTGCGGAAGTCGCGCACGGCCTCGCCGACGAGCCGGACGTAGAGGTCGAAGCCGACGTCGGCGATGTGGCCGGACTGCTCGCCGCCGAGCAGGTTGCCGGCTCCGCGGATCTCGAGGTCCTTCATGGCGATCGCCATGCCGCCTCCGAGGTCGGAGTGCTGGGCGAGCGTCGCGAGCCGCTCGTGCGCGGTCTCGGTGAGCGGCTTCTCGGTCGGGTAGAGGAAGTAGGCGTAGGCGCGCTCGCGGGACCGGCCGACCCGGCCGCGCAGCTGGTGCAGCTGGGACAGGCCGAGGGTGTCGGCCCGCTCGATGATCATCGTGTTGGCGTTGGACACGTCCAGGCCGGACTCGACGAGGGTGGTGCAGACCAGGACGTCGAAGCGCTTCTCCCAGAAGTCGAGCATCACCTGCTCGAGCTGCTTCTCCCCCATCTGGCCGTGGGCCGTGGCGACCCGGGCCTCGGGCACCAGCTCGCGCAGCTTGGCCGCGGCCTTCTCGATCGAGTTCACCCGGTTGTGGATGTAGAAGACCTGGCCGTCGCGGAGCAGCTCGCGGCGGATCGCGGCGATGACCTGGCGGTCCTCGTAGCCGCCGACGTAGGTCAGCACCGGGTGCCGCTCCTCGGGCGGGGTGGTGATCGTCGACATCTCGCGGATGCCGGTGATCGCCATCTCGAGGGTCCGCGGGATCGGGGTCGCGGACATGGAGAGGACGTCGACGGAGGTGCGGAGCCGCTTCATCTGCTCCTTGTGCTCCACGCCGAAGCGCTGCTCCTCGTCGACGATGATCAGGCCGAGGTCCTTGAACTTCACGTCCGGGCCGAGGAGCCGGTGGGTGCCGACGACGATGTCGATGGAGCCCTCGGCCATCCCGGCCATGATCTCCTTCGCCTCCTTGTCGGTCTGGAACCTGGAGAGCCCCTTGAGGACGACCGGGAAGCCGCTCATCCGCTCCATGAAGGTGGAGAGGTGCTGGGTCACCAGCAGCGTGGTCGGCACCAGCACGGCGACCTGCTTGCCGTCCTGGACCGCCTTGAACGCGGCGCGGACCGCGATCTCGGTCTTGCCGTAGCCGACGTCGCCGCAGATGAGCCGGTCCATCGGCACGACCCGCTCCATGTCGGCCTTGACCTCGTCGACCGTGGTCAGCTGGTCGGGCGTCTCGTGGAACGGGAAGGCGTCCTCCAGCTCGCGCTGCCAGGGGCTGTCGGGGCCGAACGCGTGGCCCCGGGTGGCCTGCCGGGCGGCGTACAGCTTGATCAGCTCGGCCGCGATCTCGCGGACCGCCTTGCGCGCCCGGTTCTTGCGCTTGGTCCAGTCGGCGCCACCCAGCCGGTCGAGGCTCGGCTGCTCGCCGCCGACGTACCGCGTGACCTGGTCGAGGGCGTCGGCCGGCACGTAGAGCCGGTCCGGCGGGGCGCCGCGCTTGGAGGCGCCGTACTCGAGCACGAGGTAGTCGCGGGTCGCGCCGTGCACGACCCGCTGCTTCATCTCGACGAAGCGGCCGACGCCGTGCTGCTCGTGCACGACGTAGTCGCCGGCCTTGAGCTCCAGAGGGTCGATCTGCTTCTTGCGACGCGTCGGCATCGCGCCCTTGTCGCGCGTCGACGCCTTCGCGCCGACGATGTCCTCGCCGGTGACGATGACGAGGCGCTGCCCCTCGTCGACCAGGCCGTGCGCGAGACCGCCGCAGGTGACCGTGACGAGCTTCGGGTTGACG
>DATFHM010000420.1:0-13443 GCA_035248385.1 Nocardioides sp. | reverse complement strand
TCTCCTCGTGCCGCGCCTGGCGGAAGCGCGGGTTGTCCTCGGCCCGGCCGAACGCGGCGATCAACCCGTTGATGCCGTCGCCCGGGTAGCCGAAGACGTCGGTCACGCCCCAGCCGCGCAACCGCTCGAGGAGGAAGTCCGCGACCTGCTTGCCGCTCATCGGCCCACCGCCCGCTCGAGCTCGGCCTTGTTCATCTTGGAGCGCCCCTTGATGTTCTTGCGCTTGGCCTCCTCGTAGAGCTGGTCGCGGGTCCGGCCTCCCGGACCGCGGTGGGACCGCAGGCCGCCACGCCTGCCGGAGGAGATGTCGTCGGTCGAGGTGCGGCTCTTCTGCCGGGACTCGCCGTGCCGGGCCCGTTCCTTGTTGACGGTCCGGGCGGCGATCTCCTCGGCCTCGTCCTCGTCGCGGCCGCGGTCCTCCAGACCTTCCTTGATGTGCTCGTACTGACGCTCACGCTTCTTGCTCCAGGCACGTTGCGGCACGATGCCCTCCTCGAGTCGGGGTCGTACGGATGCGGGGGCGGTACCCGGGCCGTTGTGCTGCATGCATCGCCGACGCGGCGGGAACCGGCGTCCCATGTCCTCCGCTCCCGACCCCGACGACCCGCGCGTCCAGGACCGCAACTGGAACGAGCTGCTCCAGGAGCTGCGGGTCACCCAGACCGGTGTCCAGGTGCTCTCGGCCTTCCTGATGACAGTGCCGTTCTCGAACCGTTTCGGCGAACTCGACGGCACCGAGCGCACGGCCTACCTGCTGGTGTTCGCGTGCTCGGTCGTCGCCACGGCCCTGCTGGTCGCGCCCGTCGCCTTCCACCGGGTGCTCTTCCGCCAGCGCCGCCGGCGCTGGCTGATCGAGGCGGCGAACGTGTGCGCTCGCGCAGGACTCGCCGCCCTCGCCGCCACCACCAGCGGGATCTTCTTCATCGTGGTCGACCTGGTGGTCTCGCGGGCCGCCGGGTGGGCCGCGCTCGCCATCGCCGGGGCGGCCTTCGCGTTGCTCTGGCTGGTCGTGCCCTGGACCGCCGACCGTGCGGATCCGGAGAGCGTGGTGAGCGCCGACAACGCCGAGGGCTCCGACAGCTCGGAGGAGGACGCGGGGGTCAGGCGCTGAGCCGATCGGCCAGCAGGGCCTTCGCCTCCTCCGCGCCCCGGATCGCGCTCACCTGCGCGCGGCTGAGCAGGTCGGCGACCTGGGCATCGCCCGCCCGGCGCGCGTCCTCGATGTAGGTCTCGAGCCGCAATGCGGCGCTCAGGCAGGTCTCGGCCAGCCAGATCAGGTCGTAGTCCTTGTCCGTGGTGCCGGTGATGGCGCCGGCCTCGGCCAGGTGTGTCATGTCCAGTTCCTCTTCCCCTGCGCGTCGCCGTAACTTGCCTTCTTGCCCGCTACCCCGAGCCGCCGGGAACATGCCGGTTGGCAACTGCGCCTCGCATTGCTACCGTCGAAGAAGTGTCCCCGTGATACAGCCCTGCTTGAGACGAAGGCAGGTCCGAACGCAGTCCCCAGGAGGGGATCATGAGTTCGACGATCCACCAGCTCTCTTCCCACACGCAGAAGGTCTCTCCGGAACGCCAGCGGCGCCGTGCCCGCACGAAGGCACTGCTCCGCGCAGCGCGAGACGCCACCACCGCCGAGCAGCGCCAGGCACTGCTCGACGACGTGGTCGTGCTCAACATGGAGGTCGCCCGCAGCCTTGCCGCGCCGTACGGCGGTCGCGGGATCGCCGTCGAGGACCTCGAGCAGGTCGCGTACGCCGCACTGGTCCGCGCGGCCCGCGACTTCGACCCCGACCGGGCCGACGAGTTCCTCGCGTACGCCGTCCCGACCGTCCGCGGCGAGGTGAAGAAGTACTTCCGTGACCATGGCTGGACGGTCCGTCCGCCCCGCCGCGTCCAGGAGCTGCAGGCAGCCGTCGCGGCGGCCCGCTCGCGTCTGGAGCAGGACACCGGCCGCGAGCCGGACCTGCGCGAGATCGCCGCGGAGATCGAGGAGCCGCTCGACGCGGTCGAGGAGGCGATGGCGGCCGAGGGCTGCTTCACCCCGACCTCGCTCGACCGGCCGGTCGGCGAGTCCGCCGGCACGGCACTGGGCGACCTGCTGCCGGCCGAGGAATCGGCGTACGACCTCGCCGACGCGCGCGTCATGCTCGAGCCGGCCCTGCGCCGCCTCGGAGACCGCGACCGCGAGATCGTCAAGCTGCGCTTCTTCGAGGGGCTCACCCAGAAGGAGATCGGCGAGCGGATCGGTGTCACCCAGATGCAGGTGTCGCGGCTGATCAGCCGCATCCTGCGGGACCTGCGGAAGGAGATCGACGGTCCCGCCGCCCGCACCGCATGAGTCCGAGCTCCACGGCGACGACCACGAACCTGGCCGAGTCATCCTTCCCCGCGGCCCTCTGGGGACGGCGGCTCGGGATCGGGTTCCTGGCCCTGGTCGTCGCCGTGGACCTCGCCGGTGGGCTGGGCGTGCACACGATGACGCGCTCGGCCGCCGGCGCGGGCTACCGGCTCACGCTCAGCTACCCGGGCATCGCCCGGCCCGGCCTCGACGTGCCGTGGCGCGTGACGGTCGAGCACGCCGGCGGCTTCCACGGGCCGCTGACCCTCGCCCTCACCGGTGACTACCTGCGGATCTTCGAGACCCAGGGCTTCCACCCCACCCCGTCCGCTGAGACCCGCGACGGCGACGACCTGCTGATGACCTTCGACCCGCCACCGGGCGACACCTTCGTCCTGGACTACGACGCCTATGTCCAGCCCGCCAGCGAGCGCGGTGCGGACGGGCGCCTCACCCTGCGCGTCCACGGCCGGTCCGTGGCGTCGATCGGCTTCGGCACGTTCCTGTGGCCCTGACCGAGGAGGCACCCCGTGGAGATCGGTATCAGAGCGCTCGTCATGTTCGTCTTCCTGTGGGGCGTGACGCGCGCGGTGGGGCGCAGCACGCTCGGTGAGCTGAGCACCTTCGAGCTGCTGCTCTACGTCACCCTCGGCGACCTGATCCAGCAGGCCGTCACCCAGCAGGACTACTCGCTCACCGGCGGCATGATCGCCATCTCGGTGTTCGCGGTGCTGACCGTCGCGCTGTCGTGGGCGCAGTGGCGGTTCCCGCGGCTGCGCACGGCCATCAACGGCGCTCCCGTCGTGGTGCTGCGCGAGGGTCGGATGCTCGAACGGGCGATGCGCGAGCAACGGCTCAGCGACGTCGACCTGATCGCCGCCGCCCGGCAGCAGGGCATCCGCGACCTGGCCGAGCTCGACCTCGCCGTGCTCGAGGCGGACGGCAAGATCTCCTTCTTCCGCGCCGGGTCCTCCGGCGAGTCCGGGGCCCCCGAGACGGCGGACGTGTCATGAGCACCGCCGTCGAGCCGGTCGCCCTCGCGGAGGCGCTCGACGCGGTCGTGCCCGGCGGGGTGCACTTCGACGCCGGCCACCGGGCGGCGTACTCGACGGATGCCTCGAACTACCGGCAGGTGCCGATCGGCGTGGTCGTCCCCCGCACGGTCGAGGAGGCGGTCGCCGCGGTGCGTGTCTGCCACGAGCACGGCGTCCCCCTGCTGTCGCGCGGTGGAGGCACCAGCCTGGCCGGGCAGTGCACGAACACGGCGGTCGTCATCGACTGGTCGGTCCACTGCCGCTCGGTGCTCGAGGTCGACGCCGAGCGGCGTACGTGCGTCGTGGAGCCGGGCATCGTGCTCGACGACCTCAACCGTGAGCTGGCGCCGACGGGCCTGCGGTTCGGGCCCGAACCCGCCACCCACCGCAACTGCACCATCGGCGGCATGATCGGCAACAACTCCTGCGGGGCCACCGCCCAGCGCACCGGCAAGGTCGTCGACAACGTACGCCGCCTGGAGGTCCTGCTCGCCGACGGCACCCGGTTCTGGTGCGGCCCCACCACCGACGAGGAGCTCGCACACATCGAGGCCCGCGGCGACCTCCGTGCCTCGGTCTACCGCCGGCTGCGCGACCTCGCCCAGGAGTACGCCGACGACGTGCGCCACGCCTTCCCGCACATCCCGCGCCGGGTGTCGGGCTACAACCTCGACAGCCTGCTGCCGGAGTACGGCTTCGACGTCGCACGGGCGCTGGTCGGCAGCGAGTCGACGCTCGTGACCATCCTGCACGCCGAGCTCGAGCTCGTGCCGGTGCTGCCCGAGAGCAGCCTCGTCGTGCTCGGCTTCGACAGCATCGACGCCGCCGCCGACGCGGTGCCGTCCGTGCTCACCCACGAGCCGGAGGCGCTCGAGGGCCTCGACGAGCACCTTCTGCGCGACGAGAAGCTGCAGCACGAGCACCTCGACGCGATGGCGCACCTGCCGGCCGGGCGGGCCTACCTGGTCGTGCAGCTGTCCGGGGAGTCACGGGACGAGGTCGACAAGCGCGCGCAGCGGCTCCACGACGACGTCGACCGGTGGCCGCACCCGCCCTCGACCCGGGTCGTCAGCGACCCCGGCGAGCAGGCGAAGATCTGGACCGTCCGCGAGGCCGGGCTCGGGGCGACCGCGCACCCGCCCGGCCACCGCGAGACGCACGAGGGCTGGGAGGACTCGGCGGTCCCGGTCGAGGCGCTCGGCGACTACCTGCGCGACCTGCGCCGGCTCTTCGAGAAGTTCGGCTACGAGGACGACGCCGGCCCGGCGCTCTACGGCCACTTCGGCCAGGGCTGCGTGCACACCCGGATCCCGTTCGAGCTCACCACGACCCGCGGCGTCGCGGCGTTCCGCTCCTTCCTGGAGGCTGCCGCCGACCTGGTCGTGCGGTACGGCGGGTCCCTCTCCGGCGAGCACGGCGACGGCCAGACCCGCGGCGAGCTGCTCGAGCGGATGTACCCGCCGCGCGTCGTCCGGGCCTTCCAGGAGCTCAAGGCGATCTTCGACCCGCGCGACCTGATGAACCCCGGCAAGGTCGTGCACCCCCGCCCCCTCGACCACGACCTGCGCTGGGGCCCGGGCTGGACACCACGACAGGAGCGCCGGACCTGGTTCGCGTTCCCCGACGACCACGGCTCGTTCGCCGACGCCGCGGACCGGTGCGTCGGGGTCGGCCGGTGCCGTCAGTCCGCGCCGCAGGACCAGGTGATGTGTCCGTCGTACCAGGTGACGAGGGACGAGCGGCACTCCACGCGCGGCCGGTCCCGGCTGCTGTTCGAGATGCTGGATGGGCACCGCGAGGGGCCGATCGCCGACGGCTGGCGCTCGGAGGAGGTCCGCGAGGCGCTCGATCTCTGCCTGGCCTGCAAGGGCTGCAAGCACGACTGCCCCGTCGGGGTGGACATGGCGACGTACAAGGCGGAGTTCCTGGCGCACCACTACGCCGGTCGGCTCCGCCCGCGCGCCGACTACACGCTGGGGTGGCTGCCCGCCGGCGTACGGATGGCGCGGCGGGCGGGCCTGGTCGGCACGGCGAACGCGCTGTTCGCGAACCCGCTGACCCGGCGGCTCGGCGCCGCGGCGGCCGGCCTCGAGAACCGGCCGTTCCCGCCGATCGCCCCGCAGAGCCTGCAGGAGTGGGCGTCCGACCGGCCCGCCCGGCGTACGTCGGGGCGGAACGTGCTGCTGTGGCCGGACACCTTCACCAACCAGTTCGCGCCCGAGATCGGGCAGGACGCCGTGCGGGTCCTCGAGGACGCCGGCTTCTCCGTCGAGATCCCGACCGAGCCGCTGTGCTGCGGCCTGACCTGGATCTCCACCGGTCAGCTGCGGACCGCGCGCCGCAAGCTGACCCGGGCGACCGCGGTAGTCGCCGACCACCTGCACCGCGGCGGGCTCGTCGTCGGCCTCGAGCCGTCGTGCACCGCGGTGCTGCGGTCCGACGGCCCCGAGCTGCTGCCCGAGAACCGCGACGTACGCCGGCTGCGCGACCAGACCCTCACCCTGGCCGAGCTGCTCACCCGGCACGCGCCGGACTGGCATCCGGAGCTGGTCGGGCGGGCGGCCGCTGCCCAGGTGCACTGCCACCAGCACGCGATCATGGGCTGGGACGCGGACGAGGACCTGCTGGCGTCGGCGGGCGTCGACGCCGAGCGGCTGCCCTCCGGCTGCTGCGGGCTCGCCGGCAACTTCGGCTTCACCCGCGGGCACGGCGAGATCAGCCGCGACATCGCCGGGCAGGCGCTGCTGCCCGAGCTCGCCCGGCGCTCCCCCGACGTCGCCGTGCTCGCCGACGGGTTCTCGTGCCGGACACAGATCGAGCAGCTCGACGGCCGCAAGCCGCTGCACCTCGCGCAGCTGCTGGCGCAGGGGCTCTGATCTAGCCCGTCAGCCCACAGCGCGACGGCGCCGGTCGACCGGGTGCCGGAACCCGAGGAGCAGAGCGGCAACGGGGCGAGGAACACGTGCTCGCCGGGCGTCTCGCCAGCGCCGGCGCCAGCGCGAGTCGGACCTCGCCTCCGGGCCCGACGGGCTGCTCTCCTGGACGTGTGTCACCCGTTCCCGGTACCCGCACCCGGGTGCCGCATGTGCCGCGGGTGGGCGGGTACGGCGTACCCATGAACTCACTGGACCCGCAGACCGAGCTGTTCAAGCGTCTCGCCGCCTCCAGCGCCGCCAGCCTGCTGGAGCCCCTCTACAGCAAGGCCGCCGACGCCCTCGACGCGTCCGGGTACGCCGGAGTCCTCCGTGGGGAGGGCTGGCTGAGCCATGCCGCGCACCCCGTGCTGACCGACGTACCGATCGGGCTGCTGACAGCCACCAGCGTGCTGGACCTGCTGGGCGGCCCGAAGTCGCGCCGCGCCCGGACCATCCTGTGCGGGCTCGGCGTCCTGTCCGCGGTGCCCACCGCCGCCAGCGGCCTGGCCGACTGGAACCGCCTCGAGGGTGAGGACCGCCGGCTCGGCGTCATCCACGCGGCCGGGAACGGCGCTGCCATCGGGCTCTACGCGAAGTCCGCGATGCTCCGCCTCGCCGGCCACCACGGCCGCGGCACGCTGTGCGCCCTGGCCGGTGCCGGCGTGATGGCGGCGGCCGGCTACCTGGGCGGCGAGCTCGCCCTCAACCGCGGTGCGGCGGCGCGTCACCCTGCTCCGGCGGGTGGTCCGCTCCCGACGGAGCACCCGGTGCCGGAAGGCGCTCACACGCCGACGGACGGGCGACCGGCTCAGCACTCAGCGTGAGCTGGTCGACCACCTGCTGGTCCGGCGCCGCCTCGCGGAGCACCTCCAGCACCCGCTGCCGACGTTCCTCGGACGCGACCTCGCCCTGAGCGACGATCCGGTCGCCCACCGCCAGCACGTGCACCCCGAGCTCGTGCGTGCGCTCGTCGTCGACCAAGGCGCGCTCCAGGCGCCGGCCCTCGCGCGATTCGTTCATGGTGTGCCTCCCGGGAACACCTCGTAGATGCGGTACGCCGCCCGGATCACCGGCTGTGCGACGTTGCGGACCGGGCGACCGTCCGCGGTCAGCCCCTTCTCCGTGCCCGCGTGCGCGTGGCCGTGCACGGCCAGGTCGGCACCGACGTCGTCGACGACGTCCCCGAGCAGGTAGTTGCCCAGGAAGGGCCAGATCTCGACCGGCTCACCGTGCAGCGTCGAGTCGACCGGGGCGAAGTGGGTGAGGGCGACCCGAACGTCGGCCTCGAGCCCGTCGAACGCCTGCCGCAGGCCCTCGGCCGAGCGGATGCCGTGCCGCGTGAACGCCCTCATCTCGGGCTCGCCGAAGTCCGATGCGCACCTGCCGCTGAAGCCCAGGCAGAAGCCCTTGGCACCCGCGATCCCGAGCGTCCCCGCGGGGGTGTCGAGCACGGTCGCCGACGCTTCGAGGACCTGGATCCCCGCGTCCTCGAGCAGCCAGGTGATGGAACCTTCTGCTCCCGAGTGGTAGTCGTGGTTGCCGAGCACGGCCACCACCGGCACGGGTGCCCCGCCGAGCTCGTCGGCGACCACCGCCGCCTCGTCGACGGTCCCGTGCTGGGTGAGGTCGCCGGCCACGAGCAGCACGTCCGCCCGGTCTGCGAGCTCCTCGACGACGGGGCGGTAGCGGCCACGGAGGTCCTCGCCCAGGTGCACGTCACCCACCGCGGCGATCCGGATCGGGTCAGCGCTCACCGTCGCCCCCACCCCGGATCCCGAGGGCGCCCACCAGGCCGAGGAACGCCTGGCCGAACGGGTTGTCCCCCACCACCCGCTCGACGGTGTCCCAGTCGACCTGCTCCCGGAAGGAGCGCGACCAGGCAAGCGGTGTCGAGAGGTCGCAGGAGTGGTCGGTCAGGGCGAGCAGCCGGGACAGCAGCAGGTCGGTCGCGGAGAGCACCGGCATCTTCACCGAGTCCACGCTCACGTCGTCGGTCCGCGACAACAGCCGCTCGTCGACGTCGCCCATCGGCAGCCGGTGGATCACGTCGACGGTCACGCCGTCCCGGCGTACCTTGGCGAGCCAGTCCTCCGGGGCGTCCACCAGGTCGTGGCCGGCGGCGGCCAGGGCGGCCAGCGCGGCCGCGCTGTCGTCCGGCTGGACCACGAAGTCCACGTCGTGGGTGCTCTCCGGTCCGCCCCGGGCCCAGGCCGCGTAGCCGCCGGCGAGGGCGAAGGGGATCTCCGCCCGTTTCAGGGTCGTCGCGGCGGACTTGAGCGTCTCGCGCTGCGCACGGAAGGTGTCCACGGCACTGCGGTGCCCAGGGTCCGACGGCGCAAACCCGGCCCGCCGCGCCCCGGCATGACGGCCCGACCACCGGGTACCGCCGCCGTGACCGAAGAACGACCCCAGCGACCCCCAGGAGGACCTGATGGGTGACGCCACGGAGGACATGCAGCAGGCTTCGAAGCTCCCCGAGGGAGACGTGATCCGGATCCTGCTCGAGCAGCACGCCCGGATCAGCACGCTCTTCACCGACGTCCACGAGGCGATCGGCACCGCCCGCGCCAGCATCTTCGCCGAGCTGCGCGCCATGCTCGTCGTGCACGAGACCGCCGAGCAGCTGGTGCTGCGACCCGAGTCGAAGAAGGTGGCCGGCAAGGACGTCGCCGACGCCCGGGTCGAGGAGGAGGTCGAGGCCACGAAGGTGCTCGCCGACCTGGAGAAGATGGACGTCAACAGCGCCGAGTTCCACGCCAAGCTCACCGAGTTCCAGAAGTCGGTCGACGCGCACGCCGAGGCGGAGGAGAACGACGAGTTCCCGGCGATCCTCGCCGGGTGCACGGCCGAGGAGCGCCAGTCGATGGGCCGGCTGCTCCTCGCGACCGAGGAGCTCGCGCCTACCCGGCCGCACCCGACGACCGCCGGTCACACCGTCGCGACCGTGCTGACCCTCCCGCTCGCGGCGATCGTGGACCGCACCAAGGACGCGATCTCCAAGGCGGGCTGAGACCCCTCTCCCGGGACGGCTGTCCGGCACGAGTCGCGGTGCCGGGCAGCCGTCCTCCTCTCTCTTCTCCCCCACCGTGTCGGATCCCGGGCACGGGGTACGGCGGAAGCGACCTGCCAACCGACGGACGGAGCACGCAGATGCACGACACGAAGATCGCCTTCCTGGTCGCCAACGAGGGCATCGAGCGGGTGGAGCTCACCGGCCCCTGGGACGCCGTCACCGACGCGGGCTACCAGCCGGTGCTGCTGGCGCCCGAAGCAGGCGACGCCAAGCTCTTCGACCACCTCGACCGCGTCGACTCGATGCCGGCCGAGGGACTGCAGGACGCCGGCTCTGCAGACGACTACGCCGCGTTGGTGCTGCCCGGCGGGGTGGCCAACGCCGACGAGCTCCGCACGAACGCCGAGGCGGTCGCCTTCGCCGGCGCCTTCCTGGCGTCCGGCAAGCCGGTCGCGGCGATCTGCCACGCGCCGTGGACGCTCGTCGAGTCCGACGTCCTCGCCGGGCGCAAGCTCACCTCCTGGCCGAGCCTGCGCACCGACATCCTCAACGCCGGTGGCGAGTGGGTGGACGAGCGCTGCGTCGTCGACGGCAACCTGATCACGAGCCGCGGCCCCGACGACCTCCCCGCCTTCACCGCGGCACTGCTCGAGGCCGTCAACCACGGAGCCGCGTCGGCCGACGTCGCCGCGATGTGAGTGCGGTGCCCGCGGACGCTGCCGTCGACGCCGTCACCGCCCGCGCCTGCACCGTGCCCACGGACGCACCCGAGTCCGACGGGACCCTGGAGTGGGACGCGACCACGATCGTGGTCGTGACCGTGACCGCCGAGGGCGTCACCGGCCTGGGCTACACCTACTGCGACGCCGCCGCGGCACGGCTCGTCGACGGCCTGCTCGCAGACGTGCTGCGCGGCCGGGACGCCCTCGACGTCGGCGGCGCCTGGGCGGCGATGTGGCAGGCGATCCGCAACCTCGGGCAGTCCGGGATCGCCGCGATGGCGGTGTCCGCGCTGGACATCGCGCTGTGGGACCTGAAGGCCCGGCTGCTCGGCGTACCTCTCGTCGTCGCGCTCGACGCGACGCACGAGGCGGTGCCGGCGTACGGCAGCGGTGGGTTCTGCAGCTACTCCGACCACCGCCTCGGCCACCAGCTGTCCGGGTGGGCGGAGAGCGGCTTCCGGGCCGTCAAGATCAAGGTCGGCCGTCGGCCCGACCTCGACGAGCACCGGGTGCGGGTGGCGCGGCAGGCGATCGGCCCCGACGTCGCCCTGTACGTCGACGCGAACGGCGCGCTGACCCGCGGCGAGGCCCGCCGGTGGGCACAGCTCTACGCCCGGCGCGACGTGCGCTGGTTCGAGGAGCCGGTGAGCAGCGACGACGTGGACGGGCTGCGGGCGGTCCGGGACGCGACGACGGGCGGCGTCGAGATCGCCGCGGGCGAGTACGGCTGGGCCCTGCCGCACTTCCGGCACCTCCTCGACGCGGGGGCCGTGGACTGCCTGCAGGCGGACGTGACCCGGTGCGGAGGGATCACCGGCTTCCGCCGGGTCGCCGCGCTCGCCGATGCGTACGGCGTCGACCTGTCCGCCCACTGCGCACCCCAGGTCAGCGCGCACGCCGCCTGCTCGGTCTGGCACCCGCGGCACGTCGAGTGGTTCCACGACCACGTCCGGATCGAGCGGCTGCTCTTCGACGGCTGTCTCGACCCGGTGGCCGGCCGGCTGACGCCGGACCGCGAGCGACCGGGGCACGGCCTCGCGCTCGACGAGGTGGCCGCCGAGCGGTGGGCCGCCTGACCGGGTCAGTGCATGCCGTGCTCGTGCTCGGCGTGCGAGCGCGGCTCGAGCTGGAACGTGGAGTGCTCGACGTCGAAGTGCCCGCCCAGGCAGTCCTGGACCCGGTCCAGGATCTGCGGCGCGTGGCCGTCGTTGAAGCAGGAGTCGTCCACGACGAGGTGGGCCGAGAGGCTCGGGTGGCCGGACGTCACCGTCCATACGTGCAGGTCGTGGACGTCGTGCACGTGGTCGACGCGCAGCAGGTGCTCGCGGATCCCCTCCAGGTCCGTGCCCGCGGGCGCGCCCTCGAGCAGCACCCGCCCGGAGTCACGCAGCAGCCCCCAGCCCGAGTGCAGCATCAGCGCGACCACGACGAGCGAGGCCACGGCGTCCGCGCGGACCCAGCCGGTCGTGAGGATGACCACCGCCGCCACCGCCGTACCGACGAAGCCGTAGAGGTCCGTGAGGATGTGCTGGTAGGCGCCCTCGACGTTGAGGCTGCTGCGGTTCGCGCGCGCCAGCAGCCAGGCCGCGACGACGTTGACCACGATGCCGGCCAGCGCGACGACCAGGACCGGGCCCGCCTCCACGTCCGGCGAGGTGTCGACGAGGCGCCGGATCGCCTCGACCGCCACCACCGCCGCGATCACGAGCATCGTCACGCCGTTGCCGAGCGCGGACAGGATCTCGGCGCGCTTCCAGCCGAAGGTCCACTCCCCTGCTGCCGGCCGGGCTGCGAGCCGCATCGCCCACAGCGCCACGGCGATCGCGCCGGCGTCGGAGAGCATGTGCCCGGCGTCGGAGAGCAGCGCGAGCGACCCGGTGAGGAGCGCGACGACCACCTCGGCCGCCATGTAGGCGACGAGCAGGGCCAGCGCCGCGGTCAGGTAGCGGCGGTCGGCGTCGGAGGCGACACCGTGGTCATGATCGGCGCCCACGTCAGCCAGGGTAGGGCGTGAAGCCGAACCCGCTGATCACCACCTCGGCCGCGGGCGTGGTGTTCCACCCCGAGGCACAGCCGCACAGCCAGAAGTTCATGCCGATCGACTCGTCGTACGGCACCGGTACGTCGGCGCCGCTCGCCGTCGCGGTGGCGAACACGTTGCCGGCGGCATCCCAGGAGGTCCAGGTCAGCAGGCCCGGCCGCCACACGACCTGCTGCGTGGTCGCGCCCGCCGGTGCCGGCGTACGGGCGACCGAGTCCTGCCCGTTCGCCCAGCTGGTGTAGTCCCAGGTGATCGGCGTGGTCCCCCAACCCGAGGCCTCGATGTCGATCTCGCGGTGCCCGTAGGCGGGGTCCTTGCCGTAGGTGAACAGGCCGAGCACGTACTCCGGCGCCTGGTGCGAGACGTCGGACGCGACCTGCCAGCGGTAGGTGCCGTAGCCCCAGCCGTTCCGGGTCGAGTCCAGCTCGGCCTGGGTGTAGCGCCCGCGCTTGTCGCGGGTCACCTTCAGGTGCAGCCGCCCGGCGCTGTCGACCGACACGTTGCCCGGCGACCACTGCTGGGGCGCGCCCGGGTTGCCGGGCGCGGACCGCGCCACCCACGTGTAGCCCTGCCACGCGATGGTCGAGGTGCGGGCCTGCGCGGGCGCCACCGCGCCGCTCGCCGCGACGAGCAGGACGGCGGCGGGCAGCACCGCGCGAGCCTTCATCAGGCGCCGCTCCGGATCAGGTCGGCCGCCTTCTCCCCGATCAGCATCGTGGGCGCGTGCGTGTTGCCGTGCGTGATCCGCGGCATCACCGACGCGTCCGCGACCCGCAGCCCGTCGACGCCGTGCACCCGCAGGGTCGCGTCGACGACCCCGTCGCCCTCGGCACCGATCCGCGCGGTGCACGACGGGTGGTAGGTGTGCTCGACGCCCTGCCGGATCGCCTCCTCCAGGTCCGCCCTGCCGGTCCCGTACGCCGGACCGGGGTGGATCTCGTGGTTCGCGAACCCGCGCATCGTCCGGGACGCCAGCACCTCACGCGCCCGCTCGATGCCCTCGACCATCGACTGCATGTCCCGAGGATCGGCGAGGTAGTTGTTGCAGATGAGCGGTTTCGCCTCCGGATCCGCGGAACCGAGGCGGACCCAGCCCTCGGAGCGGGCTCCGACCAGCGAGAGGCCGATGGCGATCGCGGTGCCGTCGTACTCCGCGGCGCCGTGCTGCCAGAAGTAGACGGGGGCGCCGATCATCTGCATCGCGGGCGCGTCGTCGGCGACGCTGGTGGGGAAGAACGCGCCGGCCTCGCCGACGTTCGAGGTGAGCATCCCGCGGCGGCGCAGCAGGTAGCTGACGAGCTGGGCGGGCTTCTCGGCGTACCCGAGGTTGTCGGGGTGGCTGCTGTCCCAGTTGACCAGGTACATCGGGTGGTCCATCAGGTG
>DATFHM010000419.1:0-14493 GCA_035248385.1 Nocardioides sp. | reverse complement strand
TGCACGTACTGTGCACAGCACGATCATCAAGGGCCGTCAGGCCTCGTCACCAACCAGAACGTTTCCGCAGTTCAGACGCATGTCGGCGTCACTCGCTGACTACGGACGTCCAGCGTGAATGGGTTCCCCTGGTACTACTGATCTGGCGCGTTCCGCGAGTCGGCCCTGTTCCACGGCCACGTCATCAGCGTCCACAGGGCGACGATCAGCGCGATCTCGAGGACGACGTACAGCGGCCACGGGCCCAGCAGGTCGAGCAGCGAGTGCGTGGGTGGCTTGCCGTTGAGATAGCCGTAGTTCGTGCCCCGAGTGCTGTTGATCGCCATCACGGCCGCCGCCCAGGCGGACGTCAGCAGGACGGTGAGCGCCAGGGCGCGCCATGAAGGACCGCGCCGCGCTGCGACGAGGTAGATCCCGACCCACACGGGCGCGAGGTGGCGCACCACGAATCCCCAGAACTCCAGGCTCGGGAAGCCGTGGGAGAGGTCCGGGGTGAGCACGCCCTGCACGCTGAGGGTCAGCCCCCAGAAGTACGCCGGTGCCGACCACGACGGCCTCCCGGTCAGCAGGGCGCCGGCGGATGCGATCCAGGCGAAGTCGCACAGCTGGAGCTGCGGCCCGTGCGTCCAGTCGATCGCCTCGAACGGGGCGCACGTGGCGGCGAGGACCGTGCCCGCCAGGACCTCGATGCGTCGTGAGGCAGGGGCGGGCCGACGTCCGAGCCGGAACGTGGCGACGGCCACCGCCGTGAACACCGTGAGGATCGCCCAGTGCTCGACACCGAACAGCTGGAGTCGGCCCGCAGCCGTGACGACGTACGACGCTCCGCCCACTCGGCCATCCTCGGCCCCTCAGTGGCGCAGCGGAACAGGCGCACTCGGGCGATCGCAGCGGGCATGGCGTGCGGGACGGTCGGTCGCTACAGCCCTCCGGGGTACGTGGACAGCCAGTCGGTGTGACGGGCCTTGAGGGCGTCGCGCTCGGCCACGGTGGGGAGCAGCACGTCGGCGCCGCCGTCGTACGGGCAGTAGAGCCAGGCGAGGTCCGGAGCGCCGAACAGCACGCGGCCGCGGTCGTCGGCTACCTCGAGCAGGAGCGCGTCGACCGCGGAGTCGGAGAAGCCTGAGGCCGCCCAGAAGTAGGCGGGGCAGTCGTCGTCGATCTGCCCGATCCGCCAGGGCCATGCGCCGGGTAGGCGGTCCTTCGCCCAGCCCCCGTTCGAGTCGCGCCAGTCCCAGCCAGGAGCGATGGCCCACAGGTCGGCGGTGCCGGTGGAGCCGCGGAGCTCGGCCAGCACGGTGCGGTGGCGCCGCAGGATCTCGCCGGACTCGGAGGCGTCGTCGGCGTACCGCTTCGACTCAGGAAGGCTGTGGAACCGGACCCATCGGTCGGCGTACGCCACCCGCAGCTCGTGGCCGAGCGGATCGGCGAGCGGCCACGTCCGCTCCCACAGCTCGGTCAGGTGCGAGGCGCGGGCGCTGGCCTCGCCCGTCTTGCACGCGCCGTGGTGACCACGGGCTCGTCGCCAGCTGCTCCTGATCGCCCAACGCGCGTCCAGGGCAACGATGCGAGCTCGGACGCGGAGCGAATCGAGGACAGCGACGGGCACGGCGGAGAGGGTACGACCATCACCCCGCCCGCTGCGCCGCCATTAAGTGAACGGGTCAATCACCGACCACCATCGCCCGCGGCGCCCAGCACCGCGGCGCGGTGGAGGACGGCGTCGAGCATCGGCTCGGTGAGGCGGCCGGTGAAGGTGTTCTGCTGGCTGGGGTGGTAGCAGCCGAGGAGGGTCACGGAGCGGCCGTCGCCGGTGAGCGTGGCCTCGACGCCGTGGCCGAAGCGCGGCTTCGGGCGGGCTACCTGCCAGCCGAGAGCGGCGTACGCGCGCAGCGTGGCGTCCCAGCCGTAGGCACCGAGCGCCACGACGACCCGGGCGTGGTCGGCGAGGAGGCGGAGCTCCGCCTCGATCCAGGGGGAGCAGGTGTCGCGCTCGGTGGTGGTCGGCGCGTTCTGCGGCGGGGCGCACCGGACGGTCGCGACCATCCGGGTGTTGACCAGCTCCAGCCCGTCCCCGGCATGCGCGCTGGTGCCTTGCGTCGCCAGCCCGACGCGGTGGAGCGACGCGAACAGCCAGTCGCCGCTGCGGTCGCCGGTGAAGAGCCGGCCGGTGCGGTTGGCGCCGTTCGCGGCTGGGGCGAGACCGACGACGAGAATGCCGGCGGTGGCCGGTCCGAGCCCGGGGACGGGGCGCCCCCAGTACGGCTCACCGGCGTACGACGCGCGCTTGGTCCGCGCCACGTCCTCTCGCCAGCGGACCAGTCGCGGGCACGCGCGGCACACGCTGATCCTCGCGTCGAGCTCGTCCAGGTCGGCGCCGCGGGCGAGGCGACGCACCTGGGCGGCGGTCGTCGCCACGGGTGTCTGGTCGTTGGCCGGGTCGCCCGGCCAGCCGGTGCCCGGCGGCACCGGCGAGCTGAACAGCTCGCCCGTGATCGGGTGCGGCAGCAGGGGCTCGCTCACGGCTCCATCCTGCAGGAAGCGGCCCGCTACGCCCCGGCGGCGCCGCGGCCCTCCAGCACCGCGCCCCATCGCGTGGTCACCGTGGCGCCCGGCTCCAGCCGGATCACCCGGTCGCCGGTCCGGAAGGCGTTCGGTGGGCAGGTCATCGGCTCGACGCCCAGCCCGCGCCGGCGACGGTCCGGGGGCAGGGTGTCGGCGGTGAAGACCTCGAGCAGCGGGTAGGACTCGTCGACCCACAGAGCGGCGGTGTGGCCGTCGGCGCCGGTGAGGCGGACCCACGACCGCCCGTCCGCGTCGCGGGTGAGATCGGTGAAGGCGAAGTCGATCGACTGGTCACCGAGGCGCCGCCCCTCGCCGAAGTCGTACGCCGTCCCCGCCACCGGCTCGGTCCCCGTGGGCAGCTGGCGCTCGGCGTCGGTGACGATCCGGGTGCCGGCCCCGAAACGCAGCGTGCAGTCGTCGATCAGGCCGTCACCGGGGGAGAGGTAGGGGTGCTGGCCGCAGCCGTACGGCGCCGGGTGGTCGCCGAGATTGGTCGCCGTCGTGGTCACCTCGAGCCCCTCGTCGGTGAGCCGGTACTCCACGCGCAGCTGCAGCAGGAAGGGGTAGCCCTGCAGCGGGAACAGGGTCGCGCCCATGACCGCGATGTCGACGTGGTGCTCGACCAGCTCCCACGGCCGCCAGTGCAGGAAGCCGTGGATCGCGTTGTGCTTCTCCGGCTCGGTGAGCGCCACCTGGTACGACGTGCCGTCGAAGGAGTAGCGCCCGTCGCCGAGCCGGTTCGGCCACGGCACCAGCGGCGCCCCGTGCGCACCGTCGCACATCCGGTCGCGCGGGTAGGGGTGCAGGACGGCTCGGTGGCCGACGGCGTACTCCCGAATGCCACCGCCGACCTCGACGACCGTGGCGCGCTGCTGCCCGTGGCGGATCTCGTGCTGCTGGCCGGAGGGTGCGGTGCTCACGGCGGCGCGGTACCCGGGTCGGGCACGTCACACGCCCGCCGGTGAACCGCTCGGGAGGCACGAGAGAGATGCTGTCGGGTAGCACGAGCGAGGCGGAGGCGCAGTGGGCGGCATGGATATGGGTGGCATGGACATGGGTGGCGGGCTGCCGCAGCTCACCTGGGGCCGCTTCGCGGGCACCTGGCACCTCCAGCCCGGGTGGCTGGCAGCCTGCCTGCTGCTGGTCGCGGCGTACCTCTACGCGCGCCGTCGCGCGGGTGCCGCGTCCACCGTCCGTGGCTGGCGGGTCGCCTGCTTCGTCGCCGGCGCGGCCCTGCTGTGGGTGACCGTCGCGTCGGCGATCGGCGCGTACGCGATGTCGCTGTTCTGGATGCACATGGTCCTGCACCTCACGCTGATCATGGTCGTGCCGGGCCTGCTCGTCCTCGGCCACCCGGTCACCGTGCTCGTCGAGTCGCTGCCGCCCGCGCCCCAGGAGCGGCTGCGCGCCGAGCTGCGCCGCTTCCCGCTCAGCTGGATCTCGCAGCCCGCCACCGGCATGGTCGCGTACGCCGGCACGATCGTCGCCACCCACCTCACCGGCTTCATGGACCAGATGGCCCAGCACGCCTGGCTGATGACCTCCGAGCAGGTCCTGTACGTCGTCGCCGGGTTCCTGTTCTTCCTGCCACTGCTGGGCGAGGAGCCGATCGGGTCGAACCCGTCGTACCTGTTCCGGCTGATCCTGCTGTTCATCGCGATGGTGCCCGACACGCTCGTCGGGATCGTGCTGCTGCAGACCGACCACGAGCCGTTCCCGGTGATGCTCGGGATGCGGCCGCACTGGGCGCTGGCCGCGATCGACGACGTGCACGTCGCCGGCGGGCTCATGTGGGCGGCCGGCGACGGCCTGATGATGATCGTCGCCATCGGGATCATGATCAGCGCGGTCACGTCGCCGTCCCGCCGCCAGAACATGACGGGCAGCTGGATGGAGGGCGCCCGGCGCGCCACGCTGATCAGCCACGTCGAGCAGAGCGGTGCCGCGGTCGACCCCGCGCTGGTGGACGCCGACAGCGATGAGGCCCACGAGGCGTACAACCGGATGCTCGCGCGGCTGCGCGACAACGACGCCCAGGGCCGCTGAGCGCCGCTACGGCGCGGTCAGCTCCCCGCTCGCGTCGTACGTCGCCAGGGCGGTCTCGTACGGCGCCAGCTCGATGCCCTTCGCGGCGACCCACCTGTCGTCGTAGTACGACGACAGGTAGCGCTCGCCGGCGTCACAGAGCAGCGTGACCACGGACCCCTCGACGCCGCGCGAGCGCATCGAGGCCATCACGCCCAGCGCCGCCCACACGTTCGTCCCGGTCGACGGTCCGACCTTGCGGCCGAGCCGCTCGGAGAGCCAGCGCATCGTCGCGATCGAGGCGGCGTCGGGCACCCGGACCATGTCGTCGACGACCCCTCCGACGAAGGACGGCTCGACCCGCGGGCGTCCGATGCCCTCGATCACTGAGCCGCCGGCCTCGGCGTCGGAGGTGTCGTCGAGCCAGCCCTGGTAGAAGGCCGAGCCCTCCGGGTCGGCGACCAGCAGGCGGGTGGGGAGCCGGCGGTAGCGCAGGTAGCGGCCGATCGTCGCGGACGTGCCGCCGGTGCCGGCGGACACCACGATCCAGGCCGGCACCGGGTGCAGCTCGTGCGAGAGCTGGTCGAAGATCGACTCCGCGATGTTGTTGTTGCCGCGCCAGTCCGTCGCGCGCTCGGCGTAGGTGAACTGGTCCATGTAGTGACCGCCGAGCTCGGCGGCGAGGCCGCGCGCGGCGTCGTACACCTCGGAGGGCTTGTCCACGAAGTGGCAGCGGCCGCCGTACCACTCGATCAGACTGATCTTCTCCGGTGATGTCGAGGCCGTCATGACGGCCACGAATGGCAGGCCGAGGAGCCGCGCGAAGTACGCCTCCGAGACCGCCGTGGAGCCCGACGACGCCTCGACCACCGTCGAGCCGGCGTGCAGCCACCCGTTGCACAGGGCGTAGAGGAAGAGCGAACGGGCGAGCCGGTGCTTGAGCGAGCCGGTGGGGTGGACCGACTCGTCCTTGAGGTACAGCTGCACGTCGCTGCCGCCCGGCAGCGCCACGGCGTGCAGGTGGGTGTCGGCCGAGCGTTGCGCGTCCGCCTCGACCCGGCGCACGGCCTCGTCGATCCAGGCGCGGTGCTCGGGGGTCAGGTGCGGCATGCCCGCACCCTAGTCCGGCACTAGTCCGCGGTCGGCCCGTTCTTCCGTACGTCGGCGACCGACTGCATCGCCGTGCGCAGCTGCTCCAGCCACTCGTCCTCGTGCTGGCCGACCAGGCGCACGCACCAGGCGAGCGCGTCGGCGCGGGACTTCGCGACGCCGGCCGCGACGAGGGTGTCGAGCACCAGCCGCTGGGGCTGCCGCAGCCGGGTCATCACCGGCGCCGCGACGTGGGTCCACAGCTCCTCGTGCTCCCCGACGACGACGCCCCACGACACCTTGCGCTCGAAGCGGTGCTGGGCCTCGCGGGCGATCTCCATCCGCGCCTCGCGGGTGTCCTCGCGGAACGCCCGCGCGCGTCCGGCCCGCGTCTCCGCCGCCTCGGCGGGGGAGACGTCGGCCGCCACCTTCGCATCGGCGATCGTCAGCACGACGGTGATCTCCTCGCGGTCCACGGTGATCCGGGGTGCCGCGCTCGTCCAGTCCTCGGGCAGGCGGCCGGTGAACCAGCCGCGCACCCTCTCGGTGAGTTCGTTTGTAATCATGTAATCATCATTACACCATTGGTCAAGAGGGCGGCCGACGCACCCGGAACGCACCGATCCCCGGTCCTCGCAGGAGGGCCGGGGATCGGTGGTGTTGCCGGAGGGAGCGTTCAGCTGAGGGGCACGCCGTTGACGTACAGGTGCGCAGCGCCGGAGGGCGTCACGGCGCCGTACTGGACCGCGCCGGGCGTGACGGTGCCGTCGGTGATCGCGCCGTCGGTGATGGCACCGTCGACGACACCGCCCTCGGTGACGGCGCCGGGAACCACGTCGCCCGCGACGATGTCACCGGGCGTGATCGTGTCGGAGACCTGGTCGTTGCCCGGGTTGTTGCTCAGGCACTCGGCGGGGTTCTTCGCGTCGGAGTCGGTGCTCCAGTCGCTCCAGGTCGTGTCGGCGTCGTTCCAGGTGTAGTCCGACCACTGCGGGTCGGCCCAGGTGTAGTCGCCGAACGAGTAGGCACCGAAGGTGTAGGCACCGAACGCGTACGAGCCGAAGGCGTAGTCGCCCCAGACCGGCGAGCCGCCCGCGACGAAGCCGTTGTTGGTGTCGTTGGTGAGGAAGAAGCCGTCGATCTGGTTCTTCACCCGCGCGTCGTAGTCGATCGTGTAGCCGACGGTGCCGCTGACCGAGCCGCTCCGGCTGCCGCTCCGCGAGCCGCTCCGGGAGCCGCTGCGCGTGCCCGTCCGCGTGCCGGTCGCCGTGCCCGTGCGCGTGCCGGTGCGGTCGAGGGTGCGCTGGCCCGCACGCCAGAAGTGCTGGACGTTGTTGTCCTGGAAGCAGCTCACCTCTTCGGTGACGGTCTGCGTCGAGGTCTGCGAGACCGCCTGGGTCGCCGACTGCGTGCCCTGCTGGGTCCCGTCCTGCGAGCCGGCTTGGGTCGCGGACTGGGTCAGCGCCTGGCTGGACGGCTGGGACCAGGTGAACTTCAGGTTCCCGGCGTTCTTCTGCATCTGGGTGTTGTTGTAGCCCAGCGCGGCCTGGACGTCGCCCTTGCCGACGAAGCCGCAGCGGCCGGTCCCGTTGGACGCGGTGAGCGAGCAGGTCGGGTCGAAAGTGACCGAGGCGTGCGCCGGCGAGGCGGCGATCGCGACGCCCGCGGTGGCGGCGACCGCGACCACGGCGAGGCGGGTGCGCAGGCGGCGCGCGGTGGAACGGGAAGAGGAAGCAGACACGTAGTCCCCACAGACGGTTGTCGTCCCCGAGAGACAGCGAATGGTTTCGTGCGGAGAAACTCCCGCCCGTCACGCGGGTTACGGGTGCTGCGAATGTCTTTGCGTTTGCCGGAAACCCAGGTGGAACCAGGGTTTCTGCGGTAAGTGGCTCAGCCGGCGAGCAGCAGATCCGCTGCCGAGCGCAGCGCGGCAGCGGCGTCGCGATGGCCGATCACGGTCGCCGGCGTCGAGGACCAGTACGGCGTTGCGGCGAGCTCCGCGGTCGCGAGGTCCTCCTCGCCGCGGGCCAGCTCGAGCAGCATCCTGCGGATGCGGCCGACCGTCGAGGTGTCGGTGTGGGTGTCCATGACGATCCGCCTTCCTGGGTGCTCGGGTGCGTCGTACCGAGTCAACGACAGGAGGACCCTCGAGGTCACCCGGTTGATACGTCTTCTCGCGAGGTCAGTCCGCGGCGCGGATGATCGCGGACAGCACGCCGGGGTAGGCGGCCTCGACGTCCTCGGTGCGCAGCCGCTGGTGGGTGTTGCCCCCGATCACCAGGCGCTGGATGACGCCGGCCTCGCGCAGCGTCTTGAAGTGGTGGCTCGCGGTGGACTTGCTGACGTTGTCGTAGAGGGCGCCGCAGGCGACAGGCGCGTCGGTGGCGGCCAGCCGCCGCACCATCTCGAGCCGGACCGGGTCGGCAAGGGCGGCGAGCACGTCCTGCAGGCCCGCGACCGGGGTCAGCTCGCTGTCCCTGCTCAGGTCGGTGGCCGGGTCCGTGCTGCGCATCACGTCCTCCTCGGAATAGTTCGATGGTCATCGAACTTGAGTCTGTGTCGTGGTTCGACATTCATCGAACACCATCCGGACGAGAGGCATTCCCATGAGCACGCTCTCCATCACCCGGGCCAGGTCCGTTCCGGCGTACCCCCTCTTCATCGCGCTGATGGCCGTCGCCCTCGGCGTCTCCGGCGCTCCGGCGCCGCTCTACGGGCTCTACCAGGCCAAGTTCCAGCTCGCGCCGATCACCACGACCGTCGTGTTCGCGGTCTATGCCTTCGGCGCGCTCGCGGCGGTCCTGCTCGCCGGGGTCGTGTCGGACCGGGTCGGGCGCAAGCCGCTCCTGGTCGGTGCGGTGGTCGCGATGATCGCGGGCCTCGCGGTGTTCATGACGGCGCACGGCGTCGCCGCCCTCATCGTCGCCCGCGCGCTGCACGGCGCCGCTGTCGGTACGACGGTGGTGGTCGGCTCCGCAGCCCTCCTCGACCTGCGCCCGGAGCACGGCGCTCGCAGCGGCCACCTGACCGGGATCATGTTCAACGTCGGCCTGGCCGTCACGATCCTCGGCGCAGCGCTCCTCGCGCAGTACGCGCCCGACCCGCTCGTGACGCCGTACGCCGTGGTGGCGCTGGTGGTCCTCGTCCTGCTGTTCGCGCTGCTGGGTGTCCCCGAGCCGCACGCCGGGCGCGGGTCCGCCCCGCTGCGGATCGCCCGCCCCGGCGTACCGGCGAGCATCCGGGCGGACTTCCGCTTCTCGGTCCTCGGCGTGATGGCCGCCTGGTCGGTGCTCGGCGTCTACCTGTCGCTGTTCCCCGCCTTCGCCGGGCAGAAGACCGGCATGCACAGCCTCGTCTTCGGCGGCCTCGTCGTCGCCGCGATGGCCGGTGCGGCCGCGGTGAGCCAGGCGTTCGGCGGGCGGCTGGTGCCGCGCCGGGCCGCGATCATCGGCGACTTCACCACGGCGGCGGCCCTGGGCCTCAGCGTCGCGGCCCTCGACACCCACCGCCCGCTGCTGGTGGCCGGAGCCGCGGTCCTTATGGGCCTCGCGTTCGGGCTCGCCTTCGGCGGGTCGCTGCGCCACCTCGGCGGCGTGGTGCCGGCCGGCCACCGCGGCGAGGTCATGTCGGCGTACTACCTGCTCGCGTACGGCGCCATGGCCGTCCCCACGATCCTGGCCGGCTGGGCCGCCACGACCTGGGGCCTGGCCGCGGTGTTCCCGTGGTTCACGGCCGCCGTCGCCCTCGCCTGCGTCTCGGCCGGGGTGCTCGGCCTGCGGTCGCGCACCCAGGGCTGAGGGCTCAGCCCTCGCAGGTGAATCGCTCGATCTTCCAGCCGCCCTGGTCGACCATGTGGAACAAGATGTTGGTCGACTTCCCCTCGACGTCGACCTTCACATCGGCGGAACCGTCGTCCTCCTTGCTGGACTTCGGGATCGTGAACCGCGACCACGACTTGTCGGCGAGGAAGCTGCCGCACTGCTGGTCGGTCACGGTCGCGAAGGTGATGCCCGACGCCAGGTAGGGCTTGACCTCGGCGCCGGTCGGCGACTGGAGCACGGTCTGGACGACCGTCTCGGCCTCGGGCACCCGGTGCTCGACCTTGTCGTGGGCGAATCCGAGCGCGCCGCCCAGGCCGAGGGCCAGGGCGATCTTGCCGCCGACCACGAGCACCACGGCGGCGAGCGCGCCGAGCCGGCCGAACTTGCGCGCCTTGTTGGGCGCCTGCGGCGTCGGGCCGCTGGTGTAGGTCGGCGGGGCGGCGTAGGTCGGGGTGCTCGGCGGAGGCGGCGGGGTGCCGGGTCGCGCAGGATCGGCGGGGTACTGGCTGTACGTGGGCGGGGTCGGCTCCTGCGAGGGCTCCGAGCTGCCGGGGTTCTGCGTCACAGCGGCACCCTAGGTGCTTCTCGGCGTTTCCGGGCCGAGACCGCGTGATCCGGGTCACCGGTCGCCCGGGTAACCTCCGAGCGTGCCTCGCGTCGTCGTCCTCACCGGTGCCGGCATCTCCGCCGAGTCGGGGGTGCCGACCTTCCGCGACTCCGACGGGCTCTGGGAGGGCCACCACGTTGAGGACGTCGCCACGCCGGAGGGCTTCGAGCGGGACCCGCTCACCGTGCAGAAGTTCTACGACGAGCGCCGCGCGGCCCTTGAGCACGTCGAGCCGAACGCCGCGCACTTCGCCCTCGCCCGGCTCGGCGAGGCGATCGGCGACGACCTCGTGCTCGTCACCCAGAACATCGACGACCTGCACGAGCGCGCCGGCTCGGTCGGCGTCATCCACATGCATGGTGAGGCCTACAAGGCGCTGTGCACGGAGTGCCGGCACCGCTACGCCTGGCGGACCACCCTCGTCGACGACCCGCCGTGCCCGGGTTGCGGTCAGCGGGCGCTGCGCCCGGACGTCGTCTGGTTCGGCGAGATGCCCTACGAGATGAACCGGATCGAGGCCGAGCTCTCGCGGGCCGAGCTGTTCGTGTCGATCGGCACGTCCGGAGCGGTCTACCCGGCCGCCGGCTTCGTCCAGCAGGCGCGTCGGTACGGCGCCCGCACGCTCGAGCTCAACCTCGAGCCGAGCGAGGGCAGCTTCTTCTTCCACGAGGCCCGGCAGGGGCGTGCCGGTGACCTGGTGCCCGCCTGGGTGGACGAGCTCCTCGGTTAGAGCGGCTTCGCCAGCTCTTGGTCGAGGAGCTTCGTGAGCCGGTCGCGCTCGGCCTCCAGGCCGAGGGGTCCGAGCCAGTCCAGGATGGTGGCGCGGAACAGCGCCCCGGACTCGATGACGCGCGGGTCGCAGTGGCCGGTGGACTCGAGGGTGACCACGCCGTACAGCGCCGACCAGGACCGCATGTAGATCCACAGCAGGCCGCGGTCCTCGGTCGGGATGTTCTCGGTGGTCGCCGGGATGAGCGGGTCGAGCACGGCCTCCCTCACGACGTCGTCGAGCTCGTCGAGGGCGGGGAACGGGAACTGGTAGAGCTCCCAGATCCGGAAGAGCAGGTCGGTGAAGTACTTGCCCGAGGTGGAGACCGTCAGCAGCTCGCGCCGCTTCGACTCCTGCGTGGCGATCGGGTTGGCGAACACCAGCCGGAACTCGGCCGGCTTGTCGAGCGCCCACCGGCGGAACGCGCAGCAGGCGATGCAGAGCTGGGCGGCGGCGTCGCGCTCGTCCACCCGGGAGGCCTCGCGCTGCCACTCCAGGGTGGCGGCCCTGTCGAGCTCGAACGCGACGAGGTCGATGAGCTCCTGGTAGTTGGCCACGTAGCGGTACAGGGCCGGTGCCGTCATGCCCATCCGGGCGGCGACGGCGCGGAGCGAGAGGTCGGCGCCCTCGGCGAGCAGCTCCGCGGACACGCGCACGATCTCGTCGTACGTCGCCTCGCGCTGGCGCTCCCGTCGGGTGGGCGGGGCCTTCAGGTGGGCCATCGCTGTCCTTTCGCGGCCGGAGTGATCGAAGTCTAGGGGTGAACTTCCGTGAACACTTGACTACGAAAGTTTACACCGTTTACTGTGAACAGTGTTAACGACGCTGACGGAGCGTCACTACAGCGAACGGGGATCGAGATGATCGAGCGTTGGGCGGGCGTCGTCGTACGCCGAGGGGTGGTCGTGCTCCTCGTGGGCCTGATCCTGACCGCGGCCGCCGCGGTCGCCGGCACGGGTCTGGAGAACAAGCTGTCCGCCGGTGGGTTCGACGACCCGTCGAGCCAGTCCGCCCAGGAGCTGGACGTCGAGCGGGCCACCTTCGGCAACCGCTCCGTCGACGTCGTGGCGATCTTCACCGACGAGGACGCGGTCGCGTCGAGCGCGGCGTTCCGCTCGGCGGTCGAGGCGACGCTGCGCCGGGTCCCCACGGCGGACGTGACGTCGGTGGCGAGCTGGTACCAGACCCACGACCCCGCGATGGTGAGTCGCGACGGCCACGCGACGGCGGTCTACATCTCGCTGGCCGGCACCGACCAGAACAGCTTCATGGACAGCTTCCGCGCCATCAGGCCGTACCTCCAGGACAGCACGCTCGAGGTCGACCTGGCCGGCTCCTACGCCGTCTACGACGACGTCAACCACGCCACGAAGAACGACCTGGCGCGTGCCGAGATGATCTCGCTGCCGTTCGTCCTGCTGCTGTCGCTGATCATCTTCCGCGGCATCGTCGCCTCGCTGATGCCGCTGCTGGTCGGCATCGTCGCCGTGCTCGGCGCCCGCGCCGTCATCGCCGGCCTCAACAGCCTGGTCTCCGTCTCGATCTTCGCGCCCAACATCATCACGCTGATCGGCCTCGGCCTGGCGATCGACTACGCGCTCTTCGTCGTGTCCCGCTTCCGCGAGGAGGTGGCGCGCACCCCGGGCGACACCAACGGCGCGCTGCTCCGGACCATGGGCACCGCCGGCCGCACCGTGATGTTCTCGGCCCTGACCGTCGCCGCGTCGATGAGCTCGCTGCTCGTCTTCCCGCAGACCTTCCTCAAGTCCATCGGGTACGGCGGGATCGCGGCCGTCCTCGTCGCGATGCTGGCCGCCCTCACCGTGCTCCCGGCGACCCTCGCCCTGCTCGGCACCCGGATCGACGCGGGCCGGATCCCGTTCCTCAACCGGGCCGCCACGACCGAGGACGACCGTGGCGCGTGGGCGCGTCTCGGCCACGCCGTGATGCGCCGCCCCGTGCTCGTCGCCGCCGGGGTCGTCGTGCTGCTGCTCGCCGTCGCGTCCCCGTTCCTGGGCGTGCGCTGGGGCAGCGTCGACTACCGCGTGCTGCCGGCGAGCTCGGCCGCGCACCAGGCGACCGAGCGCCTCAACACCGAGTTCGGTGCCGAGCGCTCGATGGCGAACGTGCTGGTCGAGGACGGGAGCGCGGCGCAGGTGTCGGCGTACGAGCGCGCCCTCCGCGCCGTGCCCGGCGTGACCGACGTGCGGCCGGTGGCGAGCAAGGACGGCGTCACGCTGCTGCGCACGACCTGGGACGGCAACACCCAGAGCAGCGCCTCGCAGGCGGTGCTGAAGAGCATCCGCGCCGTCGACGCTCCCGCCGGCACCCAGGTGCTCGTCGGCGGCTCCACCGCCGAGACCGTCGACCTCGCCGCCTCGGTGAAGCACCACCTCCCGCTGATGGGCGCCATCGTCGTCGTCGTGATGCTGGCGCTGCTGTTCATCGCCTTCGGGTCGGTCGTGCTGCCGGTCAAGGCCATCGTGATGAACGCCTTCTCCATCACCGCCGCGTTCGGCGTGGTCACCTTCATCTTCAGCGACGGCCACCTGGCGAACCTGCTCGGCTTCACCCCGGCGGGCTTCCTGGACATGACCAACCCGATCGTGATGCTCGCTGTGCTGTTCGGCCTTTCGATGGACTACGAGGTGTTCCTGCTGAGCCGGATCCGCGAGGAGTGGGACCGCACTCGCGACCTGGGCCTGACCCCGGGCGAGCGGAACGCGCGGGCGGTCGCCGTCGGCCTGCAGAAGTCCGGCCGGATCATCACCAGCGCCGCGCTGCTCCTGGCCGTCGTCATCGGAGCCTTCAGCCTCGGCACGGTCGTCTTCATGAAGATGATGGGGATCGGCATGCTCGTCGCGGTCCTCGTCGACGCGACCATCGTCCGGGCGCTGCTCGTGCCGGCGACGATGAAGCTGCTGGGCGGCTTGAACTGGTGGGCGCCCGCGCCCCTGGCCCGTTGGTGGGAGCGGCACGGGTTCCGCGAGGAGCCCGCGGCCACGGAGGACCGCGAGCTCCAGCCGGTCTAGACCGACCGGACCGACCGAGGTCGTCTCGACCTCAGGGGTCGCGGGCTGGCACATAATCGGACTGTGCCAGCCACGCGGGTCATCCACGTCGGGGCGATCGACAACCACCCGGTCGTTCTCGAGGGCGTGCGTGCCGCGCTCTCGCGCGTGGCCGACGACCTCGAGCTGGTCGCGATCGCGGCCTCGGTCGACGAGCTCCTCGCCGGCCCCGTCGTGCCGGACGTGGTGCTCCTCGACCTGCACCTGCCCGGCGAGCCGCCCGCCGAGGAGACGGTCGTCCGGCTGCTCGAGGCGGGGTGCGTGGTCCTGCTGTTCACAGCAGAGGAGCGTCCGGTCCCGGTACGCCGCGCCATCCAGGCCGGCGCCGCGGGCCTGATCCTGAAGGTCGATCCCATCGAGAGCCTGGCCCAGGCGATCCGGGACGCGGCCGCGGGTGAGGTCGCGTGCTCGGGCCCGCTCGCGTCGATGCTCCTCACCGACGAGCACCTCGGCACCCGGCTCTCCCAGCGCCAGATCGAGATCCTGCAGGCGGTCAGCCAGGGCCTGCCCTACCGGCTCGTCGCCCGCCAGCTCGGCATCGGTGAG
>DATFHM010000418.1:0-8531 GCA_035248385.1 Nocardioides sp. | reverse complement strand
ATGACCTGGGAGCACCCGGCGCACCTGTACCTGAAGAAGGCGAAGGCCGACCAGATCGCGCTCGGCACGGCCGGTGCCCACCGCGCCGCGCTGGCACCGCTCGTCGGCCTCTAGTCTGAGGTCGTGAGCATCGGACGCGTCGTCGGGAGCGTCGTAGCGCTCGTGCTGATCGGCGTCGGCGCGTTCCTGTGGTCGGCCGGCATGGGCTGGGTCGGGAGCTCGGGCGACACCAGCTCCTACTGGGCCAACATCGGGGGCGGGCTGGCCGGGCTGGGTCTGGCGCTCGGCTTCGTCGTCGTGAGGTCGGGCCGCGACCAGACCAAGTAGCGGGAATCAGACACGCGGGCGCCGTGTTGGGGACGCGTGACTGAGATCGAGTTCGGCCTGGACACCTTCGGTGGCGTGACGTACGACGCGGACGGCAACCCCGTCCCGCACGCGCAGGTGATCCGCGACATCGTCGAGGAGGCGGTGCTGGCCGACCGGGTCGGCCTGGACTTCTTCGGCGTCGGCGAGCACCACCGCGCCGACTTCGCGGTCTCCAGCCCGGAGATGGTGCTGGCCGCGATCGCCGCGCGCACCGAGCGGATCCGGCTCGGCTCCGCGGTCACGGTGCTCAGCTCGGACGACCCGGTGCGCGTCTTCGAGCGGTTCGCGACGCTCGACGCGGTGTCGGGCGGGCGCGCCGAGATCGTCGCCGGGCGCGGCTCCTTCACCGAGTCGTTCCCGCTGTTCGGCTTCGACCTCGCCGACTACGAGGTGCTCTTCGAGGAGCGGCTCGAGCTGCTCGCCGCGCTGCTGAAGGAGGAGCCCGTCACGTGGGAGGGCACCACGCGCGCGGCGCTGACGAACCAGGCCGTCTTCCCGCGCACCGAGGGCGGGCTGCGCACGTGGGTCGGCGTGGGTGGGTCGCCGGAGTCCGTCGTCCGCACGGCCCGGTACGGCTTCGGCCTCTTCCTCGCGATCATCGGCGGCCCGGCCGACCGGTTCGCGCCGTACATCGACCTCTTCCACCGTGCCCAGGACCAGCTCGACGTCCCGCGGCAGCCGATCGCCGTCCACTCGCCGGGTCTCGTCGCCGAGACCGACGAGGAGGCCCGGGCGATCGTCCACGACGGCTGGCTCGCGATGCGCACCCGGATGGGCCGCGAGCGCGGCTGGCCGCCGCCGGCCCCGGGCGACTTCGACCGCGAGATCGACGGTGGCGCGCTGTATGTCGGATCGCCCGAGACCGTCGCGAAGAAGATCGCCGCGACGCTGGGCGTCCTGGAGGTCGACCGCTTCGACCTCAAGTACGACCAGGGCCGCGTCCAGCACGCCGACCTGCTGCGCTCGATCGAGCTGTACGGCGAGCGGGTGGTCCCGCTCGTCAAGGACATGATCAGCGGAGCGTGAGCTCGACCAGGTGATCGGTGTCGGCCGGTGACTCGCCGCCGACGACCACAGTGTGCGCGCCCAGGCGGGCGACGGCGGCGTCGGCCAGCGGCCTGCTCAGCCGGCCGGCCGGCGTGACCCTGCCCGTGCCCGGGTCGAACCACCACTGCCGCGCGCTCAGCGTGTCCGGGCCGGTCCGGCCACCCACGACGAGCACCCGCCCGCCGAGCGCGACGGCCACCGCGTGCCCGAGCCCGATCGGCAGCTCGCTCACCACGCGGGCCGCGCCGGTGCGCGGGTCGACCCGCTGGATGGCCCGCTGCTCGGAGCCGCTGCGCTCGCCGCCGAACAGCCACACCGCGCCGCCGAGCACCGTGCTCGCGGGGTAGCGGACCGGCACGGGCAACCGGCCGATCGTGCGCCAGCGCCGCCCGTCGGACGACGCGAGGATGCCGGGCTCGGCGGGCCGGCTCCCGTCGTACCCGCCGAGGACGAGCACGCGCCCGCCCACCGTCGCCGCGACCAGGTCGGAACGCGCCTGCGGCAGGTGCCCGACGACGCTCCACCGGTGCCCGTCCCACTCCTGCACGACGTCCTGCTCGGACGCGTTGCCGCCGCCGATCACGAGCGGCCTGCCGGCCAGCAGGGCTCCTGCGGTGTCGTGGACGGGCACCGGGAGAGCCGGCATCCGGCGGACTCCGCCACCCGCGGTCAGCAGGTAGGCCGTCGCGCTCGACGCGTCACCGTCGAGCAGCCCGCCGGCGACGATGGTCCCGGCCGGCGTCGTGATGACGGCCTCCCGCGCGATCGGTCCGGGCAGGTGCTGCGGCAGCACGCGGAGGAACAGGTGGGTCGGGTGTGCGGTCGTGCTGGTCGGCTCCGGTGCGACGGTGGGAGCGCCGGAGCCGGTCGCCGCGGTCGGGTTCGCTCCGCACGCGGTCAGCAGCAGGAGCCCGGCAGCGAGGGCGGTCCGCCTCATCGCATGATCCCCGTGTGGCCCAGCGAGTAGCGGCCCGGTTGCGGCCAGACCAGCAGCCCGTGTGGGCTGCCTCCGGGCACGCGGATCCGCGCGACCAGGTGCCCGGTGCGGGTGTCGAAGCCGTAGACGACCCCGTCGTACCGACCCGAGACCCAGAGCACGCGGCCGTCGGCCGACAGCCCGCCCATGTCGGGTGACCCGCCGCCCGGGATCCGCCAGGTCGCGGTGAAGCGCCGGCGCGCGAGGTCGAGGACCTGGACGGCTCCGGCGGCCCGGTCGGTGAGCAGCAGGCGGCGCTGGTCGCGGGTGAAGTAGATGCCGTGCGGCATGGCGAGGGTGCGGTAGCGGTGCATGATCCGGAAGCGCCGCCACGGGACCTGCAGCAACAGGTCGCGCCCCATGTCGGCCACGAAGAAGCTGCGTCCGTCGGGCGCCAACCGGACGTCCTGCGGCATCGACATCCCGGGCAGGTGCAGGTGGCCGATGACGCGGTGCCGGGTCGTCGACACCTTCAGCAGCTCGCCGGAGAACTCGCAGCTGACGACGAAGTACCGACCGTTCGCGGAGAAGTCCGCGTGGTTCGGGCCCCGGCAGGTGCGGTCGTGCACCACCTGTTGCCGGTGGAAGGAGTGCGGCGTGGTGAACACGATCTCGTCGTGCTGCTCGTCCATGACGATGGCCTGGCGGCCGTTCGGCGTGAAGTACAGGTTGTACGGCCGGTCCGTGTGCACGGCCGGCCTCATCCGGCGGGTCCGCGGGTCGATCCGGGCGAGGTGGTCCGAGGCGCTGGCCTCGACGTACAGGGTGCGGAGGTCCCACGACGGCGTCACGTGCTGGTCCAGCGAGCCGGTCGGCAGCACGCGCACGATCCGGTGGGTGCGCTGCGAGATGACGGTGGTGTGGCCGGAGGCCTCGCTGTCGGGGACGTAGAGGAGCGGCGGGTCGTGGCGGACGCTCGCGCTCAGGGCACCGGGCCGGTCGGCGGCGTACACACCGCCGGGAAGGGGTACCGGCATCCCCGGCAGCAGATGACGGTACGGCGCCGGCACGGTACGACGGGCCACGGCTCGCGACTCCGAGCTCGGCGTGGCCGCCCCCAGCACGACGTCCTGCGGGCGCGCCGTGCCGGTCCGACAGCCCGTGGCCGCGAGGAGGACCCCGGTGAGGAGGAGCAACAGCGGTCGTCGGCGGGGGATCACCGGCCCACGCTCGCCCGGCGGACCTGCCGACAACCTGACCGCGTCCGCGGTCAGGACGTTTGCAGGATCCCGCTGGTCTCGGCACATGGCCGACCGGTACCCCCGAATCGGAGGCCGCACCGCGGACGGCGGTGGCCGGCGGGCGACTCAGCTGGTGGGCTCCTCGACGACCGGCGTGATGCCGGCCTTGTGCCGCTGCGCCAGCACCGGGTAGTACTGCGGGTTCAGCTCGACCCACAGCGCCGCGCCCGTGCCGGCGATCTCCTTGACCGGCTTGGCGGGGGTGCCCGAGACGAGCATGCCCTCGGCGATCTCGGTGCCGGGGGTGACGACCGATCCGGCCGCGACCAGGGAGCCGGCGCCGATGACCACGCCGTCGAGCAGCACGGTGCCGTTCGCGATCAGCGCCCGCTCGCCCACTGACTTGCCATGGGCGACGACGGCGTGCGCGATCGTGGCGAACGCCCCGATCTCGAGGGTCTCGCCCGGACCCGCGTGGAGCACGGCGTTGTCCTGGATGTTCGCGCCCTCACGGACCACGATCGTGCAGTCGTCGCCGCGCAGGACCGCGCCGTACCAGACGCTCGCGCCCGCCTCGACGACCACGTCGCCGATCAGCGTCGCGGTCGGCGCCACGAACGCGTCGGGGTGGATCTGGGGGCGCTTGCCCTCGAACTCGTAGATGAACATGCGCTGAGGCTAACGGTGGTTTCGATACGCGCTCGCTCGTTCCTCGCTCGCGCTACTCAACCACCGACAGTGTCCCGCAGCGGCAGCAGCGAGGCGCCCCACAGGCCGTAGTGTCGGCAGCAAGGCGCCGACAGCGGCGACACGCTCGACGCGAAGGCCCAAAAATCAGAGCCGCCGCAAGCGTCTCGGGTCACTTGCGGCGGCAAGAAGAATGCTGCCAGAGAGCGAGCCTTCTCGTCACCTTTTTGTGACCTTTGAAAGGTAAAGTTTTCTGGCGCAGGTAACGCTCGGCCGGCCTGGCGACAGGTCAAGACCCCTGCGGCCTACCGGACGCCCCACGAGTAGGTCTGCTTGCGCAGCCCGAGGTACATGAACGTCTCCGTCGTGGAGACGCCCTCGATGGACCGGATCCCGCTCGAGACCACGTCCAGCAGGTGCTCGTCGGACTCCACGACGACCTCGACCAGGACGTCGAAGTTGCCGGCCGTGATGACGACGTAGTCGACCTCCTCGAGCTGGGCGATCTTGTCGGCGATCGGGGTGACCGGGCCGTTGACCTTGACGCCGACCATGGCCTGCCGGGCGAAGCCGAGCTCCATCGGGTCGGTGACCGCGACGATCTGCATCACGCCGGTGTCGACCAGGCGCTGCACCCGCTGGCGGACCGCGGCCTCGGACAGCCCGACGACCTTCCCGATCGCCGCGTAGGAGCGGCGGCCGTCCTGCTGCAGCTGCTCGATGATCGCCTTGGAGACGCTGTCGAGGACGGTCGTGGAGCGTACGTCGGACATGAGCGCGATGTTGCCACGTTTCGGGTTCGTCGTTCAACAGATGCTGAAATAACGAAATCCGTTGCGATCGTGTTTCGTGACAACGGAATCCCTTGCGAATCGGCCAGATGGATGGCAGAGTCCGCCCTGCCCATCATGTGACGGAGGGAACACGCATGTCCATCGAGCAACCGCCCCGGCGCGCGCCGTTGTCGCGCCGGAACGTGCTCAAGGGGGTCGGCGCAGGTGCGTTCGCGGCCGCGAGTCTCGGCGTACTGCCGCTGTTCTCGACCCCCGACCGCAAGCAGGACCCGGCGAAGTGCACGACCGCCGACCTCTCGGCCTCCGAGCGCGAGCTGATCGTCTCGAACTGGCCGCTCTACATCGACCCGAACAACAAGAAGGGCACGTCCACGCGGCAGCTCTTCACCGAGAAGTACGGGATCAAGGTCGACTACACCGCGGACGTCAACGACAACAACGAGTTCTTCGCGAAGGTCAACAACCAGCTCGGCTCCTGCCAGACCACCAAGCGCGACCTGTTCGTGCTGACCGACTGGATGGCCGCCCGGATGATCAAGATGGGCTGGATCCAGAAGCTCGATCCCGCGAAGGTGCCGAACCTGCACGCGAACCTGATCGACTCCCTGCACGTCGACTGGGACCCGAACCGGGAGTACTCCGCTCCCTGGCAGAGCGGCCTCACCGGGATCGCCTACAACAAGAAGTACCTGCCCGGGGGCGTCAAGTCGTTCAAGGAGCTGCTCACCAACCCCAAGTACAAGGGGAAGATGACGCTGCTGAGCGAGCTGCGCGACACGATGGGCCTGATCATGCTCACCGAGGGCATCGACCCCGCGAAGTTCACCGACGCCCAGTGGGGCCAGGCGATGGGCGTGCTCGAGAAGGCCACCCAGGACGGCCAGGTACGCCGCTACACCGGCAACGACTACGTCGCCGACCTGTCCAGCGGCAACGTGCTGGCGTGCGAGGCGTGGTCCGGCGACATCGCGAACGCCGGCGACGACAACCTGGTCTTCGTCCAGCCCGAGGAGGGCGTGATGATCTGGGCGGACAACATGCTGATCCCGAACCTCGCGGCCCACAAGGAGAACGCCGAGGACTGGATCAACTTCTACTACGACCCGGTCGTCGCGGCCACGCTCGCGGACTTCAACTTCTACATCTGTCCGGTCAAGGGCGCGCAGCAGGCGATGGAGAAGATCGACCCCAGCGCCGTGCACAACGAGCTGATCTTCCCCACCGAGAAGACGCTCGCCCGCAGCCACACCTTCATGGCCCTGGACGAGTTCCAGATCCGCGAGTACCAAGGAGCATTCTCTGATGTCACAGGCGTCTGACGTCACCACCAGCGGCTCGCGCAGCCTGCGGATCTCGCAGCTGACCAAGGAGTTCGCCACCTTCACCGCGGTGAAGTCACTCGACCTCGAGGTGCCCGGCGGCACCTTCTTCGCCCTGCTCGGCCCGTCCGGCTGCGGCAAGACCACCACGCTGCGGATGGTCGCGGGCCTGGAGACGCCCACCTCGGGCTCGATCCAGGTGGGCGACACCGACATCACCTACCTCAAGCCGTACAAGCGGCCGGTGAACACGGTCTTCCAGAGCTACGCGCTGTTCCCGCACCTCGACATCTACGAGAACGTCGCCTTCGGCCTGCGTCGCCAGAAGAAGTCCGACGTGGCCCAGCAGGTCGAGCAGATGCTGGACCTGGTCGAGCTCACCACGCAGGCGCGGAAGAAGCCGCCGCAGCTCTCCGGTGGTCAGCAGCAGCGCGTCGCGCTCGCCCGCGCCCTGATCAACCGGCCCGACGTGCTGCTCCTCGACGAGCCGCTCGGCGCGCTCGACCTCAAGCTGCGCCGCGCGATGCAGCTGGAGATCAAGCGGATCCAGACCGAGGTCGGCCTGACCTTCGTGCACGTCACGCACGACCAGGAGGAGGCCATGACCATGGCCGACACCATCGCGGTCATGAACGCCGGCGTCATCGAGCAGATGGGCTCGCCGGCCGAGCTGTACGAGAACCCGCGCACGACCTTCGTGGCGAACTTCCTCGGCCAGTCCAACCTGATCGAGGCCACCGTCCAGGGCCGCGACGGCGACAGCGTCGTCGTCGACATGCACGGCATCAAGGCGTCGATCCCGGTCGAGCGCGCGCACGCCGACTCCGGCCGCGGCTGGGTCGGCATCCGACCCGAGAAGGTGCTCATCGCTCCCGAGGGCGAGTCGATCGACGCCCCCGGCAACCACCTGCCCGGTGCCGTGGTCACCGACGTCAGCTTCATCGGTGTCTCGACGCAGTACCAGGTCAAGATGCCGTGGGGCCAGGAGATCATCGCCTTCGAGCAGAACACCGGAGCCCGTGCCCTCATCGCGCCCGGCACCAAGGTCGACGTCTCGTGGCGGCCCGAGTTCGCGTTCCTGCTCGACGCGAGCCAGGACGTGAACGCGGGCATCGAGGAGGACTGATGGCCTCCAACCGCCGGGTCACCGGCTACCTGTTGATGCTGCCGGGCGCGATCTGGCTCGGCCTGTTCTTCGTCATCCCGTTCTACTCGCTGATCGCCGCGAGCCTGTACGACCCGAAGGGGTCGGTGCTCAGCGGCTACCACGTGGCCTATCACTTCGGGAACTTCGGCGACGCGTTCTCGGCGTACCACGCCGAGCTCTTCCGCTCGCTCCTGTACGCCGCCGTGTCCAGCCTGATCTGCCTGGTGGTCGGCTACGTGCTGGCCTACGCGATCGCGTTCAAGGCGGGCCGCTGGCGCACGCTGCTGCTGGTGCTGGTGATCGCGCCGTTCTTCACCAGCTTCCTGCTGCGCACGCTGTCGTGGAAGCTGATCCTTGCCGACAACGGCTTCGTGGTGAGCACGCTGCGCCACCTGCACGTCCTCGGTGCGGACGGGCGGCTGCTCAACACCTCGTTCGCCGTGATCGCGGGCATCGTCTACAACTTCCTGCCGTTCATGGTGCTGCCGCTGTACGCCAGCCTGGAGAAGATCGACGGCCGCCTCGTCGAGGCCGCGAGCGACCTCTACGCCTCGCCCGTGAAGGCCTTCTTCAAGGTGACCTGGCCGCTGTCCATGCCCGGCGTCGTGGCCGGCACCCTGCTGACCTTCATCCCGGCCGCCGGCGACTACATCAACGCCCAGCTGCTCGGCAGCCCGCAGCAGCGGATGGTCGGCCAGACGATCCAGAGCCTGTTCAGCACCGACTACGCCAAGGCCGGTGCGCTCTCGGTGATGCTCATGGCGATCATCGTGGTCCTCGTGATGGTCTACATCCGCAAGGCCGGAACGGAGGAGCTGCTGTGAGCCCGCTCGCGAAGGTCTGGCGCTGGATCGCCGACCACCTGGTGCTGCTCCTGGGCCTGCTGGTCCTCGTCTACATGTTCGTGCCGATCGCGGTCGTCGTGCTGATGAGCTTCAACGACCCCGGCAAGTCCAAGAACGTCTACGAGTTCAAGGGCTTCACCTGGAACAACTGGGCGCACATGTGCCA
>DATFHM010000417.1:0-4924 GCA_035248385.1 Nocardioides sp. | reverse complement strand
CTGCTCGCGTACTTCTACGAGCCGCAGTGGTTCTTCTCCGAGATGAAGCTGGTCAAGGTCAACCTGCCGAAGTACACCCCCGGCTGTGACTCCGACCCGGCGAAGGTCGCGTGCGACTACCCGCCGTACAAGCTCAACAAGCTGATCTCGTCGAAGTTCGCGAGCTCCGGCTCGCCCGCGGTCCAGGTGATCAAGAACTTCCACTGGACCAACGACGACCAGAACGAGGTCGCCAAGGCCATCGCGAAGGACGGCCAGACCCCCGACCAGGCCGCCCAGGCCTGGATCTCGGCCCACTCGAGCCAGGTCGACGCCTGGCTGAAGTGACGTGACGAGGGCCGGTGCCGGGACATGCTCCCGGCACCGGCCCTCGGCGTCTCCGCGTCCTAGGCTCACCGCCATGACCGCTCTCGCCGGCCCCGACCTCGACCACACCTCCTTCGGAGTCCCCGACGCCCTCGCGGTCGCGCGGCGGCTGCGGGCCGAGCTGGGCGCGGTCCCGGTCTTCGGGGAGACGCTGCCGGAGTTCCGCTACGTCACCCTGTACGCCGGCACGACCGAGGCCGGCGCGAACATCGAGCTGCTCGAGCCCACCGGGCCCGGCTTCCTGACCCGGTTCCTGGACGCCCGCGGCGCCGGCCCGCACCACATCACCTTCACCGTGCCGGACCTGGCCGCGTCGGTCGCGCGGGTGCGCGAGCTCGGCCTGACCGTGGTCGGCGAGAGCTACGACCACGCGCCGTGGCGCGAGGCGTTCATCGCGCCGGACCGCGTCCACGCCACGGTGATCCAGCTGGCGCAGACCGACCGTCCGCACCTCCCGGTGGCCGAGCTCCTCACCACCCGGGAGCGGCGTCCGGAGGACTTCCCCATCGGCGCCGGTGCGACCGACCTCGACTGGTGGACGTCTCTTTGGGAGACGGCGCCCGAAGGGCAGGGGCGGCTCGGGGCGACGTACCTCGGCAGCGCGGACCTGGACCTCTCGCACCGGCTGTTCGCCGGGGTGCTGGGCGCGACGGCCTCCGAGGAGGCCGGTGGGGTCCGCTTCACCTGGCCGGGTGGCTCGCTGCTCGTCGACGCCACGGCGACGCCGGGCGTGCGCGGGATGGAGCTGGCGGGCGGCCCGACCGCGGGGATCGCGATCGGGCCGGCCCTGCTGGGCCTGTGACCGTCAGAGGGTGCTCTGGATGCCGGCCAGGAGCTGACGGGCCATCACGATCCGCTGGACCTGGTTGGTGCCCTCGTAGATCTGGGTGATCTTCGCGTCACGCATCATCCGCTCCACCGGGTAGTCCCGCGTGTAGCCGTAGCCACCCAGCGCCTGGACCGCGTTCGTGGTGACCTCCATCGCCACGTCCGAGGCGAAGCACTTCGCGGCCGCACCGAAGAACGTCAGGTCCGCATCCCCACGCTCGGAACGACCCGCGGCGGCGTACGTCAATTGACGGGCGGCCTCGACCTTCATCCCCATGTCGGCCAGCAGGAACTGCAGGCCCTGGAAGTCCGCGACCCGCTTGCCGAACTGCTGGCGCTCCTGGACGTAACCCAGCGCGTAGTCCAGCGCGCCCTGCGCGACACCGACCGCCTGGGCGGCGATGGTGATCCGGGTGTGGTCCAGGGTCTTCATCGCGATCTCGAAGCCGTTGCCCTCCTCGCCGATGATCCGGTCCCCGGGGATCCGGACGTTGTCGAGGTAGACCTCGCGGGTCGGGGAGCCCTGGATGCCGAGCTTCTTCTCCTTCGCGCCGAACGAGACACCCTCATCCGACTTCTCCACCACGAAGGCGCTGATGCCCTTGGACCGCTTCTCCGGGTCGGTCATGGCGAGCACGGTGTAGTACTCCGAGACACCGGCGTTGCTGATCCACCGCTTGGTGCCGTTGAGCACCCACCCGTCGCCGTCGCGGACCGCGCGGGTCTTCTGGTTCGCCGCGTCCGAGCCGGCGTCGGGCTCGGACAGGCAGTAGGAGAACCCACCCTCGCCACGGGCGAGCGCGCCGAGGTACTTCTTCTTCAGCTCCTCCGGGCCACCGATCTGGACCGGGAGCGAGCCGAGCTTGTTCACCGCCGGGATCAGCGACGCGGAGACGTCGGCACGGGCGATCTCCTCGATCACGATCACCGTGGCCAGCGCGTCCGCGCCCACACCGCCGTACTGCTCGGGCACGTGCGGGGCGTAGAAGTCGGTCTCCAGCAGGGCGTCGTGCGCCTCCTGCGGGTAGCGCGCCTCCTCGTCGACGGCCGCAGCGTGCGGGGCGATCTTCGCGTCGCAGATCTCACGGATCGCCTTGCGGATCTCCTGCTGCTCCTCGGAGAGGGCGTACATCGGGAAGTCGCTCATGGGAATAATCGTAGGACGTCCAACATTCTTCGGATATGGCGCCCTGGACCAATCCTGACGTGATCGATGTGTTGCTCGACGACAGCGAGGTGTGGGCCGTGGTGGGCCTCGGGGGCGACCCCTACCGCACCGCCTACTCCATCGCGCAGGAGCTGCAGCAGCACGGCAAGCGCATCGTCCCGATCCACCCCTCGGCCGACGGGACGAAGAAGGTGCTCGGCGAGCTCGTGTACCCGACGCTGGCCGCCGCGGCCGAGGCCGTGGGCCGGATCGACGTCGTCGACGTCTTCCGGAGGTCCTCCGAGGCCGGTCAGTACGCCGACCAGGCGGTCGCCGTCGGAGCGGGAGGCGTCTGGTTCCAGATGGGCGTGGTCGACGAGGCGGCGTACGAGCGCACGGTGGCCGCCGGCGTACCGATGGTGATGGACGTGTGCCCGAGCCGGGTCTGGTACCAGCGTGCCCGGCGAGCTTGACCTGCGGATCGACCCGGGCCCCGGCCTTCCCGAGGGCCTGGTCGTCCCTGCCGCCGATCTGGTGGAGCGGTTCAGCCGGTCCTCGGGCCCGGGCGGCCAGTCGGTGAACACGGCCGACAGCCGCGTCCAGCTGGAGCTGTCGGTCGAGAGCTCGGCGGCCTTCACCGACGCGCAGCGGGCGCGCCTGCTCGACCGGCTCGGGCCGGTGGTCGCCGTGGCGGCCTCCGAGCACCGCTCGCAGCACCGCAACCGGGTGGCGGCGCGCGAACGGCTCGCGGCGACGATCCGGGAGGCACTCGCTCCCCCGGCGGCCCCGCGACGCCCGACCCGACCCAGCCGGGGCTCGAAGGAGCGCCGGCTGCAGTCGAAGCGGGAGCGCTCGGAGACGAAGTCGCTGCGCGGTCAGGTGCGCCGCGAGGACTAGAAGCCGGCGCGGCGGCCCGTCTGGGCCGACCGGACGACCTCGCCCTTGGCCTGGGCCGCGGCCTTCAGCTCGGCCTGGAAGGTCGTCATCTTCTCCTGGAGCGCCGGGTCGGTGGCGGCGAGGATGCGCACGGCCAGCAGGCCCGCGTTGCGCGCTCCCCCGACGGCGACGGTGGCGACCGGGACACCGGCCGGCATCTGCACGATGGAGAGCAGCGAGTCCATGCCGTCGAGGTACTTCAGCGGGACCGGTACGCCGATGACGGGCAGCGGCGTGACCGACGCGAGCATGCCGGGCAGGTGGGCCGCACCGCCGGCGCCGGCGATGATCACCTGGAGGCCGCGGCCGGCCGCCTGCTTGCCGTAGTCGAGCATCTCCTCGGGCATCCGGTGCGCGGACACGACGTCGGCCTCGTGCTCGATGCCGAACTCGGCCAACGCCTCCGCCGCCAGCTGCATCACCGGCCAGTCGGAGTCGGAGCCCATCACGATGCCCACACGCGCAGTCATGCCCGAAGGCTATCGAGAAGGTCCTGTGGTGCCGGGGATCGGCACCTCCGACCGACGCGCGGCACCCGTGGCCGTCCCTAGCGTCGGTGGCATGACAAGTCCCGTGCTGCTGGCGGACCCGCGGGTCCACGCCATCCCGCTCGTCGAGTCGGGCGAGCCCCTGGTCGAGCTGCCGGCGTCCCTCGCCGCTGCCGGAGTGCTGGTGCGGGCCGGGCTGGCCGAGCGGCTCCGGGCCGCGGCGGCCTCCCTCCCGCCGGCCGTGCGGCTGCACGTGGTCGAGGGGCACCGCAGCCCGGCCGACCAGCAGCGGATCATCAACCGCTACTCCAGCGAGGTGTGCGCGGCCCGCCCCGGGTGTGGCCCGGCCGAGCTCGACCGGCTGGTCAGCCGCTTCGTGGCACCGCTCGCCGTGGCACCGCACGTCGCGGGTGCCGCCGTCGACCTCACCCTGACCGACGCCGACGGCGCTCCCCTGGACCTCGGGACGCCGATCGACGCGACCCCCGAGCAGAGCGACGGCCGGTGCTACTTCGCCGCCGTCGACATCACCCCCGCCGCACGCGCGCGCCGCGACCTGCTCGCCGGCGTGCTGACCGCCGCCGGGCTGGTCAACTACCCGACCGAGTGGTGGCACTGGAGCTTCGGCGACCGGTACTGGGCGCTGATGACCGGCGCCGCGCACGCGACGTACGGGCCGGTCGAGGTACCGGTCCCCGCGGGGGCGCTGCGATGAGCGCGCTGGCCGTCGCCCCGGCGTACGACGCGAGCCGGGGTGCCGCCCTGACCGTCGACCTGACCGCGGTCGCCGACAACACCCTGCGCCTCGCCGCCCGGGCGAGCGGCGCGCTGATGGCCGTGGTGAAGGCCGACGGGTTCGGTCACGGCGCGAGCGCGGTCGCCCGCACGGCGCTTCACAACGGCGCGTCCTGGCTGGGCGTGACCAGCATCGACGAGGCGCTCGCGCTCCGCTGGGACGGCCTGAGCGCCCCGGTGCTCAGCTGGCTGAACCCGGTCGACGCCGACCACGCTGCCGCGCTCGCCCACGACGTGGACCTGGCGGTGCCCGGCCTGGACCACCTCGCCGCTGTCGAGCGCGCGGCCGCGCGCACCGGGCGCCTGGCCCGGGTCCACCTCCAGCTCGACGTCGGCATGGCCCGCGACGGCGCCGCGCCCGCGG
>DATFHM010000416.1:0-3387 GCA_035248385.1 Nocardioides sp. | reverse complement strand
GTGGCTCAGCTTGTCGATGCCGAAGACCAGCGGCAGAGCCACGAAGGTCGCCCACATCGCCAGGAAGGCCTGGCGGTCGGCGGTCATGTCAGGCAGGTTCGCGAGGTCGTGCATCTCCTCGCGCATGTCGTGGACCATGTGGTCCCACGGGTGGGTGGTGGCCATGGTGGCCTCCTCGACTCGGTGTCCTCTCCAATAGGGGGCGTCTACCTCGAAGGTAGATCCGTCATGACTCGGCAACAAGAGGTAACACGTCCCCACTAGGCTGCGCCTCATGGGCAAGCAAGAGGACTTCGTACTCCGCGCACTCGAAGAGCGTGACGTCCGGTTCGTCCGGCTGTGGTTCACCGACGTGCTGGGCTTCCTGAAGTCCGTGGCGGTCGCTCCCGCCGAGCTCGAGGGTGCCTTCAGCGAGGGCATCGGTTTCGACGGCTCGGCGATCGAAGGCTTCGCCCGCGTGTACGAGGCGGACATGCTCGCGCTGCCCGACCCGAGCACCTTCCAGATCCTGCCGTGGCGCAGCATGGAGGGCCCGGCGACGGCCCGCATGTTCTGCGACATCGTGATGCCCGACGGCTCCACGTCGTACGCCGATCCGCGCAACGTCCTCAAGCGCACCCTGTCGAAGGCGGCCGAGCAGGGCTTCACCTTCTACACCCACCCCGAGGTCGAGTTCTACCTGTTCAAGGACGAGCCGCAGAAGGGCAAGAAGCCGGTCCCGCTGGACCGCAGCGGCTACTTCGACCACACCGTGCACTCGCACGGGTCCGACTTCCGCCGCGAGGCGATCACGATGCTCGAGGCGATGGGCATCTCGGTGGAGTTCAGCCACCACGAGGGCGGCCCCGGCCAGCAGGAGATCGACCTGCGGTACGCCGACGCGCTGACCACCGCCGACAACATCATGACCTTCCGGACGGTCATCCGTGAGGTCGCGCTGAGCCAGGGCGTGTGGGCCACCTTCATGCCCAAGCCGTTCACCGAGCACCCGGGCTCCGGCATGCACACCCACGTCAGCCTGTTCGAGGGCGACCAGAACGCCTTCTACGAGGCGGGCGCCGAGTACCAGCTGTCCAAGACCGCCCGGCACTTCATCGCCGGGATCCTGCACCACGCGGGCGAGATCAGCGTCGTCACCAACCAGTGGGTCAACTCCTACAAGCGGATGATGACCGGCGGCGAGGCCCCGTCGTACGTCTGCTGGGGGCACAACAACCGCTCGGCCATGGTGCGGGTGCCGATGTACAAGCCCAACAAGGGCCAGTCGGCGCGCATCGAGCTGCGCACGATCGACAGCGCGTGCAACCCCTACTTGGCCTACGCGGCGATCCTGGCCGCCGGCCTCAAGGGGATCGAGCAGGGCTACGAGCTGCCGCCCGAGGCCGAGGACAACGTGTGGGCGCTGAGCGACCGCGAGCGGCGCGCGCTCGGCATCGACCCGCTGCCGAAGAACCTCAACGACGCGATCCACATCGCGGAGAGCTCCGAGCTGCTCGCCGAGACGCTGGGGGAGCAGGTCTTCGACTACTTCCTGCGCAACAAGCGCGCCGAGTGGGACGAGTACCGCGGCCAGGTGTCGGCCTTCGAGCGGGACCGGATGCTGCCGGTCCTCTAGGACATGCCTCGCTCAGCGCACCGGCTCGCCCTCATCCGGGCCGGGTTCGCCGACATCGACCGGGCGCGCGCCGGGCTGGACGCGTTCGGTCCGGACGGTGACGCGCTGCTGAGCTACCTCGGCCGCACGGCCGACCCCGACGCCGCCCTGGCCGGCCTGGGCCGGCTGGCCGACGCGCTCGGCGACGACGGTCCGGCCATGGTCTCCGCGGTCGCGGCCGACGAGGGTACGGCGATGCGGCTGCTCAGCGTGATGGGTGCGAGCACCGCGCTGGCCGACCACCTGGTCGCCCACCCCCGGCACTGGCTCGAGCTCGCCGACCCGACGCTGGGATCGACCCGCGCCCCGGCGTACCACCTGCGCCAGGGGCTGCTCGACGCGGTCGAGGGGCGCTCCGACGCCGAGGCCTGCGACGCGCTGCGGGTGGAGTACCGCCGGCAGCTGCTGCGGATCGCGGCGCGCGACCTCACCCACGAGCTGCGCGTCGACGACGCGGCGGCCGAGCTCGCGGACCTCGCCGCCGGCACGCTCGACGCGGCGCTCGTGATCGCCCGGAAGAGGGTCGGAGCCGCGGCCGACGACGTCCGGCTGGCGATCGTCGCGATGGGCAAGTGCGGCGGGCACGAGCTCAACTACGTCTCCGACGTCGACGTGATCTTCGCGCACGACGGCGACGCCCAGGTGGCGTCACGGCTCGCCTCGCAGCTGATGCGCGTCTGCTCCGACCACACCGCCGAGGGCACGATCTGGACGGTCGACGCCAACCTGCGGCCGGAGGGCAAGGCCGGTCCGCTGAGCCGCACGATCGCCAGCCACCACGGCTACTACGAGCGGTGGGCGGAGACCTGGGAGTTCCAGGCGCTCCTCAAGGCCCGGCCGGTGGCCGGCGACCTGGAGCTGGGCCGGGAGTTCGTCGCGATGACCCAGCCGATGGTGTGGGCCGCCGCCGATCGCGACGGCTTCGTCGACGCGGCGCGCGCGATGCGGCGCCGGGTCGTCGACCACATCCCCGCCAAGGATGCCGACCGCGAGCTCAAGCTGGGGGTCGGCGGGCTGCGCGATGTCGAGTTCGCGGTCCAGCTGCTCCAGCTCGTGCACGGCCGCACCGACGACCAGATCCGCTCCGGCACCACGCTCTCGGCCCTGGCCGCGCTCGCCAGCAGGGGGTACGTCGGCCGCGAGGACGGCGAGGCGCTGCACCGCGCCTACGCCTTCCTGCGCCAGCTCGAGCACCGCATCCAGCTGTACCGGCTGCAGCGCACCCACCTGCTGCCCTCCGACGAGGACTCGCTGCGCCGGCTCGGCCGCAGCCTGCGCTTCTTCCGCGACTCCGCGGAGAAGCTCGAGCAGGAGTGGCTCGACCAGCGCCGCGAGGTCACCCGGCTGCACCAGAAGCTCTTCTACCGGCCGCTGCTCAGCGCCGTCGCCCGGATCGCCACCGACGAGGCACGGCTCTCGCCCGAGGCGGCTGTCGAGCGCCTCGCCGCCCTGGGGTACGCCGACCCGCAGGCCGCCCTGCGGCACCTGGAGTTCCTGACCGTCGGCGTCACCCGGACCGCCCAGATCCAGCGGGCCCTGCTCCCGGCGATGCTGCAGTGGTTCGCCGACGGCGCCGACCCCGACGGCGGGCTGTTCGGCTTCCGCCGGCTCAGCGAGGCGCTCGGCCGGACCCCGTGGTTCCTCTCGACGCTCCGCGACGAGGGCGAGGTCGCCGAGCGCCTGGCGCACGTGCTCTCCACCTCCCGCTACTGCACCGACCTGCTCGAGCGGGA
>DATFHM010000415.1:0-11731 GCA_035248385.1 Nocardioides sp. | reverse complement strand
GATGACGGGTCAGGTCAAGGCAGAGCTCTCGGCGATCCCGGTGACGAAGGTCTGCTGCCGCAAGGCGGAGGTCGCCTCGACGCTGCGCTTCGCCGGCGGTCTGCACATCGTGGGTGGCCGGATCGTCGTCGAGGCCGAGCTGGACACCGGTGCGGCCGCGCGCCGGCTGCGCAAGGACATCTCCGAGATCTACGGCCAGTCCTCCGACGTCGTGATGGTGCAGGGCAACGGCCTGCGCAAGGGCAGCCGCTACATCGTCCGGGTCGTCCGTGACGGCGAGGCGCTGGCGCGGCAGACCGGTCTCCTCGACCAGCGCGGGCGTCCGGTCCGCGGCCTTCCGCCTGCCGTCGTCTCCGGTGGTGCGTGCGACGCCGTCGCCGCCTGGCGGGGCGCCTTCCTCGCGCACGGCTCGCTGACCGAGCCGGGTCGCTCGTCCTCGCTCGAGGTCACCTGCCCCGGCTCCGAGGCCGCCCTCGCCCTGGTCGGCGTCTCGCGCCGGCTCGGCATCCAGGCCAAGGCCCGCGAGGTCCGCGGTGTCGACCGCGTCGTGATCCGCGACGGCGACGCCATCGGCCAGCTGCTCACCCGGCTCGGCGCCCACGAGACCCTGATGGCGTGGGAGGAGCGGCGGATGCGCCGCGAGGTCCGTGCCACGGCCAACCGGCTCGCGAACTTCGACGACGCCAACCTGCGCCGCTCCGCGCGTGCCGCGGTCACGGCCGGCGCCCGCGTCGAGCGCGCGATGGAGATCCTCGGCGACGAGGTCCCCGACCACCTCAAGCTCGCCGGCACGCTGCGCCTCGAGCACAAGAACGCCTCGCTGGAGGAGCTCGGCCAGCTCCACGAGCCCGCCCTCACCAAGGACGCCATCGCGGGTCGCATCCGGCGGTTGCTGGCGATGGCCGACAAGCGGGCCGAGGAGCTCGGCATCCCGGACACCGAGGCCTCCCTGACTCCGGAGATGCTCGTCGACGAGGGCTGATGCCGGCTCCGGATGTTGGCTAGGGTCGAGGGAGACGCATGACCTGCGTCACCCGGCAACACCCCACCTGACAGAGGAGCTCTGACAGTGACTGTGCGTGTAGGCATCAACGGATTCGGCCGGATCGGGCGCAACTTCTTCCGTGCGGTGCGAGGCAGCGGCCTCGACATCGAGATCGTGGCGGTCAACGACCTCACCGACACGGCGACGCTCGCCCACCTGCTCAAGTACGACTCGATCCTGGGGCGGCTCGACGCCGAGGTGAAGGCGACCGAGGGAGCGATCACCGTCGGCGACGCGGAGATCGCGGTGACCGCCGAGCGAGATCCCGCGCTGCTGAAGTGGGGCGAGCTCGGGGTCGACGTGGTCGTGGAGTCGACCGGGTTCTTCACCGACGCCACGAAGGCGCGGGCCCACGTCGACGGCGGCGGGGCGAAGAAGGTGATCATCTCCGCGCCGGCCACCAACGAGGACGCCACCATCGTCATGGGCGTGAACCAGGACGTGTACGACCCCGCGCTGCACACCGTCATCTCGAACGCCTCGTGCACCACGAACTGCCTGGCGCCGATGGCGAAGGCCCTGCACGAGGCCATCGGCATCGAGCGGGGGCTGATGACCACCGTGCACGCCTACACGGCCGACCAGAACCTGCAGGACAACATCCACAAGGACCTGCGCCGGGCCCGGGCGGCGGCGCTCAACATCGTCCCGACCTCGACGGGTGCCGCGAAGGCGATCGGGCTGGTCATGCCCGAGCTCAAGGGCAAGCTGGACGGCTATGCCCTGCGCGTCCCGACGCCGACCGGCTCGCTGACCGACCTGTCGTTCTCGGCGTCCCGGGAGACCAGCGTGGAGGAGGTCAACGAGGCGGTCCGCGCGGCGGCCGACGGGCGGATCCTGAAGTACTCCACCGACCCCATCGTCTCCTCCGACATCGTGACCGACTCGGCGTCCTGCATCTTCGACGCACCGCTCACCAAGGTGATCGGCGACCAGGTCAAGGTGGCGGGCTGGTACGACAACGAGTGGGGGTACTCGAACCGGCTCGCGGACCTGGTGGTGCACGTAGGCGCTACGCTCCCGGCCTGATGGCTACCTTCAACGTTCTCGACGACGCGTTCCTGTCCACGGTCTCCGGCAAGCGGGTCCTGGTCCGCTCCGACCTCAACGTCCCGCTCGACGGCACGAGCATCACCGACGACGGCCGTATCCGTGCCAGCGTGCCCACGATCCAGAAGCTGGCCGACGCCGGTGCGCGGGTGGTCGTGACCGCCCACCTCGGCCGGCCGAAGGGCGAGCCGGACCCGGCGTACTCCCTGGCGCCGGTGGCCGCCCGCCTCGGCGAGCTGCTCGGTGCCGACGTCGCCTTCGCGACCGACACGGTCGGTGAGTCGGCGCGGACCGTCGTGGCCGGGCTGGACGACGGCCAGGTCGCCCTGCTCGAGAACGTCCGGTTCAACGCCGGCGAGACGAGCAAGGACGACGTCGAGCGCGGCGCCTTCGCCGACAGGCTCGCCGGACTCGCCGACGTCTTCGTCTCCGACGGATTCGGTGTCGTCCACCGCAAGCAGGCCAGCGTGTACGACGTCGCGCAGCGGCTCCCGCACGCGATGGGCACGCTCGTCGCGGCCGAGATCGACGTCCTGCGCCGGCTGACGGAGGACCCGGAGCGTCCCTACGTCGTCGTGCTCGGTGGCTCCAAGGTGTCCGACAAGCTCGGCGTGATCGACAACCTGCTCGGCAAGGCGGACAAGCTGCTCATCGGCGGCGGCATGGTGTTCACCTTCCTCAAGGCCCAGGGCCACGAGGTGGGCAAGAGCCTGCTCGAGGAGGACCAGATCCCGACCTGCCTCGACTACCTGCAGCGTGCCGCCGACACCGGCGTCGAGATCGTGCTGCCGACCGACATCGTCGTCGCCGACTCCTTCGGCGACGAGGCGTCGGCCCGGGTGGTCGCGGCCGACGCGATCCCCGCCGACGCGCTGGGCCTCGACATCGGCCCGGAGTCCGGCGCGGCCTTCGCGGCGGCTCTCGCCGACGCCCGCACGGTCTTCTGGAACGGCCCGATGGGCGTCTTCGAGCAGCCCGCCTTCGCCGAGGGCACCCGCGCCGTCGCCGAGGCGCTCACCAAGACCGACGGTCTCTCCGTCGTCGGCGGCGGTGACTCCGCCGCGGCCGTGCGCACGCTCGGGTTCGACGAGGCCGCGTTCGGCCACATCTCGACCGGCGGCGGCGCCAGCCTGGAGTACCTCGAGGGCAAGCAGCTCCCCGGCATCACCGTCCTGGAGGACTGACCGTGGCCACCCGCACCCCGCTGATGGCGGGCAACTGGAAGATGAACCTCAACCACGCCGAGGCGGTGGCGCTGGTTCAGAAGCTGGCGTTCACGCTGGCCGACAAGCGCCACGACTACGCCAAGGCCGAGGTCGCCGTCATCCCGCCGTTCACCGACATCCGATCGGTCCAGACCGTCATCGACGGTGACCGTCTCTCGATCCGGTACGGCGCCCAGGACGTCTCGATGCACGAGAGCGGCGCCTACACCGGCGAGATTTCGGCCGGGATGCTCGCGAAGCTCGGGTGCTCCTACGTCGTCGTCGGCCACTCCGAGCGCCGCCAGTACCACGCGGAGACCGACGCGATCGTCGCCGCGAAGGCGAAGGCGACCCTGGCTGCGGGCATGACCCCGATCGTCTGCGTCGGCGAGGGCCTCGAGGTCCGCCAGGCGGGCGAGCAGGTGCCGTTCACGATGGCCCAGGTCGAGGGCTCCCTGGCCGGCCTGAGCAAGAAGCAGGTCGCGGGCCTGGTGATCGCCTACGAGCCCGTTTGGGCGATCGGCACGGGCGAGGTGGCCACGCCGGAGGACGCGCAGGAGGTCTGCGAGGCCGTCCGCGGCCAGCTGCGCGAGTCGTACGGCGACGAGGCCGCCGACGGCGTCCGCATCCTGTACGGCGGCTCGGTCAAGGCGGCCAACGTCGCCGGCATCATGGCGAAGGCCGATGTCGACGGCTGCCTGGTCGGCGGAGCCAGCCTGCAGGCCGACGAGTTCGGCGGGATCTGCCGGTTCTACGACATGCCGTCTCTCGGCTGACCCTCGGTGCCGTCACCCGCACGTCCCTGACGTAGGATTCCCACCGTGTTGTCGACGCTCCTGACCATCCTGCTCATCATCTGCAGCGTTCTGCTGATCATGCTGGTGCTGCTGCACAAGGGACGCGGGGGCGGGCTCTCGGACATGTTCGGCGGCGGCGTCTCGAGCTCCCTGGGTGGCTCGTCGGTGGCCGAACGCAACCTCGATCGGTTCACGATCGGCATCGGGATCATCTGGTTCGCCTGTGTGATCGCCCTCGGCCTCCTGTTGGCCTACCAGTAACAACCGATCGACTTCCGGCGTGGCCGACGGCCCGCCGGATCAGGCACGTGAGTTGAGGAGAGTCCTTTGGCCGGTGGTGGGAACGCGATCCGCGGTAGTCGGGTCGGCGCAGGACCGATGGGTGAGGCCGAGCGGGGCGAAGCAGCGCCGCGGCAGGCGGTCACCTACTTCTGCGCCAACGAGCACCGCACGGTGATCTCGTTCTCGGTCGAGGCGACCGCCCCCGACTCCTGGGACTGCCCGAAGTGCGGCCTCCCGGCGGGTCTGGACTCGGAGAACACTCCGCCGCCGACCAAGATCGAGCCCTACAAGACCCACCTGGCCTACGTGAAGGAGCGTCGCTCCGACAAGGAGGCCCAGGTCATCCTCGAGGACGCCATCCAGCTGCTGCGCTCGCGCCGCAAGAGCGGCGAGATCATCTTCTGATCGATGCGGGCACGGCTGTGACCACGAGGTTGCGGCGGTAGTGGAACGAGCCCCCAGGCCCGTCCACCCGGTCAGTGCAGGTGATCAGGACCAGCCGGCGCACGACGTCCTGCGCGAACAGCGAGCGCGCTAGGTCACGCCGGTCGTAGGACCGGACCGTGGTGACCCGCCAGCGGGTCTCGACGCCGGCCCACGTCGTGGTGACGACCGCGCCCACGCGGGTACGCCGCAGCCGGGCGAACGGTCCGAGGCGGCCGCGGTCGTCCGAGACGTGTCCGGCGAGGACCGTCGTACCGACGAGGGCGTCCGGATGCGCTCCGCCCGACCACCAGCCGGCGACGTCCACCGACGGGGGAGTCAGGACCGCGTCGCGGAACCCGATCGGTGAGAGCGGGACGTCCGCGGAGCCTCCCGGGATGCGGACGGCCGCGCCCGGGCCCATCGCACGCTGACCGCGCACAGCCGGCCGGGAACCTCCGGTGTCGACCTGCGGGTGCGGTGGCACCCGGGGAGCGCGCGGGCCGACCGTCGTGCTCTCCGCGACCAGACCGGCCGCCGTCCAGCCGGTAGCCAGTGACGTCGGAGTCGCGTCGAGACGCTCCTGGTAGGTGTAGCAGCCGCCACGGCTGATCGTGAGCGCGCCGACGACCACGCTGCCGTCGTGGGCGACGTCCAGCTGCCCGGCCGCACGGACGGGCGCCCCGGACCATCGCACGCCCCGGCAGCTCGCACCATCCGGCGCGAGCGGACCGAGCAGTCGCCAGTCCAGACGGGCAGGGCTTCCTGTGGGCAGGCCTCTCACCGTCACCACGTCGTGCAGCCCGTCGCCGACGGTCGCCCGCTCGCGGGAGACCCGGGTGCTCAAGGTCGGGTGTGCCCGGGTGAGCGTGGTCTCGCTGGCGTCGCCCGCGGTCGTCCACGCGGTCGCCCGAGTCGAGGGCGAGGCGTCGAGGCGCTCGACGTAGGTGAAGCAGCCCGCCGAGGCGAGCGTCGCGGCACCGACGGTCGAGGTGCCGTCACCGGTCACTGTGAAGTCCCCGGACGAGGCGGTGGCGGCCTGGGACCAGTCGAGGCCGGCGCACCCTGTGGCGCCCGGCTGCAGCGGTCCGAGAAGCCGCCACTGTCCCGACAGCACCGCGCCACCGGACCCGTGGACCGTGACGGCGTCGGAGGTCGTGTCGCCGACGACGCTGAGGCCGCTGCTGACGACCGTGTGCAGGACGGGTACGGGCAGCGCGGGCAGGCTCGCCGACCGGACGGCGACGCCGAGCCTTGCTGCCACCGCGACCCGCTGGTAGCGCGCGCCGCTGCGCTCCAGCAGGTAGCCCGAGGCGGGTACGCCGGTGTAGCGGACCTCGAGGTGCACGGCACCGCCGTCGCTGCTGCGTCGCCAGCGCGGGCTCGCACCGGCACTGCCGCTCCAGGTCTGGCCACCGTCCGCGAAGGTGCCCCCGCTGAGCCGCAGCGCGACCCGCACGCCCGGCACCGCCGCGCCGGTGTCGGACCTCAGCGCCAGGCCGGAGACGTGGTCGCGGGACAGCACCGGACGGGCGGCCAGGTAGCGACCGGACGCGGAGCCGTGGCTGCGCAGGTCGGTGAGCAGGGCGCGGTGGCGCAGCCGGATCCGGCCGAAGAGCGCCGGCGACTCGGTCCGTACGACGGCCAGGTGACGCCGCATCCGCGCGCGACCCGAGTTGAGGCCGAGGTCCAGCCCCACCGCCCACCAGAGAGCGGCCGCGGTGACCGGCTCGCGACGGGCGACCGGCAGGTAGCGGGAGGTCAGGTACCCGACCCGTGGGTCCCGCCGCCAGACCCCGCTGCCGCGCCGGTCCGGCCACACCCGCCGACCGGTGTCGAGGCAGATCCCGTAGCGCCCGTCGCGCAGCCGCGCGACGCCCAGGGCGGCCCCGCCGGACGTCACGTACCCCACGAAGCCGGGCTCCGCCGTCGTGCCCGGGCCGATCACCAGACGCGGCGCCGCGCGCGGTGGGGCAGGTGCGGCCGACGACGGAAGGGCGACGGTGAGGCAGGCGAGCAGCGCGAGGGCGACGACGACGGGGATGCGGCAGAGCTTGTTCATGCCGCCCGATGCTGGTCGGCGGCCCCGACATCACGGCCGGTGCTCAGCACGGCCTGTGGAGACACGGCGCCGTCCACAGCCGATGGAGCCCCAACTGGCTCCGGGCGTGACGCGAGGGGTCAGACCTGCGAGGCAGCAGCCTGGTCCAGGAACCAGATCGTCTCCGTGCTGCCGTGCACGCCGCGGGCCGGCGTCTCCTCGATCGAGCCGTCCTCGGCCAGTGCCCGGCGTACGGCATCCGCCTTGCCGTCGCCGCTCGCCATGAACCACACCGACGCCGAGTGCCCGAGGGCGGGGAACGTCAGCGACATCCGCGCCGGCGGCGGCTTGGGGGAGCCCGTCACTCCCACGGTGATGTCCTCCGACGCGAGCTGCGGGAAGCCCGGGAAGAGGGAGGCGACGTGGCCGTCGGGACCGATGCCGAGCATCGTGACCAGGAACTCGTGCTGCGGCGCGAGGCGCAGCTCGGCACCGTAGGCGCGCGCCGCCTCGTCCACCGAGCACGCCGAGGACGGCGTCGGGAACGCGTGGATCCGAGCCTCGGGCACGCCCAGCGGGCCGAGGAAGGCCTCGCGCGCCGCGGTCGAGAGCCGGTCGGGGGAGTCGAGGTCGACGTACCGCTCGTCGCCCCACCAGAAGTCGACCGCGGCCCAGTCGACACCGGAGTCCGGCCCGAGCCGCCCGATCTCGCGGTGCACGGCGTCCGCGATCGTGCCGCCGGTCAGGCAGACGGCCGGCACCACGCCCGCGGCCTGCGCGTCGGCCAGCCGGCTCACCAGCTCGCCGGCGATCGTCGTGGCGAGGGCCGCCGCGTCCGGGTGGACCTCGATCCGGGGAGCTGGGGCGTCCATCACGACCTCCGGTGCTGCTGGTAGTACTCGATCAGCTCGCGCGTCGACGCGTCCTGCGCGGCCAGCGCGGCCTGATCACCCTCGACCGCGGGCGCGACCTGCAGCGCGAGCTGCTTGCCGAGCTCGACGCCCCACTGGTCGAAGCTGTCGATGCCCCAGATCGCACCCTGCGTGAACGTGATGTGCTCGTAGAGCGCGATCAGCTGCCCGAGCACCGACGGCGTGAGCGCCGGCGCCATGATCGAGGTGGTCGGCCGGTTGCCGGGGAAGACGCGGGCGGCGACGATCTTCTCCGGCGTACCCTCCGCGCGGACCTCGTCGGGCGTCTTGCCGAAGGCCAGCGCCTGGGTCTGGGCGAAGAAGTTCGACAGGAACAGCTCGTGCACGTCGGTGTCACCGTCGCGCAGCGGGTAGGCCGGCGTCGCGAACGCCACGAAGTCGGCCGGCACCAGGTCGGTGCCCTGGTGGATCAGCTGGTAGAAGGCGTGCTGGCCGTTGGTGCCGGGCTCGCCCCAGAACACCTCGCCGGTCTTGGACGTGACCGGCGAGCCGTCCCAGCGCACGGACTTGCCGTTGGACTCCATCGTCAGCTGCTGGAGGTACGCCGGGAAGCGGTGCAGCAGCTGCGAGTACGGGAGCACCGCGTGCGTGCCGGCCCCCAGGAAGTTGCGGTACCAGATGTTCAGCAGGCCCATCAGGGCCGGCACGTTGCGTTCGAGCGGGGTCGTGCGGAAGTGCTCGTCCATCTGGTGCATCCCGCCGAGGAACTCGGCGAACCGGTCGTGCCCGATCGCGATCGCGAGCGAGGTGCCGATCGTCGAGTCGACGGAGTAGCGGCCGCCGACCCAGTCCCAGAAGCCGAACGCGTTGGCCGGGTCGATGCCGAACTCGGCGACCTTGTCGAGCGCGGTCGAGACGGCGACGAAGTGCCGCGACACGGCCTCGTTGTCCTCGCCGTGGAACAGGCCACGCGCGCGCAGGTTGCCCAGCAGCCACGCCCGGCACAGCCGCGCGTTCGTCAGCGTCTCCAGGGTGCTGAAGGTCTTGCTGGAGACGATGAACAGCGTGGTCGTCGGGTCGAGGTCCGCGAGCTTGCGGGCCGCGTCGGTCGGGTCGATGTTGCTGATGAACCGGCACTCCAGGTCCAGGTGCCGGTACGGCGCCAGGGCCTCGTAGGCCATCACCGGACCGAGGTCGGAACCGCCGATGCCGATGTTCACGACCGTCTTGATCCGGCGGCCGGTGACGCCCTTCCACTCACCGGAGCGGATCTGGGAGGCGAACGCGTACATGTGCTCGAGTGCGGCGTGCACGTCGGCCACGACGTTCTTGCCGTTGACCACCAGCGTCGCGTCGGCGGGCAGCCGGAGCGCGGTGTGCAGGACCGACCGGTTCTCGGTGACGTTGATCCGCTCACCGCGGAACATCGCGTCGCGCCGCTCGACCAGCCCGACCGCGTCGGCGAGCTCGACGAGCGTGCCGAGGATCTCGTGGGTGAAGAGCCCCTTCGAGAGGTCGACGTGGAGGGCGCAGGCGTCGAAGGTCAGCCGCCCGACCCGCTCGGGGTCCTCCGCGAACCAGCCGCGGAGGTCGGGGCGGAAGCCGTCGGCGTACCCGGTCAACGCCTTCCAGGGAGCCGTCGTCGTGGCGTCGACGGGCGGCTGGCTCACGATGCGGCGCCGTCCATCTGGCCCTTGACCGTCTCGACGAGCTCCGACCAGGAGACCTTGAACTTCTCGACGCCCTCGGTCTCCAGCACCCGGAACACGTCCGGCAGGTCGACACCGAGGGCAGCGATGCCGTCGAACACGGCCTGGGCCTCGGCGGCACGTCCGGAGACGACGTCGCCGGCCACCTCGCCGTGGTCGGCGAAGGCCTGCATGGTCTTCTCGGGCATGGTGTTGACGGTGTCGGCGACGACCAGGTCGGCGACGTACATCGTGTCGGGGTAGGCCGGGTTCTTCACGCCGGTCGAGGCCCACAGGGGGCGCTGCGGGTTGGCGCCCTTCGCCGCGAGAGCCTGCCAGCGGTCCGAGGCGGAGACCTCCTCGAACGCCGCGTACGCCAGGATCGCGTTGGCGACGGCCGCCTTGCCGCGGGCCGCGAGGGCCTCGTCGGAGCCGATCTTCTCGAGCCGGGCGTCGATCTCGGTGTCGACGCGGGAGACGAAGAAGGAGGCGACCGACTCGATGGTCGAGAGGTCGATGCCCTTCTCCGCGGCCTGCTCCAGGCCGGTGAGGTAGGCGTCCATGACCTGGCGGTGCCGCTCGACGGAGAAGATCAGGGTCACGTTCACCGAGATGCCCTCGGCGATGACCGCGGTGATCGCGGGCAGGCCCTCGAGCGTCGCGGGGATCTTGATCAGGGCGTTCGGGCGGTCGACCGCGGCCCACAGCGCCTTCGCCGAGGCGACGGTCGCGTCGGTGTCGTTCGCCAGCGTGGGCTCGACCTCGATGGAGACCCGGCCGTCGGCCTTCGTCGCCGCGGCGACGGGGGCGAGGATGTCGCAGGCGTTGCGGACGTCCTCGGTGGTGAGCGCGAAGATCACCTCGTCGGCGTTGCTGCCGGCGGCGACGAGCTCGCGGACCTGAGCGTCGTAGCGCTGGCCCTTGGCGATCGCGCTCGCGAAGATCGTCGGGTTCGTGGTCACGCCGACCACCGAGCTGTTCGCGACGAGGTCGGCCAGGTTCCCCGTCTCGATGCGCTCGCGCGACAGGTCGTCGAGCCAGATGGAAACGCCCGCGTCGCTCAGTGCCTTGAGCCGGTCACTCATCAGATCCTCCGTAGTCTCGGTTGTCGTCAACGGTACGTCGGGCTACTTCCCGAAGTCGTTCACGTGGTTGATGCTGTCCTTCGCCGCGGCCACCACGCGCTCGGGCGTGAAGCCGAACTCGCGGAACAGCGTGGCCGCGTCGGCGCTGGCGCCGTAGTGGTCGATGCTGACGATCCGGCCGGCGTCGCCGACGTACTCCCGCCAGCCCTGCTTGACGCCGGCCTCGACGGACACGCGGGCCTTGACGATCGGCGGGATGACGCTGTCGCGGTAGGCCTGGGTCTGGGCCTCGAACCACTCCACGCACGGCATGGAGACGACGCGGGCGTTGATGCCCTCGGCCTTGAGCTGCTCGCGCGCGGCGACCGCGAGCTGCACCTCGGAGCCGGTGGCGATGATGACCACGTCGGGCTCGCCGCCGTCGGCGTCGATGAGGACGTACCCACCCTTGGCGACGCCGTCGGTGGTCGCGAAGCCGTCGGTGCCGCGCGGGAACGTCGGCACGTTCTGCCGGCTCAGGATGAGCGCCGCGGGACGGTCGTTGTGGGCGAGGACGGCGCCCCAGGCGGCCGCGGTCTCGTTCGCGTCGGCCGGCCGGACCACGTCCAGGCCGGGGATCGCGCGGAGCGCGGCGACGTGCTCGATCGGCTGGTGGGTCGGGCCGTCCTCACCGAGACCGACGGAGTCGTGGGTCCAGACGTGGATGACCGGGGCGCCCATCAGCGCGCCGACGCGCACCGCGCCGCGCATGTAGTCGGAGAACTGCAGGAAGGTGCCGCCGAAGACGCGCGTGCCGCCGTGCAGGGCGATGCCGTTCATGATCGCGCCCATGCCGTGCTCGCGGATGCCGAAGTGGAGCACCCGGCCGTGCAGCGGGTCGCCCTTCCACTCGCCGGTCGAGCGGTCGGCGGGGATGAAGGACGGCGCACCCTTGATCGTGGTGTTGTTCGAGCCGGCGAGGTCGGCCGAGCCGCCCCAGAGCTCGGGCATGACGGGCGCGATCGCGTTGATCACCTGACCGGACGCCGCGCGGGTGGCGAGGCCCTTGGCGTCGGCGTCGAAGACCGGCAGCGCGTCGGTGAGGCCCTCGGGGAGGGAGCGCGTGCGCATCCGGGCGAGGATCTTCTCGGCGTCGGGGTTCGCGGCGGCCCACGCGTCGTACTGCTGGCGCCACTCGGCCTCGGCGGCCTTGCCGCGGGCCACGAGCTCCCGGGTGTGGGTGAGTACGTCGGCGGGGACCTCG
>DATFHM010000414.1:0-14255 GCA_035248385.1 Nocardioides sp. | reverse complement strand
TCCTCGCCCTCGCGTCCGACGCGGACCTGTTGGTGCGGGCCGCCGCCCTCGAGGCGGCCGCCGGCCTCGACGACACCGCCCTGGCGGCCGCTGCCGCCGACGGCATCGCCGACCCGGCCTGGCAGGTGCGCACCGGTGCCGCCCGCGGGCTCGCCGGCGCGCCCGCGAACCTGGCCGCACCGCACCTGCTCACCGCGCTCGGCGACGACCACCTCGACGTGCGCAAGGCGGCGGTGATCGCGCTGCGCGGGTTCACCGACCGCGCCGACGTGCGGGACGGGTTGGAGGCCGCGACCAAGGACGTCGACGCCGATGTGCGCGGCTACGCGCGGCGGATCCTGGCGGGACGGGGCCCCGCCTGAGGCTTCACCCGAGGATCGGTGGTCTAGTCCGGTGTTTGGCGACGGTGGCAACGGATACAACCCCCTCGACACATCACCAGCTCTTCCGGGGAGAGAGACACATGATCCGAACTTCTGTACGCCTGCGCCGCACGCTCGTCGCCCTGACGATGACCACCGCCACGGTGGCCACCGCCGTGGGCGTGGCCGGCCCGGCACACGCAGACAACGAGGCATGCACGACCGCCACGTCGCTCACCATCAACGGGAAGACCGCAGCCAGCCAGGCAATTGTGTACGGCCAGTCCGTCGGCATCAGCGTGACCGTGACGGCGACGTGCCCCTCCGGGGACCCGAACTACCCGGCCAGTGGACGACTGCGAGTCGCGAGGACCACTGACGGAGGCAACACCTGGACCGTAATCAAGACTGTCCAGTCTCCGACGGACATCCCGAGTGGCACCTACTTTGCTGGACGCTACGCCACGAAGAACACCTACTTCCAGGCGGCGTACGACAGCGGCACCGATGCCACGGCGAACCCGTGGAATGACACGTTCGCCAGTTCCGCCTCGAGTGTGAAGTTCGTCGGCGTCTACCGCAACCTCAAAAAGGTCCGCGAAAGCCGGATCCGCGGCGGCAAGCGAATCACCTACAAGGCCCTGCCCGGGAGCAGCCTCAGTGGCCTCAAGGTGACGCTCAAGCGCAGGATCGGGACAAGTTGGAAGACGGTCGCAACCGTGCGTGCGAACTCGCAGGGCGCCTTTACCGCGAACTACAAGCTCGGCGTGACGCGGGTCTACCTCCCTTCCGGCCGCGGTTACCTCAGCGACTACTGGAAGATCACGGTGTATCGCTACTGACGATCAGCAACACGGAGCCCCGGGTACGACATACCCGGGGCTCCGTCACGTCACGGACGACCGTGCGTCGCGGTGGCCGTGGGGTGGACCGGTGCCGTGTGGGTGGCGCGGGTCGGGGCCGACGTGGGCTTGTTGCCCTGGGTCGGCGTGCTCGCCTGGGTCGGCTTGGTCTGACCGCCCGCGTTGGTGGTCGGGGCGGACGTCGGCGCGGTGGCGTGCGTGCGCCCACCGGCCGCCGTGGTCGTGGGGTGACCGGCAGCCGTCGCCCCGCTCGACGTGGCGGTGCCGGCGGCCGTCGCCGTCGTCGCGGCCGAGGTGACGGCCGAGCCGGTCGTCGTCGCGCTCGCCGACGGCGTCGGCCTCCCGGATGCGGCCGGCCGGGGTCGCGCGGTCCTCGAGGTGATGTCCGAGAGCTGCGGGTTGCCGACGGGGGCGGCGAACGCCACGAGGGCGACCGCACCGAGCGCCGCGACCGCGATCAGCAGGCCGCCGCGCCGGGCCGGACGACCCCAGCTCGCGAGTCCCGCACGCCGCAGCCGGCGCAGGTCCTCGGGCAGGTCGGCGCGGATGGCCGCGATGCTGTTGTACGGCGCTGCCGCGAACCCGAGTCCCTGCACGAGCAGCAGCGCTCCGACGAAACCACCGGCCCAGGTCCCCTGCGCCAGGGTCAGGACCCCGAGGACACCGCACGCGATGGCGACGACGGTCTCGAACCGGTTGCCCCGCAGCGCGTCGATCGGCCGCGGTTCCCCCCTGACCTTGGGGGTGCGCAGGAAGACGCCCTGGCGGGCGAACATGCCGCGGAAGGTGGCCTGCGCGACGGTCCACCCGAGGGCGAGCCAGATGCCGAACGCACCGATCGCGTCGCCCCAGCTCGCGCCGGACGTGCGCCGCACCAGCGCGAGCGAGCGGAGCGCACCGAGCAGCACCAGGGCCGCGACGCAGACGAGCACGAGACCGCTGAGCCGGCGTACCACCACGCCCTGGCCGAGGACCTGGTCCAGGCCGCCGACGACGAGGAACCCGGTGAACACCAGCGCGGCGAGGTCGCCGAACCACTGAAGCCCGCCGACCAGGTAGGACCAGCGCTGCGCGAAGGTGAGCCGGTTCTCCGGCGTTCGCGGGCCGGGCAGCAGCGAGCGCCAGTGCATGCGCAGGAGCTGGATGCCGCCGAAGCACCACCGGAACCGCTGCCGCTTGAGCGCCTCGAAGGTCAGCGGCATGACGCCCCGGCCGTAGGCCTGGTCGACGTGGATGCCGCGCCCACCCGCGCGCAGCAGGCGCAGCGACAGCTCGGCGTCCTCGGTGATGCACCACTCGTCCCAGCCTCCCTCGGCGACCAGCGCCGAGCGCCGGATCAGGCCCATGGTGCCGCCGAAGATGGCGCCGTTGCGCTCGTTGCGCGACCGCTGCGAGACGTCGAAGAAGTAGCCGTAGGAGTAGTAGAGGCGGCGGAAGTACGACGCCTGCTCCCAGTCGCGGTAGTCCTGTGGCGTCTGGACGAACGAGACGGTCGGATCGCCGAACATCGGGGCGCAGCTCGCCAGCCAGTCCGGGTCGACCAGGTAGTCGGCGTCGACGATGCCGATCACCTCGGCGCGGGGGTCGCTGACCCGCAGCGCCTCGTTGAGGGCGCCGGACTTGAAGCCCGGCCAGTCCTCGAGATGCAGGAAGCGGAGGCGGTCGTGCTGGGCGCAAAACGCCTCGAGCGGACGCCAGAGCGCCTCGTCGGTGGTGTTGTTGTCGATGACGAGCACCTCGTAGGCGTCGTACTCCTGGCGCAGGAGGGTCTCCAGCGTCGCGATCACCATGTCCGGCGGCTCGTTGTGGGTCGGCACGTGGATGCTCACGAAGGGGTGGGCGTGACCGGTGGTGACGGGCCGTTCGCTCCACTCGCGGCGGGCCAGCACGTCGACGAACTCCCACAGGTAGCCCACGCCGATGAGAAACATGAACGTCTCGAGCAGCAGCAGGACCGTGCTGAGCACGAACGAGACCGGGTGCAGGTGCGACTGCAGCGTCCAGGCGAGCACGTAGCCCAGGTACGAGACGCCGGTCACCAGGGCCAGTGCCCAGGCGACGGCGCCGCGGGTCGCCCAGGACCGGAGGAGGGCCGACCAGCCGCCCGCGGTGGCGGCGATGACGACGGCGGCGACCAGCGAGCGCCCCGGTCCGGCGCCGATCGCGGCACCGATGCCCAGGGCTCCGAGCCCGGCGGACCCGACCGCGATCGTCTCGCGGACGCCGAGCGGCCAGCGGCGGCGGTCCGGGCGGACGGTGAACAGCAGCAGGGTCGCGGGGACGAGCAGGACGACCGCGACCACCAGGACGGTCGAGAGAGCACCGAGCAGCACAGTGCATCAACGTATCCGGTGCCGGGCCGGTGACGGCACGCCCGCCCAAGGGCGTCACGACGGACAAAACTCTTGCCGTTCCGCCCACACGCCGTCGGATCCGGGGTCATGATGACGGCGGCATCCCTCCACCAGGCTGCGATCGGGCGTTCCCCGGACCGGTGCCGGCTCGTGACCGCATCTCGAAACCGTGGAGACACCCCATGACTGTTCCCGCCCTCCGACGCCTGCGCAGCGCGACCATCGCGCTCGCGCTCACCGCCGCCGCGACCGGCACGGCGGTCGCCGTCGCCGGCCCCGCGCACGCGACCAGCAACGCGTGCGCCACGACCTCGACCATCACGATCAACGACCAGACGACGGACCAGGCCGTTCCCTACGGCAGCAGCGTCACCGTGATCGCGGACGTCGCCATGACGGCGGGCAGCTGCGAGTCCCCCGACGGCGTACCGGCGGGCGTCGAGTCCGGGAAGCTCTCGATCGAGAGGTCGCTCGACAACGGCGACACCTGGACGACCCTCAAGACCATCGACGTCACGCTGTCGATGCACACCGCGTCCATCGCCGGCATCGCGGGGTACTCCTTCCTCCCCGGGACCGCCGAGTTCCGTGCGCACTACTTCGGCGGCAACCAGGACGTCGTCACGGGCGACACGTTCAGCGACTCCTACGCCTGGAGGTGGGCCGCCCCCGTCCGCACCGCGAAGCGGACGGCGAAGACCTGCACCACGACGTACTGCCAGGACACCTGGAAGATCCGTCCGGCCGCGAGCATCGCGGGCCTGAAGGTCAAGCTCGAGCACTGGAGCTCGGCGAAGAAGACCTGGGTGCTCCTGGCGAACCGGACCGTGTCGAGCACCGGCACCTTCACCTACCGGTTCCCGCTGGGCACGACCCGCGTCCTGATCCCGACGGCGCGGGGCTACCTGGGCAGCTACCTGATCGTCAAGGTGACGAGGTAGTCACGAGGTAAGGGCCTCCGGCCCTTTCTCCAGCAGCACCACGAAGGCGGCCTCGTCCAGGATCCTCAGCCCGAGCTCCTCGGCCTTGGCCGCCTTCGTGCCTGCGTTCTCGCCCACGACCACGAAGTCGGTCTTCTTCGACACCGATCCGGCGGCCTTGCCGCCACGGGTGATGATCGCCTCCTTCACCGAGTCCCGGGTGAAGCCCTGGAGGCCGCCGGTCACGACGACGGTGAGGCCCTCGAGGGTCTGCTCGACGGACTCGTCGCGCTCGTCGGCCATGCGTACGCCGGCGGCTGCCCACTTGTCGACGATCTCCACGTGCCAGTCGACGCCGAACCACTCGGTGACGGCCTCGCCGATCACCGACCCCACGCCCTCGGTGTCGGCCAGCTCGGCTGGGGTGGCCGCCCGGATCGCGTCCATCGACCCGAACCTCGCCGCGAGCGCACGCGCGGCGCTCGGGCCGCAGTGCCGGATGGAGAGCCCGACCAGGACCCGCCACAGCGGGGCGTCCTTGCTGCTCTCGAGGTTCGCGAGCAGCTTCTCGGCGTTCGCGGTCAGGACCCGCTCGCCCGACCCCGCCTCGAGCTCGGCCTTCTTCGCCGCCCGCGTGAACAGCGGCGTGGCCAGCAGCTTCTCGGCTGTCAGGTCGAAGACGTCTCCCTCGTTGGCGACCGCGCCCGACTGGTGCAGCGCGATGGCGGCCTCCCAGCCGAGCCCCTCGATGTCGAAGGCGCCGCGGCCGGCCACGTGGTTGATCCGCTCCACGACCTGCGCCTCGCAGTCGCGGTGGTTGGGGCAGCGCCGGTCCTTGTCGCCGGCCTTCTGCTCGACGAGCTCCGTGCCGCAGGCCGGGCAGGTCGTCGGCGGCACCCACTCCGGCAGCCCCTCGGGCCGCAGCGCCAGCACCGGCCCGAGGATCTCCGGGATCACGTCGCCAGCCTTGCGCAGGATGACGGTGTCGCCGGGTCGCACGTCCTTGCGGGCCACCTCGTAGAAGTTGTGCAGGGTCGCCATCTCGACAGTGGACCCGGCGACCTTGGTCGGCTCCATCACGCCGAACGGGGTCACCCGGCCGGTGCGGCCGGTGTTGACCTGGATGTCCAGCAGCTTGGCGTGGACCTCCTCCGGCGGGTACTTGTAGGCGATCGCCCAGCGCGGCGCCCGCGACGTGCTGCCCAGCGAGCGCTGGGTCGCCACGTCGTCGACCTTGACCACGACGCCGTCGATCTCGTGGTCGAGCACCGCGGTGTCGTGCCGGTGCTCGCCCCAGTAGTCGATGTAGTCGCGCACCTCGGCGACGCTGCCGAGCACCTTCACCTTCTCCGACACGGGCAGGCCCCAGGCGGCGAGGGCGGCGTACGCCTGCGACTGGGCCGTGGGCTCGAAGCCGTCACGCGCACCGATGCCGTGGCAGACCATGGTCAGGTTGCGTGAGGCGGTGACCCGGGGGTCCTTCTGGCGCAGCGAGCCGGCCGCGGTGTTGCGGGCGTTGGCGTAGAGCGGCTTGCCGGCTGCGAGCTGCTCCTCGTTGATCCGCTCGAAGGTCGCGCTCGGCAGGTAGACCTCGCCGCGCACCTCCACCAGCGCGGGCACCGGGAACTCCTTCGTGCCGGTGAGCCGGCGAGGAACCGCTGCGATCGTCTCGACGTTGGGCGTGACGTCCTCGCCGGTCGTGCCGTCACCACGGGTGAGCGCCCGGGTGAGCACACCGTCGGTGTAGAGCAGGTTGATGGCGAGGCCGTCGACCTTGAGCTCGCACAGCAGCGCCGGCGTGCGGCCGGTCTCGCGCAGGACGCGGTCGAACCACGCCTCGAGCTCCTCAGAGCTGAACGCGTTGTCGAGCGACTCCATCCGCTGGAGGTGGTCGTACGCCGTGAAGTCGGTGTACGCCTTGCCCATCACCCGCTGCGTGGGGCTGTCCGGGGTGATCAGCGCCGGGAACTGCTCCTCGACCGCGCGGAGGTCGGCGAGGAGCGCGTCGTACTCGGCGTCGGTGAGGGGCGAGCTGCCGTCGCGGTAGTAGGCGTCCGACGCCGCCTCGATCTCCGCCACCAGGCGGGCGTGCTCGCGCTCCGCCTCTCCGACGCTCCCGACCTCGTCCGCACTCATGGGCCCCATCTTGCCGTCCCGCGCCGACACGACGGCAGCCGCCTCACGGGCGAGGAGAGCGCAACGAATTCCGACTTGCCAGGAATGAAACGAGTCCGTACCATCGTTTGAAACGAAACCGTACCGTTCCATCGGTTCGAAGAACTCCCAGGAGGCCACCGTGTCCCCCCGCAAGCTCATCGCGCAGGCCCGTCCCCGGGTCGAGGGCGACCGCGAGCAGGAGATCTTCGACGCCGCGCTCGCGATCCTGGTCGACGTCGGCTACGACCGCATGACCATGGATGCGGTCGCCTCGAAGGCGAAGGCGTCGAAGGCCACGCTCTACCGGCGGTGGAGCAGCAAGGCCGCCCTCGTCATCGACGCGCTGGTCCAGCACAAGGAGCCCCTCGTCGTTCCCGCCGACACCGGCAGCCTGCGCGGCGACCTGCTCGCCACGTTCTGCGCTCCCGGCGGCCTCACCGACCACAACCAGACGGCGATGCTCGGCGCGGTCATCACCGCGACCGGCCGGGACGCCGACTTCGCCGCGGCGTTCCGCGAGAAGTTCATCAGCCCCAAGCTCGAGGTCGGCCGCGAGATCTACCGGCGTGCCGCGGCACGCGGTGAGATCCGCGACGACATCGACATCGACCTCATCGCCGCCGCCCTCCCCGGGATCGTCCTGCACCGGATGTTCCTGCTGGGCGAGGCCCCGAACCAGGACCTGATCGCGCGTGTCATCGACCAGGTCATCCTCCCGGCCGCCACGAACGGCTGACCCCTTCACCCTCCTCACACCCAAGGAAAGCAATGACCAACGTCGAATCCCTCGACCCGGCAGGGGTCACGACCACCTCTGCCGAGGCAGAGGCTCCGGTCGTCCCCCACGGCGGGCTGGCCCTCGTCCTGATCCTGACCGCGCAGCTGATGGTGGTGCTCGACGGCACCATCGCCAACATCGCGCTGCCCTACATCGGCACCGACCTCAACATCACCGAGGGCAACCTGACCTGGATCGTCACGGGCTACGCGCTCGCGTTCGGCGGTCTGCTGCTGCTGGGTGGGCGCCTCGGTGACCTCTACGGCCGCCGCCGCCTCTTCATGTCCGGCCTCGCGACCTTCGCGATCGCCTCCCTGCTCGGCGGTCTCGCGCAGAACGAGGCCATGCTGATCGGCTCCCGTGCACTCCAGGGTGTCGGCGCCGCGCTGGCCGCGCCGGCAGCCCTTGCCCTGATCACGACCACCTTCCCGGCCGGTCCGCAGCGCAGCCGCGCCATGGCGGCGTACGCGACCATGTCCGGTGTCGGTGCCGCCATCGGCCTGATCCTCGGCGGCTGGCTGACCGGCCTCCACTCCGCCTTCGGCCTGGACGTCCACGGCTGGCGGATGACCTTCCTCATCAACGTCCCGATCGGCCTGGCCGCCGCCGCCCTCGCGCCGCGCGTGCTCAAGGAGTCCGAGAAGCACACCGGCGAGCTCGACGTCCCCGGCGCCATCACCGGCACCCTGGGCCTGCTCAGCATCGTGTTCGGCCTCTCCCGTGCCGGCGAGGCCGCCTATGGCTGGGGCAGCTGGCAGACGCTGACCTCGCTGGCCGCGGGCATCGCGCTGCTCGCCGCGTTCATCACCATCGAGACCCGGGTCGAGCACCCGCTGCTGCCGGTCCGGATCTTCGCGAACCGCACCCGGGCGACCAGCTTCGTCGCGATGATGATCGCGCCCGCCGCGATGATGGCGATGTTCTTCTACCTGAGCCAGTTCATCCAGCAGATCATGGGCTACAGCTCGCTGCACGCCGGCTTCGCGTTCCTGCCGTTCTCCTTCGGCATCGTCATCGGTGCGGGCATCTCGTCCAACCTGGTGAGCCGCATCGACCCGCGATTCATCGCCGGCACCGGCACGCTGCTCGCCGCCGTGGCGCTGTTCATGTACTCACGGATCCCGGTCCACAACTCCGCCTCCGATGTCCTGCACGCCATGGGCAGCGGACAGCCGATCGGCAACGACATCAGCTACTGGGGCCACGTGTTCCCGTGGATCGTCGTGATGTCGATGGGCATGGGCCTGGTGTTCGTGCCGCTCATGCAGACCGCCATGCACCACATCGAGGCGGCCGACTCGGGCATCGGCTCGGGCGTGCTCAACACGATGCAGCAGGTGGGAGGCGCCATCGGCGTCGCCGCCCTGAGCACCGTCGCGCTGCACTTCTCGAACGCGACCCGGGCGGACCTGTCCGGTCCGGTCGCGACCGGCCTCGCCAAGGCCGGGGTCAACCCGGACGGCACGGTGCCGGGCACCCACATCTCGGTCCTCGACGCGGCGCTGTTCCAGGGCAGCTTCCCCGACGGTGCGCTGCACGCGTTCGTCGTGGCCGCCGCGCTGATGGTCGCGGCCTCCGCGGTGATCTGGGCGTTCCTCAACGTCAAGCACACCGAGCTCGCGACCGACGGCCCGGAGGGCGTGCACGTGGGCTGACGCCCGGCGATCCCGCGTCACTGACGAGCGGCCCGGACCACCCTCTCGAGGGCGGTCCGGGCCGTTGCCATGTCGGCACCGGCCAGACCGCACGCGGGGCTGAGCAGCAGCTGGTCCCCGACCGCGTCCGGGTCGAGGCCGAGCATGTCGAGCCAGCGCAGCACCGACTCGACCACCTGTTTGTCGGTGGGCAGCGGCGCCGAGGTCGGTACGGCGCCCAGCACGACCGTGCCGCCGGACTCCAGCGTCTCCGCGAGCGCGTCGTGGCCGTCGGCATCCAGCTGGGCGAGGTCGACCATGACGCCGGTCGCGCCGGCACCGCGGACGAGCCCGATCGGCGCGCCCGGCGCGCAGCAGTGCACCCACACGTCGGCGCCTCCGGCCGCGATCACCCAGCCCAGCGCCTCGCTGGCCTCGGGCGGGTGGATCGCCCGGTGCTTGCCGAACCCCGACGCGGTCGGGATGCGCGCGCCCAGCACCGCCGGCAGCGCGGGCTCGTCGAGCTGGAGCACGAGGCGAGCGGCGTCCGGCAGGCGTCGGCGTACGTCGGCGAGGTGCTCCTCCACCGCGACGGCCAGCGCCTGCGCCAGCTCGCGGCGAGCGCCGTGGTCGGCGAGGACCTTGTCGCCGCGCGGCCGCTCCACCGTGGCGGCGAGGGTCCACGGTCCGACGACCTGGACCTTGAAGTCGCCGGTGAGACCGGCCGCCTGCTCCTCTAGCGTGTCCAGGTCCTGGGCGAGCAGGCTGCGCGCACGCCGCTGGTCCAGGGCGGGCGCACCGGAGGTGCCGGTCAGCCGCCAGCCGTTGGGCTGCAGGTCGGCGTCGAGCTCCCCGAGCAGGCCGATCGTGCGACCGATCATCCCGGCCGGCGCGCCGCGACCGGGCACCTCGGGGACGAAGGGCAGCTGGTCGCCGAGGTCGCCGAGCACGATCCGCAGCGCCTCGTCGAAGTCGCGCTGCTCCTCGCCGGGGAACGAGCCGACGCCGGTGGCCCTCACGCCCCGACCCGCCGCGTGGCCGCGATCGTGGCGGATCCGACGACCCGGCTGCCGTCGTACACGACGACGGCCTGCCCCGCCGCGACGCCGTACGCCGGGTCCAGCAGCTCGACGTCGAGACCCGTCTCGGTCACCACGACCGTGGCCCGGTGCTCGGCCCCGTGGGCGCGCAGCTGGACGGTCACGGACTCCCCCTCGAGCCGCCTGCCTGCCGGCAGGCAGGCACCGCACCACCGCGGGTCGACGCCGGTCAGCCCGGTGATGGCGAGCTGCTCGCGCGGGCCGACGGTGACGGTCCCGGTGACCGGCTCGATGTCGAGCACGTAGCGCGGGCGCCCGTCGGCGGCCGGCCGCCCGAGCCGCAGGCCCTTGCGCTGGCCGATGGTGAAGCCGAACGTGCCCTCGTGCTCACCCACGACCTCGCCCGCCTCGTCCACGATCGGGCCGGGCACCAGCGAGGGCAGCTCGGGATTGCGGGAGGTCAGCTTCTCGCGCAGCCAGCCCGCGTTGTCGCCGTCGGCGACGAAGCAGATGTCGTGGCTGTCCGGCTTGTCGGCGACGAGCAGCCCCCGCCGCGCGGCCTCCTCGCGCACCGCCGGCTTGGCCGTGTCGCCGAGCGGGAACAGCGAGTGCCGCAGCTGGCGCTCGTCGAGAACCCCGAGCACGTAGCTCTGGTCCTTGCCGTGGTCGACGGCCCGGTGCAGCTCGATCCCGCCGTCGGCGGTGTGCTCCAGCCGGGCATAGTGACCGGTCGCGACCGCGTCGAAGCCGAGCGCCAGCGCGCGGTCGAGCACCGCATCGAACTTGATCTTCTCGTTGCAGCGCAGGCACGGGTTGGGGGTCTGCCCGGCCGCGTAGGTGTCCATGAAGTTCTCGACCACGTCGGTGTGGAACCGGTCCGACAGGTCCCAGACGTAGAACGGGATGCCGATGACGTCGGCCGCGCGCCGCGCGTCGTTGCTGTCCTCGATCGTGCAGCAGCCGCGGGCGCCGGTGCGGTAGCTCTTCGGGTTGCGCGAGAGCGCCAGGTGGATGCCGGTGACGTCGTGGCCGGCCTCGACGGCGCGTGCGGCCGCGACCGCGGAGTCCACGCCGCCCGACATGGCGGCGACGACCCTCATGCGCGGGCGGCGCGGGCGCGCTGCACGCACGCGCCGATCGCGGCGACGACCGCGTCGACGTCGGCCTCGGTGGTGGTGCGGCCGAGGCTGAACCGCAGCGAGCTGCGGGCCGTGGCGCTGTCGCGGCCCATGGCGAGCAGCACGTGCGACGGCTGGGGTACGCCGGCGGAGCACGCCGATCCCGTCGAGCACTCGATCCCCTGGGCGTCGAGCAGCATCAGCAGCGAGTCGCCCTCGCAGCCCGGGAAGGAGAAGTGGGCGTTGCCCGGCAGGCCGTCGCCACCGTTGACCTCGGCGTCCGGCACCGCGGCCAGCACGCCCTCGACGAGCCGGGCACGCAGCGCGGCCAGCCGCTCGGCGTACTCCGCCTGCTGCTTGACCGCCGCCTGCACGGCCGCGGCGAAGCCCGCCACGGCGGGCGCGTTGAGGGTGCCGCTGCGGATGTCGCGCTCCTGGCCGCCGCCGTGCAGCAGCGCCGTGAGCTGCGCCTCCCGGCGTACGACGAGCGCACCGACGCCCTGCGGGCCGCCGAGCTTGTGACCGGTCAGCGACAGCGCGTCGACGCCCGAGGCGGCGAAGTCGACCGGCACCACCCCGACCGCCTGCACGGCGTCGGTGTGGACCGGGATGCCGTGCTCGGCCGCCAGCGCGACGACCTCGGTGATCGGCTGCAGCGTGCCGACCTCGTTGTTCGCCCACATCACGCTGATCAGCGCGACGGAGGAAGGGTCACGCTCGACGGCGGCGCGCAGCGCGGCGACGTCGAGGCGCCCGGTCGCGTCGACCGGCAGCAGCTCGGCCACGGCCCCCTCGTGCTCCTCGAGCCACTCCAGCGAGTCGAGCACCGCGTGGTGCTCGACGGAGGTCGAGAGGACGCGCACCCGGGCCGGGTCCGCGGCGTGGCGGGCCCAGTACAGGCCCTTCACGGCGAGGTTGTCGGCCTCGGTCCCGCCGGAGGTGAAGACGACCTCGCCCGGCCGGCACCCGAGCGCGCGGGCGAGGGTCTCGCGCGACTCCTCGACGACGCGGCGGGCCCGCCGTCCGGAGGCGTGCAGCGAGCTGGCGTTGCCGACGTCGCGCAGGTGCGCCGTCATCGCCTCGATCGCCGCGTCCACCATCGGTGTGGTGGCGGCGTGGTCGAGGTAGACGGTGCGGGCGGTCATGTCAGCGTCCAGCGTACGGCGGTCGGCTCAGAGCAGCACGAGGGCGTCGCGGTGGACGACCTCACGGATGCCCTGGGCACCGAGCCGAGCGGCGAGCTCCGTGGAGTCGAAGTTGACCAGGCCCCGCGCCACGGTGGCTCCGTCCGGACCCACGATCTCGACCGGGTCGCCCGCGGTGAACTCGCCGTCGACCCGGGTCACGCCGGCCGCCAGCAGCGACGCACGTCGCTCGACGACGGCCCGCACCGCACCGGCGTCGAGCACGAGCGTCCCCTTCGCGTCGGACGCGTGCCGCAGCCACAGCAGCCGGCTCGGGCGACGCTTGCCCGTGGGGTGGAACAGCGTGCCGACCTGCTCCCCCGCCAGCGCGGCACCGGCCAGGGCGGCCGAGGTCAGCACGACCGGGATGCCGGAGCCGGTCGCGATGGCGGCGGCCTCCACCTTGGTGGTCATGCCGCCGGTGCCCACACCGGCCGCACCGGTGCTGCCGATCGTGACCGCGTCGAGGTCGCGCTGGCCGCGGACCTCGGGGATGAGCCGGGTGCCCGGCCGGCTCGGCGGACCGTCGTACAGGCCGTCGACGTCGGAGAGGAGCAGCAGCAGGTCCGCGTGCGCGAGGTGGGCGACGAGCGCGGCGAGCCGGTCGTTGTCGCCGAACCGGATCTCGTGGGTCGCGACCGTGTCGTTCTCGTTCGCGATGGGCAGCACGCCGAGCTCGAGCATCTTGGTGATGGTCTGCTGCGCGTTGCGGTAGTGGGCGCGCCGGCTCACGTCGTCGACGGTGAGCAGCACTTGGCCGGCGGTGATGCCGTGCCGCGCGAGCTCCTCGGTGTAGCGGTGGATCAGCAGGCCCTGGCCGACGGCTGCCGCCGCCTGCTGGTCCGCGAGCCCCTTGGGCCGGCGCCGGAAGCCGAGCGGTGCGAGCCCGGCCGCGATCGCACCCGAGGACACCAGAACGACCTCGGTCCCGCGCTCCCGCGCCAGGGCCAGTACGTCGACCAGCGCGCTCACCCGGTCCGGGTCGATGCCGCCGGCGGCGGTCGTCAGCGAGGACGAGCCGACCTTGACGACGACCCGCGTCGCGCCGGTGACCGCTGCGCGCAGGTCAGTCGTCATCACCGTCACCGGGGTCGGACTCGAGCCAGTCGGCGTCCGGGTCGTCCTCGGAGCCGATCTCGTAGGCCATCGGGCCGTACTCGTCGGGACGGTCGATCCGGCGGGCCACGTCGGCACGGGTCTCGCCCTCGGCGCGCTCCGGCATCTGCTCCTGGATGTCGCGGCGACGCTGTGCGGCGGGCCGGTCCTCGGCGAACCGGTGGTCCTCGCCGCGGCGGGCGAGGTTCTCGGCGCCGGCGTCGATCCCCGGGTTGAAGTCGAAGACGACCGAGTCGTCGAGGTGCCCGATGAGCACCGCGTCGCCGGGCTCCGCACCCAGCTTGATCAGCTTGTCCTCGATGCCGAGCCGGTTGAGCCGGTCGGCCAGGTAGCCGACGGCCTCGTCGTTGCTGAAGTCGGTCTGGCGCACCCAGCGCTCGGGCTTGCGGCCGCGCACGCGCCAGCCCGCACCGGTCTTCGTGATCGTGAACTCGTCGCCGTCGACGGCCTTCGGGCGGAGGATGATCCGCTCGGCGACCTCGGCGGCGCGCTCGGCCCGGGCCGCGGCCACGATCTCGGCCATGGCGAAGATCAGCTCGCGGGTGCCCTCGCCGCTCACCGCGGAGATCTCGAAGACGCGGAGGTCGCGGGCACGCAGCTCCTCGACGACCATGCTCGAGATGTCGCGGCCGTCGGGCACGTCGACCTTGTTGAGGGCCACCAGGCGCGGGCGGTCCTCGAGGCCGCCGTACCGGCGCAGCTCGTCCTCGATCACGTCGAGGTCGTCGA
>DATFHM010000413.1:0-19875 GCA_035248385.1 Nocardioides sp. | reverse complement strand
CTGCGGGACGCGTTCGGCACCCACTGACATGACCCTCCCGCAGCACCTCGTCCCGTCCCTGGACGGCGTCGCGCCCGGCTCCACCGTGGTGGTCGACGGCGACGAGGCCCACCACGCCGTCGTCGTACGCCGGCTGCGGGTCGGCGAGGAGCTGCAGCTGTGCGACGGGCTGGGCCGGGTGGCGCTCGGCACGGTCGCGGCGACGACGAAGCGGTCCTTCGACGTGACCGTCACGGGCGTCGAGGACCATCCCGAGCCGAGCCCGCGGATCACGGTCGTGCAGGCGCTGCCCAAGGGCGAGCGCGGGGAGCTGGCCGTCGAGGTGCTCACCGAGATCGGCGTCGCGCGGATCGTCCCGTGGGCGGCGACGCGGAGCGTCGCGGTGTGGAAGGGCGAGCGGGCAGCGAAGTCGCACGCGAAGTGGGCCGCGACGGCCCGCGAGGCCGCCAAGCAGTCGCGTCGCGCGTGGCACCCGGAGGTGGATCCGCTGGCCGCCACCCGTGATGTCGTGGAGCTCGTCGCCGGGGCGGACCTGGCGGTCGTGCTGCACGAGGACGCGAGCGAGCCGCTGGCGGCCCTCGCCGTACCGGACCGTGGCGACATCGTCGTGGTCGTCGGACCCGAGGGCGGGCTCACCGACGAGGAGGTCGCGCTCCTGGTGGGCGCCGGGGGAGTCTCCACCCGGCTGGGTGCCGAGGTGCTGCGCACCTCCACGGCTGGGCTCGCGGCGAGTGCCGCGCTGCTGGCCCAGACCCCGCGCTGGGGCTGAGCCCGCCAAAAAGGCAGAGCGGGCCGCGTCCCGGAGGACGCGACCCGCTCAGAGTTGAGCGAAGCTCAGATGGCGTGAACCTTCTCAGCCTGCGGGCCCTTCGGGCCCTGAGTGATGTCGAACTCGACACGCTGGTTCTCGTCGAGGCTCTTGTAGCCGTTGCCCTCGATCGCGGAGAAGTGGACGAACACGTCAGCGCCGCCACCGTCCTGCTGGATGAAGCCGAAGCCCTTCTCGGCGTTGAACCACTTCACGGTGCCCTGGGTCATTTGGTGTTTCCTTCGTTTCGATTCTTGTCACGATCGGGTTTTCCCGACCGGGGGAGCTGATACATCCACTCGTGCGCCTGATGTCCAGCAAGAACCGAAAACCAAGACCAATGCGATTGTGATGCGTCCCCTCGCGGGGACCGGATGCCGCGTCTCGACGACGCTGCACCTTTCAACAGACCCCACGTTATCAGCGCAGGACGTTGCAGCGCATTCCCCTGAGTGCAACGAATACGTGAACATCACCCGCACCTCTCCGCAAACGGGCACACTGCTGCCGTGGGAGCTCGGGAGGAACGTCGCGCGCGTCGCGAGCTGGAGCGGCGGATGCGGGAGCTCGACCGCCTCGACGCGCAGTTCGGCCTGGGCGCCGATCCGCGCCAGCACCGGGTCCGCCGGAAGGCACGCGGGCCGTTCCGCTACCGCCACTGGCGCGAGGTGCTCGCCGGCGCGGTGTGCCTGGTGGTGCTCGGGGTGATGGGCTGGCAGCTGTACAACCTCTGGACGCCCGCCGGTGACGGCACCTATGCCTTCGAGGAGGTGCAGCCGACCACGCACAGCCCGATCGGCCACGACCCGTGCGACACGATCCACTACGTCGTGAACCCCGACCACGGCCCCGCGGACTACCTCGACTTCATCCAGAAGGCGGTGGCCGAGGCGTCGCGGTTCTCCGGCATCCGCTTCCAGTACGACGGCACCACCACCGCCCGCGACTTCGACCGCGATCGCGGACCGGTGCTCATCGGCTTCGCCGACCCCTCCGAGGTCTCCGACCTGAGCAGCGACGACGTCGTCGGGGTCGGCGGCTCGGTCTCGTACGTCGCTCCCGGCGACCGCCGTCGCTACCTCCACTCCGGCATGGTGGCGCTCAAGCCCAGCTGGTTCGCCGACCAGGACCGCCACCACCGACTGCGCGACGAGCAGGCCGTGGTGATGCACGAGCTCGGTCACGTGCTCGGGCTGGCCCACGTCCAGGACGAGCACCAGCTGATGTACCCCTCGCTCACCCGCACGACGTACGGGCCGGGCGACATCCGGGGCCTCGAGGTGCTCGGCGAGATCCCCTGCTGAGGGCGGTCGATTCATCGCCGGCCGCTGCCGGATAGCGAATTCGGGTGATTGAACCTCGCAACCATCGGTGCTCGAATACCGTGTTCATGATTCCGGGTTCGGCTCTCGAGGAGGCGTCGTGCGCAGGGTGCTCCGGTCGGCGATGGTGCTGGTGTCGCTGGCCGCCGCGTCCGCCGTACCGCTCGCGACGAGTGGCCCGGCCCGCGCCGCGACGGTCACCCTGACGGTCGTCTCGAGCGCCGATGCCGCCGATCCGCACCCGGGTGACGGCAGCTGCACCTCGAGCAGCGGTTGCACGCTGCGCGCGGCGATCCAGGAGGCGAACGCCCTGTACGCCGACGACGACTCCACCGTCGTCACCGTCGACTTCGCGATCTCAGGCTCCCGCACGATCACCCCGGTCGCACCGCTGCCGTTCGTCTCGGCGCGGGTCAACCTGCTGGCGACGACCCAGCCCGGCTACACGGTCGGTCACCCGCAGGTCGTGCTCGACGGGATCAAGTGCGGGTGCACGGGCCTGGGCCTCGCGCCGCGCGGCTCGGTGGTCAGCGGCTTCGACATCCAACGCTTCTCCACCGGCATCAGGATGTCGCCCGAGAACCCGCAGGTGTTCGCACCGGACTCGGTCACCGGCAACTTCATCGGCACCGACGTCACCGGCGCCAGTGCGGCCGGCAACGTCATCGGCATCGACGACTGGCAGCAGATCGGCGCGATCATCGGAGGGCCGACCGCCGCCGAGCGCAACGTCATCTCGGGCAACACCACCGACGTCTACGTCGAGGGCCTCTCGAACATCGCGTGGATCGAGGGCAACTACATCGGCACCAACGCGGCCGGCACCGCGGCCCTGCCGATCCGTGACCCGGCGTCACTGGTCCCGGGCGAGTGCTCCGGCGTGTTCATCGACGGCGCGTCGAACGTCCACGTCGGCGCTGCCGGCGCGGGCAACGTGATCTCCCTCGGCACGACGAAGCCGGCCAGCGGGTGCCGGGCGACCTACCTCAACGGCGTGGTGAGCGACATCGGCATCGACGGGGTCCGGGTCTCGCTGAGCCACGACCTGGACACGGCGTTCCTGTCGATCCAGGGCAACCGCATCGGCACCAGCGCCGACGGCAACTCGGCGATCGGCAACACCGACGGGATCGACCTCGGCACGGCGTACACGACGGCGATCGGTGGCCCGCTCGCCTCGACCCGCAACGTCATCTCGGGCAACACCCAGGCCGGCGTCGCGTCGTACGCCGGCGCGAGCCACACGACGGCCCTCCTCAACTACGTGGGCACGAACGCAGCCGGCACGGCCGCGATCCCGAACGGGACAGGTCTGCACCTCGCCGGTCCCTCCGACATCACCGCGGGCAACGTCATCAGCGGCAACACCCACGACGGCGTGCTCTTCCAGGGCGACGGCACCTCGATCAGCGACACCATCGGACTCGCTGTCGGAGGCGCCGCGCTCGGCAACGGAGCGGTCGGCGTGCACGTCGACACCGGCGCGAAGGGCGCCGTCTACGGCTCGACGGTCGCCGACAACGGCGGTGCGGGCATCGCGACGGAGAGCGGCGCGCGCGTCGACGTCTCGGCGGCCACCACGATCCACGACAACGCCGGGCTGGGGATCGACCTCCACAACGACGGCGTGACCGCCAACGCGGCGGGGTCGGCGACCAACGCCCCCGTCATCACCGGCCGGATCACCAACGACGCCAACGGCCACGACGAGTTCGACGGCACGCTCGACGCGAAGCCGTCGTCGGCGTACACGGTCAACCTGTACGACGACCCGGTCTGCGACCCGTCCGGCAACGGTGAGGCGACGAACCGGATCGGCTTCACCACGGTCCACACCGACGCGAGCGGGCACGCGAGCTTCGGCATCCTCGACGCCGCCTTCCAGGTCGGCGACGGTGTGAGCGCGACGGCCACCGGGCCTTCGGGCACCTCCGAGCTCGGCCCGTGCTTCCAGCCGGTCGTGCTGATGGACCAGAGCGTCACCGGTGGTTCCGGGGTGAGCGGTACGCCGAGGACGGTGGGCGACCCGGGCACGACGTACCGCTGGATCGGCGGCTCGCTGAGCTCCAACGGCGACAACCACTCCTGGGGCGACTCGCGCAACTGGCTGCCGCACGGCGTGCCCGGCAACGGCGACTCGGTCTACATCGCGCAGCCGGGTGGCGGCTACTGCACGGCGTACGTCGACGGCGTGCCCACCGTGAGCCTCGTGGACTTCTCGCTGGCGGGCACCTCGAACAGCTGCGGCAGCTCCGTGACCGGAGGGGCGATCACCGTCACCGGGCAGATGGCCTGGAACGGTGGGCGGATCGCGACGCCGGTCACCGTCGCCGCGGGCGCGCACGCGACGGTCACCGGGGGTGGGCAGAACGAGCTCGACGCCGACCTGGACGTCAAGGGTGACCTCACGCTCAGCGGCGTGATCGGCACCGGTGGCCGGCTCGCCTTCAGCGTGTACGCCGCGCAGGCGGCCACGATCCACGTCGAGGCCGGCGCGTCGTTGTCCGCCGAGGGCGACAACGACCTGGTCGGCAACACCGGCACCCTCGTGAACGACGGCACGGTCTCGGTCTCGGGCGGCACGCTCGGGCTGCGCAACGGCGCCAAGCTCGTGCAGCGCGCCTCCGTGGTCACCAGCGGCCACGGCGCGCTGGTGGACGAGGGGGCGACGACGCTCGGCGCGGGAGCGACGTACTCCGGTGACGGGAAGGTGCAGCTGGTCGACGGCTCCGCGGCGCTGCAGGGCGACCAGACCGTCGGCTCCGGGATGACCGTGGAGCTCGCCGCGCTCGACGCCGATCTCGGCGAGACCGTGAGCGGCACGGGGACCTTCACCGGCGGCGGTCGGCTGGCGTGGGACGGCGGCACCATCGAGGCGAACCTGACGATCGAGCCGGGCTTCCACCTCGACGTCCTCGGTGACCACATCCACAACGGCGACCGAGTGCTGGCCGGCAAGGACCAGGCCAACGGGGCGGCGACCGCCACGCTGGTCAACCACGGCACGATCACCGTCGGCTCCGGTGCCAACATGAACGCGTCGGTCTACGACGCGCCGCACCTGACGAACGCATCCGACGGCACCATCAGCCTGGCGCCCGGGTCGACCATCGGTGGCGGCACCACGACCGCGCTCGCCAACACCGGGCACCTGAGCGTGCCGGCCGGCGGGAGGGCGGCGGCCGTCCTGGACGGCGTCGCGGTGACAGACACCGGCGGCACGATCAGCGTCGCGCCGGCGCAGCGCCTCGAGCTCGGTGCGGGTCCGACGAGCACCCTGGCCGGGACCACGATCTCCGGGGGCGGCACGTTCGCCGACGCGCAGCACACCACGCTCGCCGGCAGCCCGTCGGTGGCCACGAGGACGACGTTCGAGCTGGACGCCGGTGGTGCCGACGGCGCCACCACGCTCGGTGGCCCGGGCCGGTTCTCCTGGCTCGGCGGCACGCTCTCGGGAGCTCCGCTCCAGGTCGCCACCACCGGAGGGATCTCGGTGAGCGGCGCCGACCCCAAGCACCTGGGACGTACGACGGGCAACGCGCCGAGCACCGTGGTGCTGGCCGCGCCGACGACGGTCGCGTCGGCCTCCGTGGACGATCCCTACGGTCCGGACTCGCTCCAGCTCACGTCCGCGACCTCGATCGCAGGCCCCGCGACGATCAGCGTCGGGTCGCTCGCCAACAGCGGCACCCTCGTGATCCGCTCGGGCACGGTGACGGTGTCCGGCCTGACGCAGAGCAAGGGGCTCACCGACGTGCTGGCCGGCGCCCGCCTCGCCGGCTCCTCGGCATCGACCCCGTTGACCTTCACCGCGGGCGTGCTCGAGGGCTCGGGCACCGTGACGGGCGCCGTGTCGACGGCCGGGGTCACGGTGGCGCCCGCCGCCTCGGCGTACGGACCGCTGACGGTGACCGGCAGCCTCCGAGGGTCCTCCTCGACCCTGCTCAGCCTCGGGCTGTCGAAGGGGGCGAAGGACCGGCTGACGGTCTCCGGCCCCCTCGTCCTCGGACACCGGCTGGCCGCCCGCAACGCCGCCGGCTACGCGCCGGCCGTCGGCGCGAAGGTCGTCGTGGCGTCCGGGTCGTCGCTCAGCGGGGGTGCGTGCGTCGTCACCTCCGGTGCGGGCTCCTCCGCCGGCCACTGGCGGATCGCCCGCACCGCGCGGCTGCTCACGCTCGTGTGGGCCAAGGGCCACCGAGCGGGCTGCGTGTGATCAGGCGATGGTGGCCACGTCGATGACGAAGCGGTAGCGGACGTCGGAGGCGAGGACGCGCTCGTAGGCCTCGTTGATGCCGTCGGCGGAGATCACCTCGATGTCGGCGCCCAGGCCGTGCTCGGCGCAGAAGTCGAGCATCTCCTGGGTCTCGGCGATGCCGCCGATGGCCGACCCGGCGAACGAGCGGCGGCCGCCGATCAGCGAGAAGACGTTGACCGCGAGCGGCTCCGGCGGGGCGCCGACGTTGACCATCGTGCCGTCGACGGCGAGCAGGCCGAGGTAGGCGTTGAGGTCGAGCGGGGCGCTGACCGTGTTGATGATCAGGTCGAACCGGCCGCGCAGCGTGCGGAAGGTGTCCGGGTCGGACGTGGCGAAGTAGTCGGTCGCGCCGAGGCGGATCCCGTCTTCCTGCTTCTTCAGCGACTGCGACAGCACCGTGACCTCGGCGCCCATCGCGGCGGCGAGCTTGACCGCCATGTGGCCGAGCCCGCCCAGGCCGACGACGGCGACCTTCGTGCCCGGGCCGGCGTTCCAGTGCCGCAGCGGGGAGTAGGTGGTGATGCCCGCGCAGAGCAGCGGGGCCGCCGTGGCCGGGTCGAGGCCCTCCGGGACGGAGACGACGTAGTCGGAGTCGACGACCACGTGGGTGGAGTAGCCGCCCTGGGTCGTGGTGCCGTCGCGGTCGGTGGCGGCGTACGTGCCGACCATGCCGCGGCTGCAGTACTGCTCGTTCCCCGCGCGGCAGTTGTCGCACTCGCGGCACGAGCTGACCATGCAGCCGACACCGACCCGGTCGCCGACCGCGTGCTTCGTGACGTCACTGCCGACCTCGGTGACGACACCGACGATCTCGTGGCCGGGGACCACCGGGAAGGGCTGCGGGCCCCAGTCGCCGCGGACGGTGTGGATGTCGGAGTGGCAGATGCCGGCGTACTCGATCGCGATGAGCACGTCGTTGGCGCCGACCGCGCGGCGCTCGATCGTGGTGGGGGCCAGCGGGGCGCCGGCGGAGGGGGCTGCGTAGGCGTTGACCTGCATGGGATGTCCGTCCTGTCGGTTCATCGGTGGTTCGGCTTGAGGTCATCGGCGAGGCGGGCCGCCTCGGTGCCGATGCGGTCGGCGCGCTCGGGGTCGCCGTCCCGGACCGCGCGCCAGTAGTCGATCTTGAGGGCGACGTAGCGCTGGCGGACGACGAGCTGCTCGGCCTCCCGGCGCAGGCGCTCGGCCTGGGCCTGGAGGAGCGTGACCTGCTCGCCGGCGCCGGCGGCGCCGCGGTCGCGGTTGGCGACGTACTGCTTCATGTCGGCGACCGACAGCCCGGTCGCCGCCATGCAGGCGATGCCCATCAGCTGGTCGAGGTCCTCGTCGTCGTACACCCGGTGGCCGCTGCTGGCGCCGCGGCTCACCGGGGTGATCACGCCGATCGACTCGTAGTAGCGCAGGGTGCTCGCCGGGAGCCCGGTGAGCGCCGCCGCCTCCTTGATCGAGTAGCTGCGATGCGGTGTCGTGGTCACGTCATCGACGTTAGGAACTTCAAGTACTTGAAGTCAAAGGTGACGTGGCTCGCGTCAGCGGCACGGATCGGCGTACGTCGCCCCGGGGACGAACTGGCTCCACTCGGCCTCGCTGATCGGGGTGCCCCGCTCGCGGCAGATCAGCGCTCCAGCGGCGTCGGTCGTGGTCGCCCACGCGCCGACCCGGCCGGAGAGGCCGGCTGCGTAGACCGTGCCGGAGTCGGTGCTGAAGGCGGTCTGGGTGACGGCGGCACCGAGGTTGTCGAGCGAGGCGTACGCCGCCGCGCCGGTGCCGGTCGTCTGCCACAGCCAGAGCCGGCCGTCGGAGCTCGGCGTGGCCAGCATCGTGCCGTCCGGGCTCCAGGTCGTGGCGAAGAGCGTGTCGGTGGGGCCCTGCAGCGGCGTACCGATGCCGGAGGGGTGGGTCGGGTCGGACACGTCGAACAGCCGGACGGTCCGGTCGGCGCCGCCGGTCGCGAGGCGCGTTCCGTCCGGGCTGAACCCGACGGCGTAGACCGCGTTGTCGAAGCCGTCGATGGTGGCGAGCTCCTGGTCGTTCTCCAGCGAGTAGAGGTGGACCAGGTTGTCGCCACCGCCGACGGCGAGCACGGAGTCGTCGGGGCTGAAGGAGGCGCCGATGGCCAGGCCCTTGATGGTGAACCGGTGCTGGAGCCGCGGCCGGTCGCCGGTCATGTCGTAGACCGCGGCGCTGCCGTCGTCAGAGGTGATGACGACGTGCCGGCCGTCGCGGCTGAACATCGTGTTCTCGACCAGCGCGGTGGTCGCCGGGAGCACCATCGGCCGGTCCGTCGGGCTCGTCCCGATCCGCCAGACGGTGATCGCGCCGGAGGCGGTGCCGTCGACCAGCCACTTGCCGTCGGGCGAGACCCCGCCCGCGCCGTCGAGGACACCGGCGCTCGCCGGGGCCGTGTACGTCGGCCCGACCGCCCGCAGCGCCAGCGGGTCGCGGACGTCGAGGACCCGCATCGACGGGTCGGCCGCGCCGACGCCGACGTACAGGCGGCGGCCGGCGAGGGTGAGGGACCAGATGCCGTCGGCGTACGGCGTGGGCTGCGGGCCGGTCGTCGGCCAGATCCGGGTGATCCCGTCGACGCCCGCGGCGACCAGCGAGCCGTCGTCGGAGGTGTAGCCGACCCGTGTCACGTTCGACGGGGTGGCGTGCGCCGAGACCAGCGACCAGTCGGAGGTCCGCCAGGTCTGGACCAGGTCGCCGGACGCGCCCGCGGTCAGCAGTCGGCCGTCGTGGCTGAACGCCACGGAGTTCACCCACGAGCTGAAGGCGCCCGTCAATTGCGCGACCCGGCGCGGGTTCGCGCCGGTGGTCCAGACGCGGACCGTCTTGTCCTTCGACGCGCCGGCGAGGTGCGAGCCGTCGGGGGAGAACGCCACGGCGAAGACGTAGTCGGACGTGATCCCGACCCGCAGGGTGGAGGTGAGGACGAGCCCTCGGGGCGTCTGCCGCCACAGCCGCACGGCGCCGTCGGCGCTGCCGGTCGCGACCTGGCCGGTGGGGCTCACCGCCACCGCCTGGACCGGCCCGTCGAAGCCGCCGGTGCTGCCGGTGGAGCGGAGGTGCCGGCCGTCGAACGCGTAGCGCCGCACGACCGCGTCGGAGGAGGCGGCGTACAGGGTGCGGCCGCTCCAGGCCAGGTCGTAGGTGCTGGCCTTCTCGTCGAAGGAGGCCTTCGCGAGGATCCGCGGGTGGGCCGGGTCGGTGGTGTCGAGGATGCCGACCAGGCCGGTCGCGCCGCCGTACGCGAACCGCCGGCCGTCCGCCGACCACGCGCCGGCGAAGAGGCCGCTCGGCGACACGGTGGTGGAGCTGACCAGCGTGGGCGCGGTCGTGGCGGACGTGGCGTAGAGGTAGACCTTGCCGTCGGCGCCGATGGTGGCGATCGCCCGGCCGTCCGGCGAGGCGTCGGCGTGCGTGGCGCCGGCCGGCCCGACCAGGCGGGTGGACAGCGGTTGACCGGTGACGTCGAGCAGGGCGCTGCGCGCCTCGACCGAGGGGAAGACGCGGTAGCCCGCGAGGGCGAGCTGGGCGGCCAGCGCCGGGTCGGTCTCGGCGAGCTTGCTCGCCTGCACCGCGATCTGCCGCGACAGCGCCTGGTCGCGCTGGGTCTCGGCCGTCGTGCGCTCGTGGGACAGGCTGCGGCTGGCGGCGACCAGGTAGCCGGCCGTCACGGTCGCCACCACGGCCAGGACCACGGCGACGGCGAAGAGGGCGTTCATGATCCGTCGCCGACGCCGCTCGCGGTCGAGGCCGAGCTGCTCCTGGGCGCGGCTGAGCGAGAGGAACTGCTGGTCCGCATCCGTCAGCCGTACGGCGGAGGCGGGCTCGGCCAGGCGGCCGGCGATCTCGAGCAGCGGCCCGCGCAGCAGTGCGGACTCGTGCCGCCCGTCCTCCTCCCAGACGTTGGCCGCGTCGCTGATCCGGCGGCGCAGCCGCAGGTCGTTGCGGTTCTGGTCGATCCAGGACCGCAGCCGGCTCCACGCCGTCAGCAGGATCTCGTGGCTGACCTCCAGGGAGTGCTCGGTGGTGGTCAGGATGCGCGCGTTGACCAGCGCGCCGATCGCCTCGACCCCGCTGTCGTCGTCGGTGTCGGGGAGCTCGCGGTGGCTGATCCGGCGCCGGGTCGCGAGGCCGTCCTCGTCGACGGTGACGAGCAGGCCGAACAGGTCGCGCACGTAGGTCTGCTGGGTGGCGCTGAGCTCGTCGTACGTCTGCTCGGCGGTGCGCTGGACGGCCTCGCGAACGCCGCCGACCGCGACGTAGTCGGCCACCGTCAGCGCCGAGCGCGCCGATCGCTCCCATGCGGTCAGCAGCACGTGGGACAGCAGCGGCAGGACCGCGACCTCGTAGCTGTCGCGGTCGTCGCGCCGGGCCAGGTCGTCCAGGATGACCTCGACGAGCTCGTCGGCGACGGTGCAGCCCGCGGCGCGCGCCGGCTCGGTGATCGCCCGGCCGAGGGCGTCCTTGCCCATCGCGCCGACCAGGAGCTGCCGGTCGCGCGCGAGCTCGAGGAGCAACGGGTCGGCGATGCAACGGTCGAAGAAGTCCGCCCGCAGGACGGTGACCACGACGATCCCGCCGGCCCGCGCGGCGGTGTCGATGCGGCTGACCAGCTGCTGCCGCTCCTCGTCGCTGACCCGGTTGTCGAAGACCTCCTCGAACTGGTCGATGACCACGACGGCCTCGTCCGTGTCGGCGGGCAGCTGCGCGAGCGCACCCTCGAGGGCGGCGAGCGGCTCGGCGCCGGGCTGGCAGAGCGCCCAGGGGAGCCCGCGTGCGGTCAGGTCGGCGAGCAGGCCGGCCCGCACCAACGAGGACTTGCCGGAGCCCGAGGCCCCGACCACGGCGAGGAAGCCCACGTCGTGGTGCGCCAGCGCGTCGACGCGCGCCGTGAGCTCGGTGACCAGGTCCTCGCGCCCGAAGTAGCGCGCCGCGTCCTCGACCTGGAAGGCCCGCAACCCGAGGTACGGCGCCGCGACGGCCCCGGTGCGCGGAGCCCGTCCGGAGCGGACGCGCTGGAAGGCCTCCCGCCAGGCGTCGAGGTCCTCGTCCAGGCCGAGCGTGACGAGCAGGTCCCGCATCGCCTCCCACTGGGTGAGCTGGGGGAGGTTGCGACCGCTGAAGTAGCCGCCCAGGGTCGCGGTCGGGATCGAGGTGCTCCGGCTGACCTCGCGGATGGTCAGCCCGGCCCGGACCCGTGCCTCGGTGAGTGCCGCTGCGAAGTCCGCGCGGGTGGCCAGGTTGCGCGGGTCGGGCGGGCCGGCGGAGGTGGAGGCGGCAGCGGCGGGGAACGTCACAGCCGGTGACGCTAGGGGCTACCCGCCGGTCACGTCCGCTGTCTCAGGTCAACTTTTCCGCTGGTTGCGTGACGCTCTCCGCATTGTTTGTCGACCGCGGACCGAAACGGCCGCGGCCGACAAACAACGCGCTGTCCGGAATCCCCCCACACGATCCCGGACCGCTCCGTCCGCCACCTGGCGTCCGAAGCGCGTCGAGACGGGCTCAGCCCGTCACCACGTCCACCGCGCCCCGTGGACGAGACCGATCGCGGCACCGGGGAACCGGGCGGTGACGTCGTCCGCCACGCCGACCGGCCGGTAGCGGACGAGGCCCTGGGGCGCTTCGAGCAGCGCACGGTCGGCCACCGGCCCGAAGGCGTCGATGCTCCTCGGGAGCCGGCCGCGGAACCGCAGCCGGACCTCGGCCGCGGTCGTGGTCGTGTCCGGCACCAGCAGTGCCGACGTGTCGGCCGACTGCCGCACCCGGCTACGGACGGTGAGCTCGTGGGTCTCGCCACGCAGCAGCGGGGAGTCGAAGGCGATGTGGCACAGCACGGTGGTGCCGGCCGGGTCGGTGACGACGTCGGTCGCGCGCAGCTCGCCGCCGGCCGGCACGTCGTGCTCGGCGTCGAAGCCCGGCCCGTGGAGGAGGCGGACGACGAACCCGGTGACGCCGGAGCTGGTCGCCCGGATCCGCCGGGACTCGACCACCTCGACAGGACCCGGCCCCTCGTCCACGACGTACGTCGCCCGCAGGTGCTCGACGACGGCGCGCCCACCCAACGGCCCGAGGGCGGTGCGCTGCGGGTCGCGTCCGGGGGTGGCGTGGCGGCCGACCTGCTCGCGGGCGTGCCCGAACGGCTCGCTGAGGGTGGAGCGCCACTCCGGGAACCGGCCGCTGACGGCCCGGAAGAAGCGGACCGACGGCACCTCCCGCCCCGCCTCGATGTTCGCGAGGGTGGACCGGGCGAACTCACCGTCGAGCGCCTCGATCAGCCCCTCCTGGGTGAGGCCAGCGGAGTGCCGGAGCCGACGCAGCGCCGGGGCGAACTCGCCCATCCCAGTCTCCTCACCTCGTCGTTCCCGTCGAGGCAGACTCTGGTGGGCGGCAGGGCCCCTGACCAGGGTGTTTGTCGGTTCTCGTACAACTCCGTACAAACATCGACGCTCCCGCGGGCGTCACCCGCGGGAGCGTCGCGCGGTCAGCTGATGGTGAACGTCTTGGTGTCGGTGATGGGACCCGGGCCCTCGCCGCCGGAGGCGTCGTCCGTGCTCGCGGTGAACGTGTAGTCGCCCGCGCTCAGCTTGGACAGGGCGACGGTCGCCTTCCACGGCCACAGGTGGTCCATCCAGCCCTTGGTCATCGTGCTGCCGTGCAGGACGTTCTTGCCGGAGGAGTCGGTGATCTTCCAGCCGACGGTGGCCTCGAACGAGCTGCCCGCGCCGGTGAAGGTGGTCGACGTCGCGGAGAGCTTCGCGCCGTCGCCGGGGGAGAGGACGCTCATCAGCGCGAGGGTCTGGAGCTGCGGGCCCGCCTTGGCGAGCGAGGGCTGGCCGAGGTACGTCGAGTCCTTGCCGGTCGCCGACACGAAGTGGACGGGCAGCGGCTTGGTGGCGGTCCCGTTGGCCGCGTTGGCGGAGTAGACGACCTGCTGCACCGCGAGCTTGGCCTGGGCGGGCGCCAGGGTGCTCGTGGCGAAGGAAGGCTTCGCGACGGTGATCGTGATCTGGCCGCCGTCGACCTTGCTGGTGCCGAGGCTGCCCGTGGGGACGAGGTTGCGGTAGTCGGGGTCGACGGGCGCCGTGCTCTGGACCGCGGTCAACCCGGACACCCCGGTGTGCTGCTCGGCCGTGATCCGGTCGCCGAGCGACGTCTTCACCGCGTAGTACAGGACCGTCGGGGTGTCGGCCGCCGGCTCGCTCGTCGCGGTCGCGGCAGAGGACGTGGCGGACGAAGCCGCGACCGGGGTGGTCGGGCTCGTCGCCGTCGTCGCCGGCGTCGTCGCGCCGTCGCCTGCCGTGGCGTCGTTGCTGCCGCAGCCGGCGACGAGCGCCAGCCCCAGCAGGGCAGCGGCGGCGGGCACGGTACGGCGAAGGGGGTTGGTCATGGGGTCCTCCCTGGATCGTTCGCGGCCCGAGTACCGCGTGCCTGTTGGACGCGCGTATCAGCCGGGAAGTTGCAGGCGACAGCGTGCTGTCGCATCTGTACCAAGTTAGTGGTCGATCGTCGTGCAGCAGGGGGTTGACGTCGGCGTGCCGGGTTCTGAAAGGCTCGGACCGTGACCGACGCATGCCTCTTCTGCAAGATCGTGGCCGGGGAGATCCCCGCCGAGATCGTCCACGAGTCCGAGACCACGATCGCGTTCCGCGACCTCAACCCGCAGGCGCCCACGCACGTGCTGGTGATCCCGCGCAGCCACTACCCGAACGCGGCCGCGCTCGCCGAGGGAGAGCCGACCACCGCGGCCCACCTCTTCGACGCCGCGAAGGCGGTGGCCGAGAAGGAGGGCCTCGACAACGGCTACCGGCTCGTCCTCAACACCGGTGCCGACGCGCAGCAGACCGTCTTCCACGTGCACATGCACGTGCTCGGCGGGCGTCCGTTCGGGTGGCCTCCGGGCTGACGCGCATCGGCTTGGTGTCCCCGGCCTAGTGTCGTCAGCAGGAAATCCCCCAGGAGGTAGCAGTGCAGCAGGTGAAGGCGGTCATCGCCCGGAGCAAGGGTGCGCCGGTCGAGCTGGTCACGATCAACGTGCCGGCGCCGGGTCCGGGCGAGGCGGTCGTGAAGGTGCTGACCTGCGGGGTGTGCCACACCGACCTGCACTACCGGGAGGGCGGCATCAACGACGACTTCCCGTTCCTGCTGGGCCACGAGGCGTCTGGTGTCGTCGAGGCGGTCGGTCCCGACGTCACCTCCGTGGCGCCCGGCGACTTCGTGGTCCTCAACTGGCGGGCGGTCTGCGGCGAGTGCCGCGCCTGCCGGCGGGGTGATCCGCAGTACTGCTTCGCCACGCACAACGCGACCCAGAAGATGACGCTGGACGACGGCACCGAGCTGTCGCCGGCGTTGGGGATCGGGGCGTTCGCGGAGAAGACGCTCGTCGCGGCGGGTCAGTGCACCAAGGTCGACGCCTCCGCCCGGCCCGCGGCCGTGGGCCTGCTGGGGTGCGGCGTGATGGCCGGCATCGGCGCCGCGATCAACACCGGAGCCGTGGGGCGCGGGAAGTCGATCGCGGTCATCGGCTGCGGCGGCGTGGGCGTGGCCGCGATCGCGGGTGCCGCGCTGGCCGGGGCGAGCCCGATCATCGCGGTCGACATCGACGCGAAGAAGCTGGCCAAGGCCGCGGAGATGGGTGCCACGCACACCGTCGACTCCTCCCAGGTCGACCCGGTCGAGGAGATCAAGCGGATCTGCGGCGAGGTCTACGCCGGCGCCGAGGGTGCCGACGTCGTCGTCGAGGCGGTCGGCCGCCCCGAGACCTGGAAGCAGGCCTTCTACGCCCGCGACCTGGCCGGCACCGTGGTGCTGGTCGGCGTACCGACCCCGGACATGAAGGTCCCCGACATCCCGCTGATCGACGTGTTCGGCCGCGGCGGGGCACTGAAGTCGAGCTGGTACGGCGACTGCCTGCCGAGCCGTGACTTCCCGATGCTGGTCGACCTCTACCGCCAGGGCCGGCTCGACCTCGACGCGTTCGTGACCGAGGAGATCGGGATCGGCGACATCGAGGCGGCGTTCGAGCGGATGCACCACGGCGACGTGCTGCGGTCGGTGGTCGTCCTGTGAGTGCGCGGGTCGACCATGCCGTCACGTCGGGGACCTTCAGCCTCGACGGGGAGACGTTCGAGGTGGACAACAACGTGTGGGTGGTCGGGGACGACGCCGAGTGCATCGTCATCGACGCCCCGCACTCCGTCGCGGACATCCTCGCGGTCGTGGGGGAGCGGAAGGTGCGCGCGATCGTCTGCACCCACGCCCATGACGACCACGTCCGGGTCGCACCGGCGCTGCGCGAGGCGGTGGTCGCTCCGATCCTGCTGCACCCCGACGACAAGCCGCTGTGGGACCTCACCCACACCGACCACCTCTGGGACGTCGACCTGACCGACGGCCAGGTCCTCACCGTCGGCGGCACCGCCCTCGAGGTGCTGCACACGCCCGGGCACGCGCCCGGCGCGGTCTGCTTGTACGCCGCCGACCTCGGCTGCGTCTTCACCGGCGACACCCTGTTCCAGGGCGGCCCGGGCGCGACCGGGCGCTCGTTCAGCTCGCGGCCGGTGCTGGAGGAGTCGATCCGCGCGCGGCTGTTGGCGCTGCCCGACGACACCGTGGTCCACACCGGCCACGGCGCCGACACCACGATCGGCGCCGAGCGCGCCGTCCTCGGCTGATGGGCAGGGTCACGGCCCGTCGGCCGGTCGTCCGGATCACCCCGAACGGCCAGGTACGCCGCCCCGACTCCCTCGCCGTCGAGGAGCCGCTCGAGATCAGGGTCGACGGATCGGCGTACTCCATCACGATGCGGACCCCCGGCGCCGACGTGGACCTGGCCCACGGGTTCCTGTCCGCCGAGGGCGTCATCTCCGGCCCGGAGGACGTCGTGCTCGCCAAGCACTGCACCGACAGCGACCTCAACGTCCTCGAGGTCACGCTGCGTGCCGGCATGGTCCGGCCGGTCGAGCGACGCAACCTGCCGATCACCAGTGCCTGCGGGGTCTGCGGCAAGGAGTCGATCGCCGACGTGGAGCAGAAGGCCCGCTGGTCGCTGCCGCCCGTCGAGCCGATGGTGGACGCCGCCACGATCTCGTCCCTCCCCGACCGGCTCCGGGCCGAGCAGCGGGTCTTCGACCGCACCGGCGGCCTGCACGCGGCCGGCCTGTTCACCGCAACCGGCGAGCTGCTGGTCCTGCGCGAGGACGTGGGCCGTCACAACGCCGTCGACAAGGCGATCGGCTGGGCCCTGCGCGAGGGTCGCCTCCCGCTCTCATCGGTCATCCTGATGGTGTCGGGCCGTGCCTCGTTCGAGCTGGTCCAGAAGGCCGTGCTGGCGGGCATCCCCGTCCTTGCGGCGGTCTCGGCCCCGTCCTCCCTGGCCGTCGACCTCGCCGTCGACAGCGGCCTGACGTTGGCGGGCTTCGTCCGGGACGGCTCGATGAATCTCTACAGCCATCCGGAGCGGGTAACGCTCTAAGGCCGGGTGGGCCTTCGAGGGGCTGGGGGTTGCGGGCAACCGCCGCGAGACCCGGCTTTGGCTGCGGGGTCGGTGAAGGCGTGGCGGGGTGGTTGGTCCGGGCTGCGGCGGCCACCTGCGGCTCCCGAGGCTCTACCGTCGGGGCGAGAGTGGGGTCCCCGCCCGGCAAAGCAGTTGCCGTCTGTTCTCGACTGCGCTGCGTTTGCCGGGCACCCCAATCGCCCCGACGGCAGACCTCGTCCACCGCAGGTGTCCGCCGCACCCCGGGCGCGGGTGGGTGTTGCTGCGCGGCCAGCCTGTTCACCGACCCGAGCGGGGTGGGGGTGGCGCCGGGCGCGGACGAGGTCTGCCTGCCGGGGCGATTGGGGTGCCCGGCAAACGTGCAGGAGTCAGCGACTCATGCGAATTGCCTTGCCGGGCGGGGACCCCACTCTCGCCCCGGCAGGTAGAGCCTCGGGAGCGTCCGGTGACACCCCCACCCCGATCACCAACCCCGTACGCCTTCACCGACCCCGCAGGACACCGGGATGTCGTGACGGCGACTGGGGTCAGCCCAAGACCCGCCGGAGGTACGTGTTGCTGAAGACCCGATCGGGATCCAGCCGGTCGCGGAGATCGAGGAAGTCCCCGAACCTCGGGTACAACTGGGCGAAGTCGGAGGCGCCGAGGGTGTGCAGCTTGCCCCAGTGCGGGCGGCCCTCGTGCGCGGTGAGGACCTCCTCGATCACGGAGAAGTACGCCGTGTGGTCGGCTGCGTGGTGGGTGTGGAAGGCGAGGTAGAAGGAGTCGCGCCGGTAGGCCGTCGACAGCGGTACCTCGTCGGCGGGAGCGACCCGGATCTCCACGGGGAAGGACACCTTCAGACCGGACTTATCGAAGACCCGGCGGCACTCGGCCAGGACGGCCAGGCCCGCGGCCCGCGGGACGGCGTACTCCATCTCCCGGAAGACGACGCGGCGCTCGGTGGTGAAGACGCGGTGGGCGACGTCGGTGTACGTGCGGGGTCCCAACAGTCGTGCGGCGAACCGGTTGGCCGCCGGGATCGCGGACGGCACCCGGTTGAGCCCGGCGGTCTGCAGGCCGAAGACGGTGTTGGAGAGGAAGTCGTCGTCGAGCCATGCGCGCCAGCGGGGCAGGGGTTCGGCGAGCGAGAGATCGGTGCCGAGCCGGGTGTTGCGCTTGGTGAGCATGCGGTCCGAGTGCGGGAACCAGTACATGTCGACGTGGTCCGCGCCGGCGACCATGTCGTCGAACGAGGCCATCGCGTCGGCCCATGACATCGGGCGCTCCTCGGCCCGGAGCAGGAACAGCGGCTCCACGGCGAAGGTGATCGTCGTGATGACGCCCAGCGCGCCCAGCCCGACGCGTGCGAGATCGAGGACGTCGGGGTTCTCGGTGGCCGTGGCCCGCAGCAGCTCGCCGGTGCCGGTCACGATCTCCAGGCCGACGACCTGCGCGGCCAGCCCCGAGGCCCGGCCGCCGGTCCCGTGCGTGCCGGTCGAGATGGCGCCCGCCAGCGTCTGCTCGGCGATGTCGCCCATGTTGTGCAGGCTGAGCCCGAGCCCTTCCAACGCGGCGTTGAAGACCTTGAGCTGCGTGCCCGCGAGCGCGGTCACCGTCATCGCGTCCCTGTCGATCGCCACGATCCCGGTCAGCCCGGTGGGCCGCAGCAGGGTGTGCTCGGGTCGCGCGATGCCGGTGAAGCTGTGCCCGGTTCCGGGCATCTTGACCGTCTCGCCGGCGTCCCGCGCGCGGACCACCTCCGCGACGACGTCCTCGGCCGAACCCGGGGTCACGGCCCGCAGCCCGGACGCCTGCTCGAGCCCCGACCAGCTACGCCAGCTCTGCGACGCGTTCATGGTCGGAGACGTTAGTCGGCATCCGGACCGCCAGCGCGGCCAGGAGGGCGACGACGCTTCCTCCCAGGCTGACGAGGTACGCCGTCGACGCCCCGTGCGCGTCGATGACGACTCCCGCGAGGGCGGCGCCGGGGGCGACGCCGAGCGCCAGGCCGGTGTTGAGGAAGGCCATGCCCTCGGTCATCCGGCTCGCCGGCAGCGCCTGCTTCGCCAGCGACATCGCCGCGATGAGCGTGGGGGAGATGGTGAGCCCGCCGATGAGCAGCGCCACGGCCATCCAGGGGATCGACGGGATCCACAGCAGCGGCACCGACGACACGGACATCCCCAGCGCCCCGATCCAGAGCATGGTGCGCTGGTCGACGCGTCCGGCGTACACACCGGAGAGCAGGCCCGCCACCAGGCTGCCGAACGACCAGCAGGCCAGCAGCAGCCCGGCCACCGACTCGTGCCCGTGCTCCTGGGCGAACGCGACCGTGACGACCTCGGCCGCACCGAACAGCACGCCGAGCGCGCACGTGTGCACCGAGAGCACGCCGATCGCCCCCCACGGGATCGGGGCCCGTGTCTCGGTCGCGGCGGTCCGCGGGTGCGCGGGCGGCTCGCTCGAGCGCAGCCCGGCGAAGACGTAGGTGCCGCCCAGCCCGGTGACGAGCGCCGTCACCAGCCCGGCGATCGGGTCGACGCCGGTCGCGAGCAGCGTGACCGCGACCGGGCCGATGATGAAGACCATCTCGTCGACGGCGGCCTCGAAGGAGAACGCGGTGTGCAGCGCCGACTCGTCACCGACGAGCGCGTGCGCCCACCGGGCGCGTGCGCAGGTGCCCACCGACGGCAGCGCCGCGCCCGACACCGCCGCCAGCACGTACGCCGTCCAGCGCGGCCAGTCGGCCTCGAGGCTCACCATCGCGCCGGCCAGGCCCGCGCCCCACACGGTGATCACCACGCGCAGCACCACGCCCTGGCCGAGCCGGTCCATCAACCGCCCCTGGGGGATGGCGAGGACGGCATTCGCGATCATCGCCGTGGCCGAGAGCGAGCCGGCGACGGCGTAGGAGCCGGTCGTGTGCTCGGCGAGCAGGACGATGCCGAGGCCGATCATCGAGATGGGGAGCCGGCCGACCAGGCCGGCGAGGCTGAACCACACCGTC
>DATFHM010000412.1:0-10870 GCA_035248385.1 Nocardioides sp. | reverse complement strand
CCGAGCCGGTCGCCCGGGTCGGCGAAGTAGCCGAGCTCGTCCATCAGCCGCTCGGAGTAGAGCGCCCAGCCCTCGCCGTGACCGCTGACCCAGCACATCAGCCGCTGCCAGCGGTTGAGCAGGTCGGCCCGGTGCACGGCCTGCGCGCACTGCAGGTGGTGGCCGGGGACGCCCTCGTGGAAGACGGTCGTCGTCTCGCGCCAGGTCGAGTAGATCTTGTGGTCGTCGGTGAAGGAGAACCACATGGTGCCGGGCCGCGAGAAGTCCTCGGTGGGCGGTGTGTACCAGGCGCCGCCGTCGTTGACCGGCGCCACCCGGCACTCGATCCGCTTGATCGGGTCGGCGATGTCGAAGTGCACGCCGTCGAAGCTGGCGATGATCTCGTCGGCACGGCCCTGCATCCAGGCCTGGAACGCCTCGCGGCTGCCGAGGTCGCGGGCGGGGTCGGCGTCGAGCGCGGCGACCGCGTCGTCCACTGACCCGCCGGGCACGATCCGCTGCGCCGTCGCGGCCATGTCGTCCTCGATGCGCTTGAGCTCCTGCCAGCCCCACGCGTAGGTCTCCTCCAGGTCGACCTCGGCGCCGAGGAAGTAGCGGGAGGCGAGCGCGTAGTGCTCGCGGCCGACGCCGTCGTGCTCCCGGCCGCGCGGCACCAGGTCGGTCTCGATGAACCGTCCGAGCTCGGCGTACGCCGCCGACGCGGATGCCGCCGCCTTCTCCAGCGACGGGCGCAGCGCGTCGGGCGCCGCGGCCACGACCTTCGCGAAGTAGTCGCCGGCCTTGCCGGTCTGCCCGGTCCAGCCCTTCACCTGGGCGGCCACTTCGACGTACTGCCGTCGTGCGGACACGCGGCCCGCGTCCGCCTCGCGGGCGAGGGTCGTGCGGTACCCCTCGAGCGCGGCCGGTACGGCGGCGAGCCGGTCGCCGATCGCGTGCCAGTCGTCGTCGGTGTCCGTCGCCATCACGTCGAACACCTCGCGGATCGCGTGGGCCGCGCTGCTGATGACCGACACCTCGCTGCGCTCGACCCCGGCGTCGGCGCGCGCGACCGCGAGCCCGACCCGCTCCATGAAGGCGTCCTTCGCGACCTGCTCCCGCTCGTCGACGGGCGTCAGCGCGGCGACGTCGGCGAGCGCCCGGCGCTGCAGCTCGTCGCCGGCGTCGAAGCCGTCCGGGGAGAGGTCCGGGAGCTCGCCCTCGTGACCCGCGATGCCCGCGAAGGTGGCGGTGATCGGGTCGTGGGCGGCGTACTCCTCGACGAAGCGGTCGGTCCGGGAGTCCACGGGGCGCGTCATGGGCCCGAGACTAGCCGCGTACTCGGACAGCCTTCCGGACAGCGGCCGAGGTGCCGATCGCGTTGATCGCCCGGACGGTGACCACGTGCCGCCCGCGCGGCAGGTTCCGCACCGTCACCGCGTGCCGGCCCGCGCCGACGGTGCCGATCACCCGGCCGTCGGCGGAGACCCGGTAGCGGGTGACGACCGTGCCGCCGTCGTACGCCGGAGCGCGCCAGGCCACCCGCAGGTAGCGGCCTCCCGGGTGCCAGTGCGTGACCAGGTCGCGGACGTGGCCGGGCACCGTGGCGAACGAGGACGAGGTGCGCGCGCTCGCGCCGGACGGTACGCCGACCCCGACCCCGTTGACCGCCGCGACCGTCGCCACGTAGTCGGTGCCCACGGCCAGCCCGGTGAAGGTGTGCGACCGCGTGGTGGCGCCGACGGTCACGGTGGACCCGGCGAGCTGGACGCGGTAGCCCGTCACGCCGGTGGCGTCGGCCGGGGGCTGCCAGGTCACCGTGACGGCGGCCCGGTCGGTCGCCGCCGTGGCCACGACCGATCGCGGTGCGCCGGGCGTGCCGGCGCTGACGCTCGGCGCGCAGCCGCCGGCGAGCGACACCTGGTAGGCGCCCAGGCTGCCGTAGTCGTCGTACGGGTTGTTCCCGGTGGCGCCACCGCCGTCGACGCGGACGTAGTAGGCGCCCGCCGGCACGGTGGCGTTGATGGTGGCGCCCAGACCGCCGGCGGTGTCGTAGGACTGCACCTGCAGCCCGGGGTCGTTCTCGGCGACCACGTCGCCGGACGCGTCGAGCAGCTGCAGGTCGATGTCGAGGTCGGTGCCGACCGCGGTGGGTGCGGCAGCGACCTGCAGCGCCCCGGAGCACTGGCCGAGCGCGTAGGTGTCGATGTCGTTGCGTCCGGTGATGAAGCCAGCGCCGCCACGCAGCGCCGCTGCGGCGCCCGGCCCGTCGCCCGACTCGTCGGGCCGCGGCCCGAGCGTGCTCCGGATGATCGCCACGTCGTCCTCGGTGTTCGAGGCGTTGGCGTAGGTGCCGTTGGACCACTGGCTCATCGGCATCGAGTAGGGGTCGCCCATGATCGGGCCCCAGCCGGCGCGTCCCGGGTAGTACTCCTGGTGCGAGCTCGTGCCCGACGGGTAGAGGCCGTCGTGGCTCAGCCCGAGGGTGTGGCCGATCTCGTGGCTGGCCGCGTCGGCGACGAACTTCGGGTCGTTCGGCCCGAGCGCGGCGGTGAAGATGAGGGCCGGTGTCAGGTCGGTCCGTCCGAAGCTGGGCTGGAAGGCGATGCCGCCGCAGCCGCTGTTGCAGACGTCGGCGTAGACGGTGTCGCTGGCGGGGTCGGTGCCGAGGAAGAGCGCGCGGACGCCGTACTGCTGGTCGGTGCTGCTGGTCTTCACCAGCGCCGCCGAACCGGGGTCCTGGGTGGTGACGTCGACGTCGAACGGCGCGTAGTCGGCGGCGATCCGCGCCCAGATCTCGCGGATCCGCGACAGCTCGTCGCCGGCGAACGTCGCCCCGTTCTTGTCGGGGTCCCACGCCGGCACCGTCACGGTCGGCATCAGGATGCTGGTCACCGTGTTCCACAACGTCCCGGACATCTTGAACCCGACGAAGTCGAGGTAGATCGTGTACGCCGCGCCGGGGTCGCTGTGCAGCGCGAAGGTGTCGGCCGCGGTGGTCGCCACCGGCTCGGCCAGGCTCACCGGCGCCGGTACGTCGGGCGCCGGATCGAGCTCGGTGAAGGGCCGTGCGGCCGAGCCTGCGGGCACGGCAGGACCGCCCAGCAGGGCGGCGACGGCCACGACCGCGGCCGCGACACGGCGACTCATGCCGTGCCGATCGGCTCCTCCGGGTCCCGGCTGAGGCCGTCTGCGCGGGTCGGGACCAAGGTCTCGGGTGGGACCCGCTCAGCCGTGGAAGCCGCCGGAGAACAGCGGCAGCTTCTGGCCCGGCGGGACCTCCTCGCGGACAGGGACGCTGTTCGGGCCCGGCAGGTGGCATCCCGGTACGTCGGCGCCCGGCGTCTTCCGGAGCAGGATCGCTCCGCCCTCGTCGCTGACCACGGCGTACCCGTGCCGCTCGAGCATCCGGGCGCGCTGCACGGGGCCGTCGGGGGTGAGGAAGCCGAAGGTCAGGATCGGCTTCGACGGCAGCAGGACGTAGTCCATGCAGCGCGGGATCTCGTCGGCGATGACGACGTAGTGGCCGCTCAGCAGCCGCGGCGCGACGTTGTTGGTGGCCTCCACGCTGGCACCGGCCGGGATCCGGTTCGCGGCGTCGATGAGTGCCTGCGCCGTGGGCGAGGCCTTCAGGTCCGGCGGCCACATCCAGCCGACGAGCCCGAGTGCCAACGACGTGAGGAGTGCGGTGACGAGGGTCAGCCCGCCGAGGGCGCGCAGCCGCGCCCACGACAACCGCGGCGCGATCCGGGCGAACGTCTCGACGGCCGCCACGAGCAGGAACGGCCAGAGGAAGGCGTCGTACTGGTTGGTGACGGTCCAGTGGTTCGGGTTGGTCGAGTACAGCCGCTCGGCCAGCAGCGGGAGCCAGCACAGCGAGGTCAACGAGCCGAGCGGCAGCAGGGCGAGGGAGCCGACGATCCATCCGATCAGCTGGAGCTTCACGCCCTGGTCGGTCGCCGCCGTGACCAGCAGCCACGGGTGGCCGAGGACGTTCGTCAGCACACCGACGGGGTCGGCGCCGAGCCGGTCGTAGTCCCAGTAGTAGCCGCGCACGCCGCCCATCGCCGGCAGCAGCACCTCGATCTGGATCGCCGAGACCACCGGGCCCAGCACCAGCATCGCCGCGCCGGTGACCCGGCCGGCCCGGTCGCCGCCGCGCAGGGACCGGAGCAGCAGCACCAGCCCGAACACGCCGACGATGAGGCCGAGGTCCTCCTTGCACAGGCACAGCAGCACGGCCGCCAGGCCGGCGAGCCGGTAGCGACGGGTCGCCGAGGCGTCGAGCAGCAGCAGCGTGAACGGTACGGCGAAGGCGACCTCGTGGAAGCCCGCGCCCGCGGCCGACATCAGAGGCCAGCCCGTCGCGTAGACGAGGCCGACGACGTCGACGAGGCGCTCGGGCGGGATCGGGAGCGCGAGGTCGGCGAAGGACCGACGCGCGATCCGCCGGATCAGCGGAACCCCGACGGCGAACAGCGCCGCCTGGGCGAGCAGCAGCACCCGCGGGTCGTCCCAGATCCAGTACAGCGGCGCGAGCAGCGCCAGGATCGGGGAGAAGTGGTCGCCGAGCAGGGAGTAGTCGGGCGGGAAGTTGTGGTGGACGTTCTTCATCTCCGACACCGGGAGGTGCAGGTGTGCGTACGCCCGGATGCCCTGGTCGAAGATGCCCACGTCGAAGCCGCCCAGGTGCAGCTGCGACCAGACCTGCAGGCTGCGCCCTGCACAGACGACGAAGCACAGGGCCATCGTCGCGAGGGTACGGCGCGAGACCCGCGAGCCGGCCGGGATCCGGCGCGGCCGCGGGGTCTCGACGGCCGTGCTGGTCATCGGGGGAGCGGTGTCAGCGGGGGAGGCCGCTCGCGCGCCAGGCGCCCCGGCCCGCCGCGAGGGAACGACCGGGAGCCGTGCGCATGTTGCGGTCCGGCGAGGCCCACAGCGAGCGCGCCGGCTCGGGCGCCGGCTCGCCGCCACCCAGCGCGGAGAAGACCGCCACGATCGCGGCGACCTCCTCCGGCGTGGTGTCGGGCGTGATGATCCGGAGCGCCGGAGCCTGCGGCTCCGGCGCCTCGACGTTCTCCTCGGCGCCCATCAGAGCGGGATGTTCCCGTGCTTCTTGGGCGGGAGGGTGTCGCGCTTGGTCTTGAGCAGGCGCAGTGCCTTGACGACCTCGGCGCGGGTCTCGTGCGGGCGGATGACGGCGTCGATGTAGCCGCGCTCGGCCGCGATGAACGGGTTCGCGAGCGTGGTCTCGTACTCGTCGATCAGCTCGGCACGGCGGGCCTCGACGTCGCCGCCCTCGGCCTCGACGGCCGCGAGGGTACGCCGGTGGATGATGTTCGCCGCGCCCTGCGACCCCATGACGGCGATCTGACCGGTCGGCCAGGACAGGTTGATGTCGGCGCCGAGGTGCTTGGAGCCCATGACGTCGTACGCGCCGCCGTAGGCCTTGCGGGTGATGACGGTGACCATCGGCACGGTGGCCTCGGCGTAGGCGTAGATCGGCTTGGCGCCGCGGCGAATGATGCCGTCCCACTCCTGGTCGGTGCCGGGCAGGAAGCCGGGCACGTCGACGAAGGTCAGCACCGGGATGTTGAACGCGTCGCAGGTCCGCACGAAGCGGGCGGCCTTCTCGGAGGCGTCGATGTCCAGGCAGCCGGCGAACTGCATCGGCTGGTTGGCCACGATGCCGACGCTGCGGCCCTCGACCCGGCCGAAGCCGACGATGATGTTGGGCGCGAACAGCGGGTGGACCTCGGTGAACTCGCCGTCGTCGAGCACGGTGGTGAACACGTCGTGCATGTCGTAGGGCTGGTTCGGGGAGTCCGGGATGATCGCGTCGAGCGCCAGGTCGCCGTCGCTCGGCTCCAGGTCAGCGACCTCGTCGTAGACCGGGGCCTCGTCGAGGTTGTTGCTCGGCAGGTAGCTCAGCAGCGCCTTGGTGTACTCGATGGCGTCCTCCTCGTCGGAGGCCATGTAGTGCGAGCAGCCGGACTTGGTGTTGTGGGCCCGGGCGCCGCCGAGCTCTTCCATCGTGACGTCCTCACCGGTGACGGTCTTGATGACGTCGGGGCCGGTGATGAACATGCCCGAGGTGCCGTCGACCATCACGGTGAAGTCGGTGACCGCGGGGGAGTAGACGTGACCACCGGCGCAGTTGCCCATGATAAGGCTGATCTGCGGGATCACGCCCGAGGCGCGGACGTTGCGGCGGAAGATCTCGCCGTACAGGCCCAGGGAGACGACGCCCTCCTGGATCCGGGCGCCGGCACCCTCGTTGATGCCGACGATCGGGGAGCCGGTCTTCATCGCGAGGTCCATGACCTTCACGATCTTCTCGCCGTACACCTCGCCCAGGGAGCCACCGAAGACGGTGAAGTCCTGGGAGAACACGCACACCTGGCGGCCGTCGACCGTGCCGTAGCCGGTGATGACGCCGTCGCCGTAGGGGCGGGTCTTCTCCAGGCCGAAGGCGGTCGAGCGGTGGCGGGCGTACTCGTCGAGCTCGACGAAGGAGCCCTCGTCGAAGAGCATCTCGATGCGCTCACGGGCGGTCTTGCGTCCCTTGGCGTGCTGCTTCTCCTGCGCCTTGGCGGCGGGAGCGTGCACGGCCTCGTTCTCACGACGCTCCAGGTCCGCCAGCTTGCCGGCGGTGGTGTGAAGGTCGATCTCGGGCTGAATCTCGGGCTGGGCGGTCACTTGGCCTCCTTGGTTCCGTAGGGAAGATTAGTGCCCGTGACTCTCGGTTCGACTCCGCGCCCACCCTTCGACGCAGCCGCCCTCGGTGAGGCGGTCGCGACCCACCCCGACCTGAGCCTCGAGCTGCTCGCCGAGTCGGACTCCAGCAACCAGGTCGCCACCGCCCGCGCGAAGGCGGGCGCGCCCGACGGTCTCGTCGTGGTCGTCGACCACCAGGTCGCCGGGCGTGGCCGGCTCGACCGCAGCTGGGAGACGCCGGCCGGCGCCGGTGTGACCTTCTCGCTGCTGGTGCGCCCGACGGTCCCCGACGCGCGCTGGCCGTGGATCCCGCTGCTGGTCGGTCACACCGTGGCCAAGTCCCTCGTCGCGCTGGGGTACGACGCGGCGGTGAAATGGCCCAACGACATCCTGATCGCCTCGCCCGACGCTGAGGAGGAGCCCAAGAAGGTCGCCGGGATCCTGGTCGAGCGGGTCGACACCCCGCAGGGGCCGGCCGCCGTCATCGGCGTCGGCATCAACGTCTCGACGACCGCCGAGGAGCTGCCCGTCCCGACCGCGACCAGCCTGGCGCTGGTCGACGGCGTACCCACGCCGTCGCGCGCGGACGTGCTGCTCGGCGCCGTCACCGCGATCCGCGAGGGCTTCGACGTGTGGCAGGCCGGGGGTGACCCCGCGCACGAGCGGCTGCGGGCGTCGTACCTGGCCAACTGCGTGACGGTCGGCCAGGAGGTGCGCGCCGAGCTGCCCGGCGGCGGCAGCCTCGAGGGCCCGGCGAGCGACATCGACCAGCACGGACGGCTCGTGGTGGACACCGTCGGCGGGCCGAGCCCGGTGGGTGCCGGCGACGTGGTCCACGTCCGCCCCGCCTGATGGGCTTGATGGGATGATGCCGAGGTGGCCATCTCCAGCAAGCTGCTCAACCCGGGCGAGCACCTCGTGCTCAGCTGCCGTCAGCACGTCAAGAGGCTGATCGGCCCGATCCTCGCGCTGATCGTCCTGCTGGTGCTGGGCATCGTGGTGCAGGTGGCCGCCGACCACCACGCCTGGATCCGCTGGACGGTGTGGATCCTCGTCCTGGCCGGGGCGGTCTGGTTCTTCCTCCGCCCGTTCCTGGACTGGTTCGCGACCGTCTACGGGTTCACCGACCGGCGGATCATCACCCGGCACGGCATCCTCACCCGCCGCGGCCACGACATCCCGCTGTCGCGGGTCAGCGACATCGAGATCGAGATCAACCTGATGGACCGGCCGTTCGGGTGCGGCAGCCTGCTCGTCTCGGACGCGTCGACGAACGGCACCACGCGGCTCAACGACATCCCGCAGGTGGAGTCCGTGCAGCGCCGGCTCAACGAGCTGCTGTTCCAGCTGCACCAGGGCGGCACGGGCCAGCCCGCCGAACCCGACGCGTGAGCCAGCGCGTGAGCGAGTCAGGCTTCGAGCAGGAGGTCCTCGGCGACGGGCCCCGGCTGACGGCCGAGGAGGCCGCCGCCGCGGCCGGCGTACCCGTGGGGCGCGCGCGGCGGCTGTGGCGCACGCTCGGCTTCCCCGACCGGGGCGACGAGGCGGCGTACACCGAGGCCGACGTCACCGCGCTGGAGCTGTTCGTCTCGTTCTTCGAGGACGGCCTGATCGACTTCGACAGCGCGCTCAACGTCGCCCGCGGGATCGGGCTGACCATGTCCCGGCTGGCCGACTGGGAGGTCGGCGCGCTGATCCAGCGCGCCGAGGAGATGTACGCTGCCCGCGACGCCGCCGGCGAGAGCCCGTCGAGCGCGGTGCCGCCGGCGGTCCGCCTCACCCAGGAGTACGGCGACCGCTTCGAGGAGCTGCTCATCTACACCTGGCGCCGCCACCTGGTGGCGGCCACCGGCCGGATGGAGTCGGCCCGCGCGATCGAGGAGGCCCCCGGCACCACGCACCTGACCGTCGGGTTCGCCGACATCGTCGGCTTCACGGCGCTGTCGAACGAGGTCAGCCGCGAGAAGATCGGCGACCTCGTCGAGATCTTCGAGTCGCGCTGCGGCGAGGTGATCGCCAGCCGGCACGGCCGGCTGATCAAGGCGATCGGTGACGCGGTGCTCTTCGTCAACGACGATCCGCTGCACGCCTTCGAGACCGCAGAGGGGATCATCAACGTGATCGGCCGCGACCAGCGGATGCCGGACGTGCGCGTCGGCCTGGCCACGGGCTCGGTGGTGCTCCGGCTCGGCGACGTCTTCGGCCCGCCGGTCAACCTCGCGAGCAGGCTCACCCAGGTCGCCCGGCGCAACCGGATCATCGTCGACCAGGAGACCGCCGACCTGCTCCCCGAGGAGCAGATCGAGTCCCGCCGGCTGCCCGCGCGACCGGTCCGCGGGTTCGGCGTGGTCGAGCCGGTCGCCGTACGACGACCGTAGGATCTTCGCAGGCTTTCCGGACCCACTATTTCGTGGACGCGTTGCACGTTCCTGCAGGTCACAGGGCACTTTCTCGGACAAAACTTTTCCAAACAGGGCGCACGCGAGGCTTCCTGTCCCTACCTTGATCCGTGTGATCGAGGTACAGGATGTGCGGCTGGACCCGGCCGCTCGTCGTGCCTGGCGGGGGGATCGGGAGATCCGGCTCACACGCAAGGAATTCGAGCTGCTCAACGCGCTGATGTCGCGCGCCGGGGAGATCGTGTCGCGTGACGAGCTGATGCGCGAGGTGTGGCAGGCGACCTTCTGGACGTCGTCGAAGACGATCGACGTCCACGTCGGATGGGTGCGCCGCAAGCTCGGCGACGATCGCCATCCCTACCGGCTGATCACGACCATCCGCGGGCAGGGCCTGCGGTTCGAGATCGGCAACCAGGAGTCGGTGGCCTGAGCCTTCTGGCTCTAGGGTGCGGGGGTGTCCTTCGCTCCTCGGATCGCCGTGATCGGCGGCGGTCAGCTCGCCCGGATGATGGCCCAGCCGGCGGTGGCGCTCGGCGTACCGCTGCGGCTGCTCGCGGAGGCCGAGGGCGTCTCGGCCGCCCAGGTCATCCCCGACCAGGTGGTCGGTGACTACCGCGACCTGGCCACGCTGCAGGCCGTGACCGACGGCTGCGCGGTCGTCACCTTCGACCACGAGCACGTCCCCACCGAGCACCTGCGGGCGCTCGACGCCGCCGGGGTCGCCTGCCGGCCCGGCCCGGACGCGCTGGTCTACGCCCAGGACAAGGGCCTGATGCGCGCACGGCTCGGCGAGCTGGGTGCGCCCTGCCCGCGCAACGCGCTGGTGTCGTCGGTGGCGGACGTCGAGGCCTTCGGCCTGCCGTGCGTCCTCAAGACCACCCGCGGTGGGTACGACGGCAAGGGGGTCTGGGTCGTCCGCTCGGCCGCCGACGCGGAGGAGGCCTTCTCCGTCGCAGCCTCTGCAGGCGTGCAGATCCTCGCCGAGGAGCTGGTCGACTTCCGCCGCGAGCTGTCCGCGATCGTGGCGCGCTCGCCGAGCGGCCAGGCGGCGGCGTACCCCGTCGTGCAGACCACGCAGCTCGACGGCATCTGCCACGAGGTGATCGCGCCCGCGCCGTCGCTGTCCGCGGACCTGGCCGGGCAGGCACAGGCGCTCGCGCTGCGGATCGCCGGCGAGCTGGGCGTGACCGGGGTGATGGCGGTCGAGCTGTTCGAGACCGTCGACGGCCGGCTGCTGGTCAACGAGCTCGCGATGCGCCCGCACAACACCGGGCACTGGAGCCAGGACGGCGCCGTGACCTCCCAGTTCGAGAACCACCTGCGGGCCGTCCTGGACCTGCCGCTCGGCTCGCCCGAGCCGCGCGCGCCGTGGACGGTGATGGTCAACATCCTCGGGTCCTCCGACCCCGACGTGGGCCACCTGTACGACGGCTACCCGCACGCCTTCGCGCGCGACCCGCGGCTGCGGGTGCACCTGTACGGCAAGGAGCTGCGGCCGGGCCGCAAGGTCGGCCACGTCAACGCCTACGGCGACGACCTCGACGAGGTCCTCGAGCGGGCGCGGCACGCGGCGTCGTGGTTCCGCGGGGACCTGGGGAACGAGTCGGAGTAGTTCGGGGTCCTCGGGGTTGCTCGGTGGCGGCCGCACCGTAGCCGACCGGTCCCCGCCGTCAAGGCTGCTCGCTGCGCTCGCACCGCTGCGCGGCGGCCTTCGGCCGGCCTTGACCGCGGGTCCTTACCGGTCGGCTGGTCGGCGCGGAGTCGGCACGGGCTTCGCC
>DATFHM010000411.1:0-6474 GCA_035248385.1 Nocardioides sp. | reverse complement strand
TCTCGCCGGCGACGTACCGGCGCGCGACCTCGAGGGTGTAGGACCGGGCGACCGCGACCTGGCGGTGCATCTCGGTCAGCTTGGCGCGCACCACCTGGTTCTTGACCAGCGGCTTGCCGAAGGTGTCGCGGGCCTGGCAGTAGTCGACCGTGAGCTGCAGGCAGCGCATTGCGTGGCCGTAGCCCATCAGCGCAAGCCAGATCCGCTCGGTCACGAACTGGTCGGCGATGTAGTAGAAGCCGTGGTTCTCCTCGCCCACCAGGTTGGTGACGGGGACGCGGACGTCATCGTACGACAGCTCGCCGGTGTCCGACGCGAGCCAGCCCATCTTGTCGAGCTTGCGGGAGACGGTGAAGCCCGGCGTCCCCTTCGGTACGACGATCAGCGAGATGCCGTGGGCACCCGGCTCGCCGGTGCGGCAGGCCGTCGTCACGAAGTCGCCGCGGACGCTGGAGGTGATGAACATCTTCGCGCCGTTGATGACCCACTGGTCGCCGTCGCGGACCGCGCGGGTGGTGATGCCGGCGACGTCGGAGCCGGTGCCGGGCTCGGTGATGCCGAGGCTGCCGATCATGTCGCCGGCCAGGGTGGGCCGGACGTAGGTGTCGATCAGCTCCTTCGAGCCCGCGTTGACGATGTGCGGGATGGAGATGCCGTGCGTGAACGCGCTGGCCATGAAGCCGCCGGACACGCCGGCCGCCATCAGGCCCTCCTGCATCGCGGTCGCGTCGAGGAGGTCGCCGCCGTCGCCGCCGACCTCCTCGCTGACGCCGACGGCGAGCAGCCCGGCGTGCGCCAGCTTCTTCTGCACGTCGCGGGGGATCTCGCCGGCGCGCTCCCACTCGTCCATGTGTGGCATCAGCTCGCGCTCGGCGAACGCGCGGGCGGACTGCTTGAGCGCGAGCTGCTCCGGCGTCCAGCCGTGGTCGAAGCTGACGGTCACCACCGGGGTCCCCGCGAACTTGTTCGGAGGAGCGAAGCGGGGGAGAAGAAGTTCGGGGGGTGGTTCATACGAGGTCCTCCTGGATGTGGACGATGCGGCTGCGGACCCACTCGCCGAGGCCCTTGGCCTGCGGGTCGAAGCGGGTGGAGGCGGCGACGCCATCGCCGAGCAGCCCGTGGATCACGATGTTGACCGCGCCCAGGTTGGGCAGCGGGTAGACGTCGACGGGGAGGTCGGCGGCCTCGGGGATCAGCTCGCGGACCTTGCGGTCCTTGATGATCTTGGCGAGCCACTGCACCCGCTCGTCGCGGTTGGCCGCGCCGTCGTTCTTCACCCACAGGCCGACGTTGGCGTTGCCGCCCTTGTCCCCGGAGCGGGCGTGGACGAAGGTCCCGAGCGGCATCCGCCGGGTGATGGTGTCGGCGGGCGCGGGGTACGGCGACGGTCGCTTGCCGAGGTCCGGGTCGAGCTCCGCCGGGTCGGCGAACGTGGTCGGGTCGGCGATGACCTCGCGGGTGCCGTCGTGGTGGACGACCGTGTGCTGAACGGCGTCGCGGGCGACGTACTCGGGTGTGTAGATGCCGTAGGGGCTGGGCTTCCCGGGCGGCGTCGTCATCGTGAAGCCCGGGTACGTCGCCAGCGCCAGCTCGACCAGCGGGCCGGTGAACGGCTTGCCCAGGGGCTCGGGCTTCGGGTCCTTGGCGATGCAGCGGAGCAGGACCGAGGCACCCTCCTCGGTGTCCGCGTCGCCGCCGCGGGCGGGCGTCTGGGTCCAGACGACCTCCTCGGCGGTGAAGGCGTCGTCGAGCTGGCTGCGGATCCAGGCGGCCTTCTCGTCGATGTCGAGGCCGGTGAGGACGAGCTCCATCTGGTTGCGGTAGCCGCCGAGGGTGTTGACGGCGACCTTAAGGTCCTCGGGGGGCGCCGAGCCGGTGACGGGGTGGATCCGCACCCGGTCGGTGTCCTCCTGGGTCAGCCGGACCGAGTCCAGGTGCGCGGTGACGTCGGGGTTGAGGTAGCGCGTCGACTGGACCTCGTAGAGCAGCTGCGCGGTGACGGTGTCGACCGTGACCGCGCCGCCGGTGCCGGCGTGCTTGGTGATGACGCTGCTGCCGTCCGCCTCGATCTCGGCGATCGGGAAGCCGAGCCTGCGCATGTCACGGCCCTCGCGGAACAGGTCGCGGAAGCCGGAGAAGTTGCCGCCGGTCGCCTGGGTGCCGCACTCGATGACGTGACCGGCGACGACCGCACCGGCGAGGGCGTCGTGGTCGGTCTCGGTCCAGCCGTGGTGGGCGATCGCCGGGCCGACCACGACGCTGGCGTCGGTGACGCGGCCGGTGACGACGATGTCGGCGCCGTTACGCAGGGCCGAGGCGATGCCGAAGCCGCCCAGGTAGGCGTTGGCGGTGAGGGCGCCCTCGAAGAGGTTCGCGGAGCGGAGGTCGTCGCCCTCGACGTACGCGATCCTGGGGTGGAGACCAAGACCCTCGGCGACCTCCTGGAGCTTCGCGGCGAGGCCGGCGGGGTTGAGACCGCCGGCGTTGCTGACGATCTTCACGCCGCGCTCGAGCGCGGTGCCGAGGGACTCCTCGACCTGGCGGACGAAGGTGCGGGCGTAGCCCAGGCTCGGGTCACGCAGGGTGTCCATGCCGAGGATCAGCATGGTCAGCTCGGCGAGGTAGTCGCCGGTGATGACGTCGACCTCGCCGCCCTCGAGCTGCTCGCGCAGTGCGGAGAGGCGGTCTCCGTAGAAGCCGCTGCAGTTCGCGATCCTGATCACTTCTTGTCCCTCCCGCCGCCGGCCGGGCCGGCGAAGGCCTGGGCGATGGTCAGCCACTTCTCGGCGTCCTCGCCGGTGGCGACCAGGTCGGTGTCGTCGCGGTGCAGGCGCTGGGTGACGAGGCGGCAGAAGTCGTAGGCGCTGCCGGTGACCGTCTGGTTCGCGTCTTCGGGGCCCCATGCCCACTGCTCGCCGCTGGGGGCGGTGAGCTCGACGCGGAACTCGTCGGCCGGGGCCTCCAGGCCGTTGTTGGCGAAGGAGAAGTTGCGGGTGCGGACGCCGATGTGGGCGACGTGCCTGATCCGGTCGGTGACCTGGGGGGCAAGGCCGAGGGCGTCGTACACGTCGAGGCTGTGGGCCCAGGTCTCCATGAACCGGGCGGTCGCCATCGAGGTCGGCGACATCGGCGGGCCGAACCAGGGCATCTTCTGCCCGTCCGGGACCTCGCGCAGGGCCTCGACGAGGGCGGGCCGGGCGGCGTCCCAGCGGGCGAGGAGCTCGGCGGGCGGCGTCGCGCCTATCCGGAGCGCCTCGGCGTCGACGAAGCCGGTGGGGTCGGCGATGGCGTCGAGCACGACGGCGTCCCAGGCCTCCTTGCCCTCCGGGGTGCCGGCGCGCGCGGCGAGCACGGCGACCTCGTCGGTCCACAGCAGGTGGGCGATCGTGGTCGCGATCGACCAACCCTCGGCGGGGGTCAACAGCGCCCACTGCTCGTCGGCGAGCGGCGCGACGGCCGCACGCAGCGCGTCGCCCTCGGCCCGGAGGTCGGCGGCGACCTCGTCCAGCACGTTCACTCGGGCTTCTCCTTCGCTGCGAGGGCGGCATCGAACGTGCGCGCCCATTCCTTGAGGATGCGGTGGCGACGACGGGCGTCGTCGCCGAGCGTGTCGGCGAGGCCGAGGCCCCGGACCAGGTCGAGGGTCGCCTGCACGAGCTCGCGTACGCCGGGCAGCGACTCGTCGACGCCGAGCAGCTCCACCGTGAGCCGGTGGGTCTCGCGGCCGACCCGCTGCTCGAGCGGTGCGACGGCCTCGTGGAGGACCGGGTCGGTGCGGGCCGCGACCCAGAGCTCGAGCGCGGCGGTGAAGACCGGCGACGCGAAGTGCTCACCGAGCATCTCGAGCACGGCGAGCGTGCGCGCGGCCCCCTTCGGCAGGCGCGCCGCGGCGGCCTCGAGGTCGGAGCCGCGGATCTCGGTCAGGTGCGCGACGGCCGCGACGACGAGGTCGTTCTTGGTCGGGAAGTGGTGCAGCTGGGCACCCCGGCTCACGCCCGCCCGCTCGCTGACCAGCGTCGTGGTGGTGCCCGCGAAGCCCTTCTCGATGAGCAGCTCGACGGTGGCCTCCAGCAGCCGTGCCCGCATGGCGCGGGTGCGCTCCTCCTGCGGGACGCGGGCCGTGGTGGTCACGGGGACCAGCCTGCCGTCGTACAAACAAACAGTCAAGCCTGTCTGTAAATGAGACATCAGGTGGTGGAAGATTCACGGGTTAACCCGTGAAATGGCCACTTCTACCGGGAAATTTCCCCGCAGGAGTGGCTAATTCACGGGTTAACCCGTGAATTAGCCACCCGTTGCTACGAGGCGCTGCGGACACCCTTCAGGCTGTCCCGCCCGTTGGCGAACAGGTAGGTGGCGACGTTGAACGCGGGGTGACGGTTCGGGGCGGGCTCCTTGCCGTCGCCCATCCGCCACATCTGCACGGTGTACGCCGTGAGCTCGATGAGGCTGTCGATGAGCTTGATGCCGCTGCGGCGCGGCCGCACGACGCTGCGGTCGACCACGCCGCCGAGCAGGTCCGCGGGGGCGGAGGGCTCGACGGTGAGCGGCCGGCCGAGGCCGACCAGGTCGATGGCGCCGCTGTCCAGGGTCTCGGCCATGCCCTCGAGGGTCCGGAAGCCGCCGGTGAGCATCAGCGGCAGCGCGGGGAGCTCGGAGCGGACGCGCTCGGCGTAGGACAGGAAGTAGGCCTCGCGCCTGCGGGTGCTCTCCTTGAGGCTGTCGTCGACGCCGAGCATGGCGGCGGAGGTGTAGGTGCCGCCGGAGATCTCGAGCAGGTCGATGCCGGCCTCCGCGAGCGCGTGCACGACCTCGATCGACTCGTCCTCGCCGAAGCCGCCGCGCTGGAAGTCGGCGGAGTTGAGCTTGATCGCGACAGGCACGGACGCGCCCACCTCCGCCCGCATCGCGGCCAGGATCTCGAGGACGAAGCGGCGGCGCTTCTCCGGCGTACCGCCCCAGGCGTCGGTGCGCCGGTTGGCCAGCGGCGAGAGGAACTGCGAGACCAGGTAGCCGTGGGCGCCGTGGATCTGGACGCCCTCGAAGCCGGCCTTGACGACGACGCGCGCGGTCTCGGCGTAGCGGCGGATGAGGTCCTCGATCTCCGCGCCGGTGAGCTCACGCGGGGTGGCGAACATGCCGCCCGCGCCCTGCAGCCCGATCGCCGACGGCGCCACCGGGTGCGGCGTGAGGTTGCGCGGGGTCTGCCGACCCGGGTGGTTGATCTGCACCCAGGCGCGCGAGCCGCCGGCCTTGATGATCTCGGCCCACTCGGCGAGGTCGGCGAGGTGCCTCTCGTCCTCGACGACCACGTTGCCCGGCTCGCCGATCGCGCGCCGGTCGACCATCACGTTGCCGGTGATGACGAGGCCGGAACCCGACGTCGACCAACGCCGGTAGAGGCTCTTGATCCGGTCGCCCGGGCCGAACTCGCGGGTGCCGAGGCTCTCGCTGAGCGCCGCCTTGGCGAGCCGGTTGGGGATGACGAAGCCGTTGGGCAGGGTGAACGGCTCGGCGAGGATGGCGCGCTGCTCGGTGGGCGTCAGGACCGTGGTGGTGGACATGGCGGAGACGGTAGTAGACTATTTGGTCTACCGGCAAGATGGTCGCCGTCACATTTCCGAGGAGGTACGCCGATGACCGCGCGCGAGAGGCTGCTCGCCGGCGCCGCGACCCTGACCCGCTCCCGCGGCGTCGGAGGTACGACGGTGGCCGAGCTGCTGGCCGAGGCCGGCGTCGCCCGCCGCTCGCTCTACGTGAACTTCCCGGGCGGGCGTGACGAGGTCATCGCCGCGGCCACGGAGCAGTCCGGGGCCGAGCTGACCGACGCGCTGCTCCAGCTCTTCACCGAGTCCGGCGACATCCTCGCCGCCATGGACGCCTACCTGGCCGCCACCGCCGCCGACCTGGTGGCCAGCGACTACACCGCCGGCTGCCCGATCGTGGCCGCCGCGCTCGGCGGCACCGAGGTCCCGCTCGCGCGCGACGCCGCCGGCCGGATCTTCGGCCAGTGGCAGACGCTGCTGGCCGGCGCGCTCGAGCTGTCCGGGGTGCCCGCCGAGCGCGCCCCCGGCCTGGCGATGCTCATCCTCAGCAGCGCCGAGGGCGCGACCGCCATGGCGATCGCCCAGCGCTCGACCGAGCCGCTGGACCAGGTGGGGGTCCTGCTGCGCTCCCTGGTCGCCGATGCGATCGCCACCTCGACCGATGCGGGTGCGCCAGACTGACGCCATGACCCAGACCATCGTGATCAGCGGCGCCTCCAGCGGGCTGGGCGCCGAGATGGCCCGCCAGTTCGCGGCCCGCGGCTACGACCTGGCGCTGTGCGCGCGGCGTACCGACCGGCTCGAGGCGCTCGAGGACGAGATCCGCCAGGAGCACGGCGCCCGCCGGATCGTGCTGCGCGCGCTCGACGTCACCGACCACGAGGCCGTGTTCCGGGTGTTCGGCGAGTTCGCCGACGAGCTCGGCCAC
>DATFHM010000410.1:0-4999 GCA_035248385.1 Nocardioides sp. | reverse complement strand
GCACAACTACTCCCGCGGCCCCGGCAAGGGCGGAGTCCGGTTCGACGCCCGCGTCGACCTCGACGAGGTCCGCGCCCTGGCCATGTGGATGACCTGGAAGTGCGCCCTCCTCGACGTCCCCTACGGCGGCGCCAAGGGCGGAGTCCGCGTCGACCCCCGCGGCTACTCGCGTGCCGAGCTCGAACGCATCACCCGCCGCTACACCAGCGAGATCGCCCCCGTGATCGGCCCCGAGCACGACATCCCGGCCCCCGACATCGGCACCGACGAGCAGACCATGGCCTGGATGATGGACACCTACTCCGTCGGCAAGGGCCACACCGTCCTCGGCGTGGTCACCGGCAAACCCCTGGCCGTCGGCGGATCCCGCGGCCGCGCCGCCTCCACCTCCCGCGGCGTGGTCGCGATCGCCGTCGAAGCACTGCGCCACCTCGGCATCGACCCCACCGGGGCCACCGCTGCAGTGCAGGGCTTCGGCAAGGTCGGCCGCGGCGCGGCCAGGATCCTGACCGAGGAAGGCGTCAAGGTCCTCGCCGTGTCCGACGTGTACGGCGCCCTGCACAACCCCGACGGGATCGACGTCGCCGCCCTGGAGGCCTGGGTCGACCAGACCGGCTCGATCGTCGGGTTCCCCGGCGCCGAGCCGATCGACGGCGCCCAGGTCCTCACCGCCGACGTCGACGTCCTCGTGCCCGCGGCGATCGAGGGCGTGGTCCACGCTCAGAATGCCGACCAGGTGAAGGCCCGGCTCATCGTCGAGGGAGCCAACGGCCCCCTGACCGCCGAAGCCGACCGCATCCTCGAAGCACGCGGCGTGCTCGTCGTACCCGACATCCTCGCCAACGCCGGCGGCGTCGTCGTGTCCTACTTCGAGTGGGTCCAGGCCAACCAGTCCTACTGGTGGTCCGAGGACGAGGTCAACGAACGCCTCGTCGACCGGATGACCCGGTCCTGGCACGAGGTCCTCGACTACGCCCGCTCCCACCAGCTCACCCTCCGACTCGCGGCCACCTGCCTGGCTGTCGAGCGCGTCCAGCAAGCCCACGAACTGCGAGGCCTCTACCCGTGACCGACATCGCCACCTTCCCCGTCGAGAACCCCGCCACCGGCGAGGTCATCGACCACGTCGCCAACGGCACCCCCGCCGACGCGACCGCGGCCGTCGACGCCGCCTCGGCTGCGCTCGCGGCCTGGTCGGCGACCTCGCCGCGCACCCGCAGCGAGCTGCTGTCCAAGGTCCGCGACCTGATGCTGCGCGACGCGGACCAGCTCGCTGAGCTGATCGCCGCCGAGAACGGCAAGTCGCTCACCGACGCGCGGGGCGAGGTCGTCTACGCGGCCGAGTTCTTCCGTTGGTACGCCGAGGAGGCGGTCCGCCCGCACGGCGACTTCGGCTCCTCGCCGGCCGGCGGCACGCGCACCATGGTGACGCACCGTCCCGTCGGTGTAGCCGCGCTCGTGACCCCGTGGAACTTCCCGGCCGCCATGGCCACCCGGAAGATCGCCCCGGCGCTCGCGGCCGGCTGCACGGTCGTGCTCAAGCCTGCCGCGGAGACCCCGCTCACCGCGCTGGCCGTGGGCCGCCTCATCACCGAGGCCGGCATCCCCGACGGCGTCGTCAACATCGTGAACGGCCTCGACGCCGCGTCGATCGTGACGACCTGGTTGGAGGACCCGCGGGTCCGCAAGATCTCGTTCACCGGCTCGACCGGCGTGGGCCGGGTGCTGCTGCGCCAGGCCGCCGACCGCGTGGTCAACACCTCCATGGAGCTCGGCGGCAACGCCCCGTTCGTGGTGCTGCCGTCGGCCGACATCGCCGCGGCGGTGGACGGCGCGATGATCGCGAAGTTCCGCAACGGCGGCCAGGCCTGCACCGCGGCCAACCGGATCTACGTGCACGCCGACGTGGCCGAGGAGTTCACGAAGGCCCTCGGCGACCGGGTCGAGGCGCTCAAGGTCGGTCCCGCGTCCGAGGGCAGCGACATCGGTCCGCTGATCTCCTCGAAGGCGGTCGTCGGCGTGACCCGGCTCGTCGACGACGCGATCTCGCGGGGCGCGGTCATCGCCGCCCAGGCCAAGACCGGTCCGGAGACGGGGTACTTCTACCCGCCGACGGTCCTGGTCGACGTACCGGCCGACGCGGACCTGGTCCGCAACGAGATCTTCGGCCCGATCGCCCCGATCCAGGTCTTCTCGACCGACGAGGAGCTGCTGGCCAAGGTCAACGACACCGAGTTCGGCCTGGCGGCGTACGTGTACGGCGAACTCGGTTCGGCGCTGCGCCTCGCGGAGCGGATCGAGGCCGGCATGATCGGCATCAACCGCGGTCTCGTCTCCGACCCCGCGGCGCCGTTCGGTGGCGTCAAGCAGAGCGGCATCGGCCGGGAGGGCGCCCGCGCCGGCATCGAGGAGTACCTCGAGACGCAGTACTTCAGCGTCGACTGGAGCTGACCCCCTCAGCGCGAAAAGACAGCTGTGGCCCGCCGAGAGAATGATCTCGGCGGGCCACAGCTGTCTTTTCGGCGTCAGCGCACCCGGACGCTCAGGCAGGTGACGCAGCCCTCGAGCTTCTCGAACTCGGAGATGTCGACGGTAACCACGTCGAGGCCCCGCTCGCGCAGGATCTCGGCGGTGCGCGGCGCCCGCGAGCTCATCAGCACCTTGTCGTCGGCGAGCACCACCACGTGGGCGCCGGGCTCCTCCGGCACCTCCAGGTAGCGCTCGAACATGCTCGGGTCGTCGACGACCGGGCCGTAGCCGATGATCGTGCCGTCCGGCAGCGCCGTGATCGCGCTCTTGAGGTGCAGCGCCTTCGTGACCGGGACGGCGACGACGGTCCAGCCGCGCGGCTCCAGGATCGTCCGCAGCTGCTCGACCGCGTCGGCGTCGGTGGTGCCGGTGAGCCCGACGTACGCCGTCGTGCCGACCTTGAGGACATCGCCGCCGTCGAGGTGGCCCTCGGTGATGGTCGCGGTCTCGATGCCGAGGTCGAGCACGACCTTCTCGGTCGCGACCGTCTCCGGGTTGCGCGCCGGCTGCTTCGGGTTGGTGATGACCGCGAGGTCACCGAACATGACGACGGCGTCCTCGATGAACACCGAGTCCGGAAGCGTGTCGTCGACCTCGACGTGCACGGTCGGGAAGCCGTTGGCCTCCAGCGCGGCGACGTACGCCGCCCACTGCTCGCGGGCCAGGTCGAGGTCGAGCGGGGTCGACTCGATGAAGGTGACGATGCCGTCCTGCAGCGACGCCGCCGGCGGGCGGACGAGGGCGAAGGGACGGGTGGGGGTGCTCATGCTGGATTTCTCCTGATCAGTGGTGGCCCAGAGCGGGCTGCTGCTGGGTGATGCAGTGGATGCCGCCGCCGCGCGCGAAGAGGGCGCGGGCGTCGACGGTGCGGATCGTGCGGCCGGGATAGGCGGCGGCGAGGACGTCGACGGCCTCGGCGTCGACTGGGTCGTCGAACGAGCAGGCCACCACGGCGCCGTTGACCACGAAGTGGTTCACGTAGCTGTAGTCCACCCAGCCCTCCTCGTCGCGGAGAGTCTTCGGCGCGGGCAGCCGGATCACCTCGAGCGGCCGGCCGGCCGCGTCGGTCTCCCCCGACAGCAGCGCGACGACCTCGGCGGTCACGGCGTGGTCGGGGTGGGACGGGTCGCGCTGGTCGTGCACGAGCACCCGGCCCGCGCCGATGAACGCGGCGACGATGTCGACGTGGCCGCGGGTGCCGAACTGCTCGGAGTCGCGGGTCAGACCGCGCGGCAGCCAGATCACCTTGCGCGCACCGAGGGTGCGGACGAGCTCGGCCTCGACCTGCTCCTTGGTCCAGCCGGGGTTGCGGAACGGGTCGAGCTGCACCGTCTCGGTGACGAGGAAGGTGCCCTCGCCGTCGGTCTGGATGCCGCCGCCCTCGTTGACCATCTCCGAGCCGATCCGGACCGCGCCGCTGCGCTCGGTGGCGACCTCGCTGGCGGTCGCGTCGTGCTCCCAGTGCGCCCAGTACTGCTGGCCCCAGCCGTTGAAGACCCAGTTCACGGCGCCGAGCCCGTCAGGCCCGACGACGAAGGTCGGCCCGATGTCGCGGTACCAGGCGTCGTCCAGCGGCGCCTCGACCAGCTCGATCTCCGGGCTGAGCCGGCGCTCCGCCTCGGCGCGCCCCTCGGGCGTGACCAGCACGGTGAGCGGCTCGTGCTCGACCACCGTGTTCGCCACACCGGCCCAGGCGGTCCACGCCGAGTCCGCCTCGGCGGCCGACTCCCCGAGCGTGTACGACGCGGACGGCCAGGCCATCCACGCGCGCTCGTGCGGCTCCCACTCGGCGGGCATGCGCCACGTCGTGCTCACTGCTCTCCTCTTTCGTTGCGGTTGTCCGTGGCCTCGCGCCACGGGACGATCGGGTCCAGGAACATCCGGACGACCTCCATCGCCCGGTCGTGGTCGACGGGCCGGTAGCCCACGACCACCCGGATGGTGAGGCCGTCGAGCAGCGCCGAGACACCCTCGGCGAGCAGCTCGACGTCCAGGCTGGACGGCAGCTCGCCGCGCTCGATGCCGTAGGTGAGCACGTCGCGGAGCAGCTGCTGCCAGGCGGCCTCGAGCTCGGTGATGAGGGCGAGCACGTCCTCCTGGTGGACGGCGCCGGCCCAGCCCTCGAGCCAGAGCAGGAGACCGCTGTCGTCCAGGCCGGTGGGGGCGCCGACCTCGAGCAGCCAGTCCCAGCGCTCCCGCGCGGACTCGAGCTCCTCGAACCGGCTCATGACCCGGGAGCGGAGGTCCTCCTCGACCGTCGTGAGCGCGGCCATGAAGAGGTCGTTCTTGCTCTCGAAGTAGTAGAGGATGTGTGCTCCGGTCATGCCGAGGCTCTTGCCGACGTCGTTGAGGCGGACGTTGCCGACGCCCTCGGCGCTCAGCGGTCCGACGGCGGCGCGGGCGATCTCGGCGCGGCGCGCCTGGCGCTTGGTGGTCATGGGGCCACCTTCCCAGGTGGTACGACGAGCGA
>DATFHM010000409.1:0-3057 GCA_035248385.1 Nocardioides sp. | reverse complement strand
CAGGGTCTCCTCGTAGGAGATCCGGGGCACCTTGCGGGCCGTCGGCTCGATCCGCGGGTCGGCGGTGAAGATGCCGTCGACGTCGGAGTAGATCTCGCAGACCTCGGCCTTGAGCGCGACGGCGAGCGCCACCGCGGTGGTATCGGAGCCGCCGCGGCCCAGCGTGGTGATGTCCTTGGTGGTCTGCGAGACGCCCTGGAAGCCGGCGACGATGGCGATCGCGCCCTCGGCCAGCGCTTGCTCGATCCGGCCCGGGGTGACGTCGATGATCTTGGCCTTGCCGTGCTCGGCGTCGGTGATCACACCGGCCTGCGAGCCGGTGAACGACCGGGCCTCGTGGCCGAGGTCGTGGATCGCCATCGCGAGGACCGCCATCGAGATCCGCTCGCCCGCGGTGAGGAGCATGTCCAGCTCACGCGCGGGAGGCAGCGGCGAGACCTCGTTGGCCAGATCGATCAGCTCGTCGGTCGTGTCGCCCATCGCCGAGACCACGACCACGACCTGGTGGCCGAGCTTCTTGGTGTTGACGATGCGCTGCGCGACACGCTTGACACCGGCCGCGTCGGCGACCGACGAGCCGCCGTACTTCTGCACGACAATGCCCACGAGGGCTCACTCCTGGAGGTGCGGGGTCGGAATCCCGCTCATTCTACGGGCGGCACGCCACCCGATATCCCGGCCGTCCAGGCGCGGACACCCGGCTCAGGCGTGGTGGTAGGCCACCAGGTCGCCGGTCGAGGTCTGGCACTTGGCCGGCTGGGCGTCGAGGACCTGGTCGGGGACGCCGTACTTCTTGAGCGCCCAGCACATGACGCCCTGGCCACGGTCCCACCGCGTCACGATCCTCCAGACGCCGGCCACCTTCGCCCAGACCGGCCCGTAGTCGTCGCCGTACGACGCCAGGGTGCTCGCGAAGCCGCGGCTGTCGTAGCGCTCGACGTAGAAGTGCGAGCCGGGGACGCTGGTGTCGCTGGCGATGCGGTGGCCGTAGCTCGCCATCGCCCGGCGGAACCCGAGCCCGGTGCCGACCAGGTAGTGGTTGGCGTCGGTCAGGTTCGCGATCGGGTGCGGGTTGGTCCAGATCATCAGCACGCTGGGGCTGGCGCTCGCGCCCGTGGTGCCGATGCCGACGAGCAGGAGCAGCGCTGCGGCGACGGCCGCCAGGCGGGTGGTCATGGCGCCGACCCTAGGCCCGTGAGCCGCTCCTGTCAGTCCAATGCGGCAGCTGCCTCGAGCTGCTCGTGCTCGTCGATCACGTCGACGTCGAGGCGGTCGTGCGCGACGACCATGAGCAGCGCGTTGAGCGCGGCACCGGCGAGGTTGCCCCAGTTGTTGACGTAGGAGTACTGCCACCACCACAGCGCCTCCGCGACGTCGCCGTTGCGGTAGTGGCGCAAGCCGTTGTCGAGGTCGGCGGCGATGCTGGTGATGTCGTCGGAGAGCTGGCTCTCGACGACCTCCGGGTTGTAGGGGTCGAACACGAAGCTGTAGGTGTCGAGGTCACCGAGCAGCTCGGCGAGGCGCATCCGCAGGTCGTCGAGGTCGGAGTCGGGGCCCACGTCGGGCTGGAACTCCTGGCGCGGCTCGAAGTCCGCCGTCGCGCCGAGGCGTGCGCCGGCCAGCGAGATCTGGCTGATCTCGAGCAGCAGCAGGGACACCGCCTGGCCGCCGGGCGCCTGGCCGGCGATCAGCTTGACGCCGTCGACGAAGGTCGCGACGCTCGCCGCGATCTCGGTGGCGAACTGGACGTTCTCGGACTCAGCCGCGAGGAGCGCCTCGAGGGCGGCCTGGCCGGGGAGCTGATCGGTCATTGTGCTGCCTGCCTTCCTACGAACGCCCGGCCGAGGGTGACCTCGTCGGCGTACTCCAGATCTCCACCCACCGGCAGTCCACTCGCCAAACGGGTCACGCGCAAGCCCAGGGGGCTCAACATCCGGGTGAGGTACGTCGCCGTCGCCTCCCCCTCCAGGTTCGGGTCGGTCGCGAGGATCACCTCGGAGACCTCGGCCCCGTTGCCGCTGCCGAGGCGGGCGAGCAGCTCGCGGATGTGCAGCTGCTCGGGCCCGATCCCGTCGATCGGCGAGATCGCCCCACCCAGCACGTGGTAGCGGCCGCGGAACTCGCGGGTCCGCTCGATCGCCACCACGTCCTTGTACTCCTCGACCACGCACAGCACCGTCGGGTCACGGCGCGGGTCGCGGCAAATGCGGCACTGGTCGTCCTCGGCCACGTTGAAGCAGATCGAGCAGAACTTGACCTTCTCCTTGACCTCGATCAGCACCTCCGCGAGGCGTCGTACGTCGGCGGGGTCGGCCTGCAGCAGGTGGAACGCGATGCGCTGCGCACCCTTGGGACCGACGCCGGGGAGCCGACCGAGCTCGTCGATCAGGTCCTGGACGACGCCTTCGTACATGGTCGTGGCTCGCTCAGAAGCCGAGCTGGCCGGGCATGCCCGGGATGTTGCGGCTGAGGCCGCCGGTGATCATGCCGATGCTCTCCTCCGAGGTCGCGTCGGCCTTGGCCTTCGCGTCGCGGAAGGCGGCGACGACCAGGTCGCCGAGGTCGGCCAGGTCGTCGGCGCTTGCGGCGTCGAACTGTCCGGGCTGGATCTGCACGGCCTTCAGCTCACCGGTGCCGCTCACGGTCACCGTCACGGCACCCGCAGAGCCCTCGAACTCCGCGCTGGCGAGCGCCTGCTGCGCCGTCGCGAGGTCCTCCTTCATCTGCTGGGCCTGCTGCAGCAGAGCGCCCATGTCGAAGCCGCCGGCTCCGCCGAGCGCGTCGAAGGGGTTGTTGGTCATCGGGTCACCTCGAGGTCTGGGTGGTCAGGACGTGGTCAGGAATGGGGGATCTCCTCGATCATCTTGGCCCCGAGCTCGCGTGCCAGCAGATCGGTGCCGGACTCGGCGTCGACGTCGGCGTCGTCCAGGCTGGCCGCCTCGTCCGGGTCGACCCGGGGCGCCGCCTCCTGGGCCTGGACCTCCTCGACCAGCGCGCGGCGGGCCTGCTCGGCACCGGAGGGCCGCTCGGGAGCGGGAGGCTCCGGCTCGGTCGCCC
>DATFHM010000408.1:0-4042 GCA_035248385.1 Nocardioides sp. | reverse complement strand
ACCGGCGCGCTCGCGGAGGAGCCGGCCGAGCCGCCGGCGCCACCGGCACCGGCACCGGTACCGGCCGTCGTCGCCCCGCCCACGGCCCCACCGGCCACCGCGGTGCCGCCGGCGGCCGCGGCCAGCCAGACGACGACCTTGCCGGAGGCCGGGACGATGCCGAGCAGGACCAGCGGCAGGACGTACGCCGCGAGCCGCTGGTTGACCGTGTCGACGACCAGGAACGCCGCCGCGCAGTCGTCGCACTCCGCGAGGTGCTGGTCGAGCTTGCGCTGCGCCCGCGCGCTCAGGTCACCGCGCGCCGACTTGCTCATCCGCGCGTGGACCCACTGGCACTCCTCGGCCGTCGGCTCCGGACCCGCGTGCAGGTCGAGGTAGGCCTGCTTGAGGCCCTCGCGAGCCCGGTGGGCCAGGGAGGAGACGGTCCGCGGGGAGAGGTCCATCAGCTCGGCGACCTCGGCCGGCTTGCGCCCCTCCACCTCGACGTGCCAGAGCACCTGCTGCCAGCGCTCCGGGAGCGTGGTCAGCGCGTCGGTCGCCACGCTCTCGTCGAGCCCGTCGACCATCTCCTCGACGGTCGGGGTCGCCTCGTCCAGCAGCCACGGCTGGTCCGAGACCGGCGCCTCCTGCGCGGTGCGGAAGGTGTCGCGGTAGCCGTTGCGGATCGTGACGTGCAGATACGCGCGGAAGTTCGTGGTCGGGCCCGCACCACCGGAGAGGGCCGAGAGGACACGGGCGAACGACTCCGAGACCAGCTCGTCGGCCCCGTCACGACCGACCAGGATCCGGGCCAGCTGGAGCGCACCGTCGAGGTGGGCGTCGTACAGCTCCTGGAACGCGCCGGAATCGCCCGCGCGGACGCGCTGGAGCAGCTGCTCCTCGAGCGCGACGGTCGCGTCGTCCGACATGGATGTGACCCCCAGGTCCCGGTCGTGTGATGGCTCGATCTTGCCACTTTCCGACATTTTCGTGGATTCCCGAGAAAACGGCGTGATGTTCCGAAACGTCTCGCGTCTTGTCCTGTGTGAGGCCCACCAAGGGGTCGTCGATGACGGAAGGAGAACCGATGAGCACACCGGCTCACCGCGTCATCGACCTGCGGCCTCACGCGCTCGCCCGACGGGCGAGCAACCAGCGAGAGCTGCTGGTGTCCCGGCGACGGAGGGTGGCGCCGGGCCACCAGCGGCCCCTCACAATCGTCACCGAGGTGCTCGACCGGGCCGACGGCGTACGCCCGCGCGACCTCGACGCCTGGGAGCGGCTCCTCGACCTGGTAGCGGACCGCGACGGCACCCACGCCATGCCGGCCACCGCGGCGGCCGCGAACCTCTTCGCGCTGGCGGCGTTCGACGACGTCCTCGACCACGAGGCGCTCGCGGACCTCGCCGACCTGCTCGGCCACGACCACCTGGCCCGGATCCAGCACGGGCACTCCGCGCTGCTCGACACGCACCGCGCGCTGCCGCTCACCACGCGGGCGATCCGCCGGATGCTGGCGCCGCAGCTGCGCTCACGGCTGATCGCCGACGGATGCTCGCTGACCACCGCGTCCGGCGTCGCCGCGACCTCCTTGCGCGGAGGGCACGCGCTGCTGACCCAGGGTCTCGACCCGCGCTGGAGCGTGCCGCTCATCGACGCCCCGGAGGAGGTCGTCGACATCGTGCGGCACGGGACCGTCGCCGAGTGGCGCCACCACATGGCGCTGCTGGTGGCCGATCCGTGGTCGGCGTACTCCACCCGACTCGTGCACCTCGCCGCCCGGACGGGCGACGAGCACACCGCGACGCTCGTGGCCGCCATCGTCGGCCTGTGTCGCGAACAGACGACCCGGAACGGCGTGGGGGCGCCGTTCCGGGTCTTCGGGGACCCGTTGGTCCTCGAAGGCAGCACCGGGGCACCTGCGGGTGTGCCTGCGAGGCATCTGGGGGGTGTCACGCAGCACGGATGAGCCAGTCTCCGGGTTGGCTCATCCCATCCGCAGGGCCCCGGTCGCTGCCCTACCTCGGCGCCCGCCGGGTCTCGACGAAGCCCAGCACGTGGCTCGCCACCGGTCGCGGCTGCTCGAGCTGGAGGAAGTGCCCGGCGCTCGGTACGACGACGGTGCGGCTGCCCGTCGGCAGCCGGTCCGCCACGACGTCGGCCCAGCGCGGGTCGAGGCAGCCGTCGAAGGCACCCTGCAGGTAGAGGACCGGCACCTGTGGCGGCCGGGTCCAGACCGGCTGGAGGGCGGCGTACGTCGCCGGCATCTGCCACGGCCGTGCCTGCGCCCGGTAGTAGCCGATCACGGCGCTGCGGTGCTCCAGGTCCGGCACCGACTGCGCGAGCAGCGCGAGGTCGTCGGCGGGGTCGTAGTGCGGCGACCAGCGTCGCCACAGGTGCGCGACCAGCCGGTCGAAGGTCCGCTCCGGCAGCACCGGCAGCTGGTTGAAGAGCGTGTACCAGCTCATCGTCGCCTGGCGGGGCAGGATGCCCAGGCCCGATCCGCTGGGCGTCATCGCGGACAGCGGCGGGACGGCCAGCACGGCGATCGCGCCGAAGGGCTGCTCCTCCATCGCGGCGATCCCGTTCGCGGTGATCGCGCCCCAGTCGTGACCGACGAGCAGTGCACGGTCGTCGCCGTCGTACGCCGCGTGCAGGGCCAGCGCGTCGCTCATCAGCGCCGGCACGTGGAAGCTGCCGTCGCTCGGGATCGCGGACGGCGCGTAGCCGCGGGTGAACGGCGCGACGACCCGGTAGCCGGCGTCGACGAGCAGCGGAGCGACGTACCGCCAGGTGTGCGCGGTGTCGGGGAACCCGTGCAGGAGCAGGGCGAGCGGGAGGCTGGTGTCGTCGGTGTCACCCCACAGCAGCGAGGTGAGCGAGACGGTCCCGAGGTCGGTGGTGCGCGCGGGCTGGTCCACGGTGCGAGCGTAGCGACGGCCATCTCTCGACATCGAGATTCTTTGACGCCGTTAGAGTTGCGCCATGCGGGACGAGGTCGACGAGCTGGTCGAGGCGTGGGCGCGCGAGCGCGCCGACCTCGACCTCGCGCCCGTGGCCGTGTTCAGCCGGATCTCGCGGCTGGCCCACCACCTCGACCGTGAGCGCCGCGCCGCGTTCACCGCCCACGACATCGAGTCCTGGGAGTTCGACGTGCTCGCCGCGCTGCGCCGGGCCGGAGCGCCGTACGAGCTCTCCCCCGGACGCCTGCTGCGCGAGACGCTGGTGACCAGCGGGACGATGACCAACCGCGTGGACCGGCTGGCGTCGCGCGGGCTGGTCGAGCGCCACCCCGATCCCTCCGACCGGCGCGGGGTGCTGGTCCGGCTCACCCCCGAGGGCAAGGACGCGGTCGACGGGGCGTTCGGGGCGCTGCTGGACGCCGAGCGGGTGCTGCTCGCCGGGCTCTCGGCGGCCGACCAGAAGACGCTGGCCGGGCTGCTGCGCCGCCTGCTGCTCCCGTACGCCGACTGAGCCGGGCTACGCGAGGACCTCAGCCGCCTCGAGCCACTCCAGCTCGGCGGCCTCCTTCTCGGCGTGCAGCTCGCCGAGCTGGGTGCTGATCTCGGTCAGCCTCGTCGGGTCGGAGAGGTGGGCCGCCATCTCCTCGGTCAGCTCCGCCTCCCGCTCCGCGATGCGCTCGAGCACCTTGTCGAGGCGGGCCAGGTTCTTCTTCGCGGCCCGCTCCTCGGCGGATCCAGCCCTCACGCGAGACCCGGGTTCTGGCGCGGCGACACCCGGATCCTGGTCGGACGACACCCGGGTCTCGACCGGCCCGGAGGCGGGTCTCGACGCGCCAGAACCCGGGTCTCGGGGAGCACGGCGCTCGAGGTACTCGTCCACCCCGCGGGGCAGCATGGAGATCTTGCCGTCGCCCATCAGCGCCCAGACCGAGTCGGTGACCCGCTCCAGGAAGTAGCGGTCGTGGGAGACGACGACGAGGGTGCCGGGCCAGCCGTCGAGGAAGTCCTCGAGGACGTTGAGCGTCTCGATGTCGAGGTCGTTGGTGGGCTCGTCGAGGAGCAGCACGTTGGGCTCGGAGAGCAGCAGCCGGAGCAGCTGG
>DATFHM010000407.1:0-3697 GCA_035248385.1 Nocardioides sp. | reverse complement strand
ATCCTCATCCCTGCCTCCTCGTGTCGTGACTCCTCCACGAGGACCGCCATGCTGCGCCGCCGCGACACGTGGTCGGCCTCCACCTGGCGCCAGTACGACGCCAGCTCGGCCGACCGTGCCTCCGGCGGGAGATCCAGCACGGCGCGGATGCGCACCAGCGGCATGCCGACCAGGCGCAGCTGCGCCACGAGCCGGGCCTGCCCGAGCTGCGTGGGGTCGTAGCGGCGGTAGCCGCTGAAGGTGTCGACCTCCGCGGGCACGACCAGCCCCATCTCGTCGTACAGGCGCAGCGCCTTGGGGGTCAGCCCCGCGGCCTCGGCGAACTCGCCGATCGTCATCCGCTGCATGGATCCCATCCTCGTCCCCGGCGCCCTGCGCGCCGGACACCCGACACGCTGGACCTTGCCGTCAGGGCAAGGTCAACCCGACTCCTCGGCCGGTCGCTGGGTACCTCCCCCGCATGACCCCGACACCGCACGAGCCGACCGACCCGACCGACCAGGACCCCCGGGACGAGGAGAGGGCGTCGACCCGGGCCGAGAACCTCCTGCCCGAGGAGGAGCACGCCGGCAGCGACGACCGCGACGCCCAGGCGGAGGCGATCCTCGAGGAGTCCGACGAGCGGGTGGAGGACCCGGAGGAGACCCGCCGCGACAGCAGCCAGACGCCCGGCGGCTGATGGCCCGATACTTGACCACGTGCTGGAGATGAGGCCGTCCTGCGAGTGCTGCGACACCGACCTGGCGCCCTACGCGTCCGACGTGGTGATCTGCAGCTTCGAGTGCACCTGGTGCCGCGCCTGCGCCGACGGCTGCCTGGGCGGGGTCTGCCCCAACTGCGGGGGCGGCTTCGAGACCCGGCCCCGGCGGTCCGGGGCGGCGCTCGCCGGGAGCCCGGGCTCGACGGTGCGGGTGCACCAGCCGGGGTTGCACCGCGCGTGAATCAGCCGCCGCTCAGCACCACCGCTCCGCGATCGCCTCGAACACCCCCGGATCGCTGTCCCACTCGCTGTCGGGACGCGGCCAGTGAACCGCGATGTCGGTGATCCCGAGCTCCTCGTAGCGACCCGAGAGGTCCTCGAAGGCGTCCACCGACTCCAGCCACGGCTCCTCGGTGAACCCGGTGAGCAGCAGCCGCGGCACGACGGCGCTGTCCCGCCCGACCTCGGCGCAGGCCGCCTCGAACCGCTCGACCTGCGCACGCACCTCGAGGTACGGCGCCTCGGAGCTCGGGTTCGCCACCCAGCCCTGGCCGTAGTGCGCCGCGATGCGTACGCCGCGCGGCCCGCCGGCCGCGATCCAGAACGGCGGTCGCGGGTGCTGCACCAGCCCGGCACCGATCGGCGCCTCCTCAGCGGTCCAGTGCTCGCCGGACACCGACACCCCGACCCCGCCGAGGAGCGCGTCGAGCTGGGCGACGTACTCGGCGAACCGGTCGGAGCGCTCGCGCGGCGTCCACTCCCGGCCGAGCACCACCCCGTCGGAGGTCGGCGAGTCACCGCCGGCCCCGATGCCGACGGTCAGCCGGCCACTCGAGATCCGGTCGATGGTGCGGATCGCGGAGGCGGTCGGGATCGGCGTACGGAAGTTCGGGGAGGTGACCAGCGTCCCGAGCCGCAGCGTCGAGGTGACCGCCGCCGCCGCGGCCAGGGAGGCATAGGCGTCGTCCCACGGCATGTGCCCGCGCCAGGCCAGGTGGTCGTAGACCCACCCGCCCGCGAAGCCCATCTCCTCGGCCCGCTCCCAGTGCGACCGCATGGTCGGCCAGTCGTGGATCGGCCACAGCACGACGTGCAGGTTGATGCTCACCCGCCGAGGCTAGTGGGACGCGGCGACGGCCTCCGGCACGCCGAGCCGGTCGGGCGTCTCGTCGTCGCAGCTCGCGAAGAACTCCCCGACCGCGTCCACCATGTGCGCGAACGACTCCGCCGCGAACAGCACCGGCTGGTAGTGCGTGATGTCGTAGTCGATGCTCGCCATCTGGGCGAAGTCCAGCGGCCGGATCTGCATGTCGCGGAACTCCGCGATCTCGCCGTACGACGAGAGGATGCCGGCGCCGTACGCGCGCAGCTCGCCCTCCTCGTGGAGCACGCCGAACTCGATGCTGAACCAGAACACGTCCGCGACCGCCTGCAGGCCACGCTTGGTCTCCATCCGCCGGGCCGCGGCACCGGCGAGCCGGTTGACCTCGGCGACCTGCGGGTCGGCGAGCAGGTTGCCGTGGCCGAGCACCTCGTGGATGACGTCGGGCTCGGGCGTGTAGAGCGGGACGGCGTGGTGTCGCAGGTACTGCGTGGAGTGGAAGATGCCGTCCTCGAGCGAGCCGTAGAACTGCTCCGACGGCACGATGCCCGCCGCGGGGACGTAGGAGAACCCGGTGAGCCGGCTCAGCCCGGCGGTCACCTCGTCGAGCTGCGGCACGCGGTCGCGCGGGAGGTCCAGGGCAGCGACGGCGTCGCGGTAGGCACGGCACGCGTAGGTCTCGTGCAGCGGCGCGATCTCGCGACACACGGTGCGCCAGACGTCGTGCTCGACCTCGGTGTAGTCGATGCGGGGCAGCGGCTGACCGGGCGACCAGGCGAGCGCCGCCGCGGCGATCTCGTTGCGTCGCGCGCGGTAGTCGGGGTCGTCGACACCGGGGTGGCCGGCGTCGAGGTGGACCGTGACACTGCCGTCCTCACCGGTGGTCACCGGGGAGTAGAGCTGTGCTTCTTCGAACATGTACTGACTCCAGGATCGCCGGAACAATTACGCCCTCAACGCTACGCGTCAGAAAAACGTGCGACAAGTCACAGCGCCCGCGGGTCGACCTTCAGTCGTACGCCGCCTCCACGACCCACCCCTCGACGGACCACCGCACCAGCCACGCGCGCCCGTCGACACCGACCAGCTGGAACCTGACCGACCGGCCGGCGTCCGGCTCGAGCCACCACCGCTCCTCCACCGGCCAGGGCCCGGCCCAGCCCCCGACCGCGCACCAGCGCGACGTCCGGCGCTCCGGCGCCACCCGGAACCGCGCCGGACCGCCGGTCACCACACCGCGCTCGGTCACCGCCACCGGTCGCCCGGCCTCGTCGAGCACCTCGGCCGCCAGCGGTACGGCGAACACCCGGCTCGGCGCCGGTCCCGGGATGCGACCCGGCCACGGCTCGGCCACGTCCCGCAACGCGGTGGGCCGGGTGCCCCAGGGCACCAGCGCCTGGCGGTCCGCGGCACCGCGACCGCCCTGGAGGACGGGCACCCGCACCGCGTCGTACCCGACCATGGCCTGGACCCGCGCCACCCCGCGCAGCACCTGCTCCTCGGCGCCACCACCCCAGAGCCCGTCGGCGTGGTCGCCGGCCGGCTCGACGGTCTCGGGCAGGAAGCGGACCAGCGTCACCGGCGCCGTGATCGCGCCGGCGCTCTTGCGGCTGCGCAGGCCGGAGGTCGCCATGCCCGCCTGGAGCTGCCAGTGCACCCGGTCGACCAGGTCTCGGGAGGTGAAGCAGCGCGGGTGCAGCCAGGTCCGGGTCGAGAGACCGGCTCCGTCGAACTCGGCCTCGATCCGCACCGCCGCCGCGACCAGCTGGCGGTCGGCGAGGCCGGTGACGAAGCGCTCGGCGGTCGTCCGCACGGAGAAGGTCACCGCCTCGGCGGAGTCCAGCGGTGGCTCGAAGGCGACCTCGCAGGCCAGCTCGGGCGGCGGCTCCCGGCCG
>DATFHM010000406.1:0-2070 GCA_035248385.1 Nocardioides sp. | reverse complement strand
GGTGGTCGCAGAACCGCGGGATCGCGATGCCGACCTGCTCGGCGGCCCGGATCACCAGCGTGTCCTTGGGGACGCTGACCTGGACACCATCGATGGTGACGGTCACCAGGTCCGACTTCTCGACCTCACCGGTGCTCACGCGGACACCTCCTGCGCGGACTGTGCTGCCCAAACGGTCGAGCGCCTCGGGTCGAACGGACACCCACCGTGGGAGAGGTGGGCGAGGTACTCGTCGCGGAAGTACTTCACCGAGCTGGAGATCGGGCTGGTGGCACCGTCGCCGAGCGCGCAGAACGCGCGGCCCAGGATGTTGTCGCACTGGTCGAGCAGCTGGTCGAGATCGGCCTCGCTGCCGTCGCCGTTCTCGAGACGGGTCAGTGCCTGCACCAGCCACCAGGTGCCCTCACGGCACGGGGTGCACTTGCCGCACGACTCGTGCTTGTAGAACTCGGTCCAGCGCAGCACGGCGCGCACCACGCACACCGTCTCGTCGAAGATCTGCAGCGCGCGGGTGCCGAGCATCGACCCGGCCGCGCCGACGGCCTCGAAGTCGAGCGGGACGTCGAGGTGCTCGGGGGTGAGCAGCGGGGTGCTGGACCCGCCGGGCGTCCAGAACTTCAGCTCGTGCCCCGCCCGTACGCCGCCGGCCAGGTCGAGCAGCTCGCGCAGCGTGATGCCGAGCGGCGCCTCGTACTGGCCGGGCTTCGTGACGTGGCCCGAGAGCGAGAAGATGCCGTGGCCCTGGGACTTCTCGGTGCCCATCGACGCGAACCAGGCGGCTCCGTTCTTGACGATGGCGGGCACCGAGGCGATGGACTCGACGTTGTTGATGACGGTCGGGCTGGCGTAGAGGCCGGCGACCGCGGGGAACGGCGGGCGCAGCCGCGGTTGGCCGCGACGGCCCTCGAGGCCCTCGAGCAGGGCGGTCTCCTCGCCGCAGATGTAGGCGCCCGCACCGGCGTGCACGACGACGTCGAGGTCGTAGCCGGAGCCGTGGATGTCCTTGCCGAGGTGGCCGGCGGCGTACGCCTCGGCGACGGCGGCCTGCACCCGGCGGACGACCTGGAGGACCTCGCCGCGGATGTAGATGAACGCCTTGTTCGCGCGGATCGCGTAGGAGCTGATGATCACGCCCTCGACGAGCACGTGCGGGTTGCCCATCATCAGCGGGATGTCCTTGCAGGTGCCCGGCTCGGACTCGTCGGCGTTGACCACGAGGTACTTCGGCTTCGGGTTGTCCTGCGGGATGAACGACCACTTCATGCCGGTCGGGAAGCCCGCGCCGCCACGGCCGCGCAGGCCGCTCTCCTTGACCTCGTTGATGACGTCGTCAGGGCTCATCGCGAACGCCTTGTCGAGGGCGGAGTAGCCGCCCTTCCCGGCGTACGTCGACAGCTTCCACGACTGCTCGGCGTCCCAGATGTCCGTCAGGACCGGGGTGAGCGTGTCAGCCATCAGTCATCTCCCTTCGGAGCGGTCCAGCCGTTCTCGCGGGCGATCTCCAGCCCGGCGAGGCTGGCCGGCCCTGCCGACGGACCCTCGTCGACCCGGCCGTCGGGGAAGCCGGCGAGCACCCGCTCGGCCTCGCGCCAGGTGCACAGCTTCGGGCCGCGCGTCGACCTCACCGGGTGGCCGGCGCGCAGGGCCTCGACCGTGCGGACCAGTCCTTCCGGGGTCTGGTTGTCCATGAACTCCCAGTTGACCATCGCGACGGGGGCGAAGTCGCAGGCCGCGTTGCACTCGACGTGCTCGAGGCTGACGGTGTACTGGTCGCCCTGGCGCTTCTCGGCCACCTCGTCGTTGCCGACGCCCAGGTAGTCCTTGAGGCGGGCGAAGATCTCGTCGCCACCCATCACCGCGCACAGCGTGTTCGTGCAGACGCCGATGTGGAAGTCGCCGACCTCGTGCCGCTTGTACATCGTGTAGAAGGTCGCGACGCCGTTGACGTCGGCGGGGCTGATCTCCAGCAGCTCCGCGCACTTCTCGATCGCCTCGGGGGTGATCCGGCCCTGGGCCGACTGGGCGAGGTGCAGCATCGGCAGCAGGCCCGAGCGCTTCTCCGGGTAGCGC
>DATFHM010000405.1:0-4746 GCA_035248385.1 Nocardioides sp. | reverse complement strand
TCGATCGACTCGGTCGCCACCGAGCTGACCTTCATGGTCGGCCCGGTGCTCGGCGTGCTCGCGGCGACCGCGCTGCCGACCCCGATCGCGCTGTTCGTGTGCGAGATGTGCTCCCTCGCGGGCGCCGTGCTGATCTGGTGGGTCAACCCGTCCCTGCACGCCCACCCGGCACCGGTCTCGACCGAGACCGAGGCCACGGGCCTGCGCGTGAACCTGCCGATCCTCACCGTCATGGCGATGTCGATGGCCACCGTCATCATCCTCACCGGCGAGGACCTCGGCACCGTCGCCACGCTCCGCGAGTGGCAGATGCCGGGCTCGATCGGCTGGATGCTGGCGCTGTGGGGCCTCGGTTCCGCCGTCGGCGGCCTGGTCTACGGCGCCGTGCACACCCGGCCCTCCGCGACCGTGCTGCTGCTCCTGCTGGGCGCCTCCACGATCGCCTTACCTCTCGCCCAGGAGACGGTCGGCTTCACGATCATCCTGTTCGTGAGCGGCGCCTTCTGCGCGCCCACCATCACCGCGATGACGACGCTGCTCTCGCAGCTGGTGCCCGCCGCGAACCGTGGCGAGGCGATGGGCTGGCAGGGCTCGGCGATGATGCTCGGCAGCGCCGCGGCCGGCCCGCTCATCGGCGTCGCGCTCGACGGCGGCGGCTGGCGCTGGGGCTTCCTCACCGCCGGACTGATCGGCCTCGGCATCGGCCTCGTGGGCCTGGTCGTGACCAGCCGCGCGACCCGGGTCACCGAGCCGGCTGTCGTCGTCGAAGCAGAAGCGGCCTAACCCGGCTCAGCGCGGCAGCCCGAGGATCCGCTCCGCCGCGACGTTGCGCAGGATCTGGGTGGTGCCGCCGGCGATCGACAGGCAGCGGGTGTTGAGCTGCTCCCAGACGTCGGCGGCCAGCCCCGTCGCGTACTTGTCGATGGCGCCGAGGGTGGCGAGCTCGTCCCCCTGCAGCCGTACGACGAGCTCCGAGGAGTCCTGTCGCGACCGTACGCCGAGCAGCTTGGCCACGCTCGACTCGGCTCCGGGACCGTGCCCGCCCAGCGCGCGCAGCGTCGTCCGCACCCCGAGCAGCCCGCAGACCGTCGCCAGCGCCACGGCGCGCCCGACCTCGACCCGCTCGACGGGGCCGAGGTCGCGGGTGGTCGCCAGGTCGACGGCGCGCTCGACGCTCTTGGAGAGCCGGGCACTGGCCATGGCCACGCGCTCGTTGGCGAGCGTGGTGCGCGCGAGCTTCCAGCCGTCGCCCGGCTCGGCGACGACGTACTCATCAGGCACGAAGACCTCGTCGAGGAACACCTCGTTGAACAGCGCCTCGCCGGTGATCTCGCGTAGCGGCCGCACCTCGATGCCGGGGCTCCGCATGTCGACGAGGAAGTAGGTGATCCCCTTGTGCTGCGGCACGTCCGCGTCGGTGCGCGCCAGGCAGATCCCCCAGTCGGCGCGCTCGGCGACCGAGGTCCACACCTTCTGGCCGGTGAGCTTCCACCCGCCGTCGACCTTCACCCCACGGGTGCGCAGCGAGGCGAGGTCGGAGCCCGACCCGGGCTCGGAGAAGAGCTGGCACCAGACGAGATCGCCGAGCAGCGAGGGCCGCACGAACTTCTCCCGCTGGGCGTCGTCGCCGTGCGCCAGGATCGTCGGCACCGCCCACCCGGCGATGACCAGGTCGGGCCGCTCCACGCCGGCGGCGGCGAGCTCCTGGTCGATGACGACCTGCTGGACCGCGTCCGCACCGAGCCCGTACGGCGCCGGCCAGTGCGGGGTCAGGTAGCCGGTCTCGACGAGCGCCGCGCGGCGCTCATGCTCGGGATGGTCGGCGATCGCCTGGACGGTCGCGCTGACCTCGGGGCGGATCGGCGCGTCCCGCCCGTCGAGGTCGACGTCCACGGTCCGGCGTACGCCGGAGGTGGCGGCCGCCGTCAGCCGCTCGGCAGCGGCCGCGGAGGAGCCCACGAGCGAGCGCAGCGAGAGCGCGCGGCGCAGGTAGAGGTGGGCGTCGTGCTCGTAGGTGAAGCCGATCCCGCCGAGCACCTGGATGCAGGCCTTGGCCACGTCGACGGCGCCGTCGAAGCAGGTCGCCAGCGCGACGTCGACCGCGAAGTCCCACTGCTGCTCGTCGCCGGCGTCACCGGCACTCGCCGCGTCCCAGGCCGCGGCCGTGATCGCCTCGGCGGTCTCGAGCATCACCGCGCACAGGTGCTTGATCGCCTGGAAGGACCCGATCGGCTTCCCGAACTGCTCGCGCACCTTCGCGTACTCGACGGCCGTGTCCAGGCACCAGCGGGCGACCCCGGCCGCCTCGGCCGCGGCGAACGTGACGGCCACCCGTCGGGTGCGTGCGTCGCCGCCCGCCCCTCCGGTGGTCGTAGGCGCGTGGCGTGCACTCAGGTCGAGCCCGAGCGAGCCGCCGCCGTCCCAGACCACGCCGCCGGCGTACACCTGGACGCCGTGGCGCCCGGGCTCGCCGCTGAGCACCCCACCGGTCGCGGCGCCGAGCAGGCCACCGGGCAGGAGGGAGTAGGCGCAGGCCTCGAGGGCCACCGCCTGGTCGAGCAGCGTGCCGCCGCCCCCGCCGGCCGATTCCGGCACGGCGATCGCGTGCACGCCCATGTCCTCCACCACCGACCACACGTCCGCGAACGTGGCCGCCGGGTCGCCCTCGGCGGCGCGGATCGCCTCGATCGCGCCGAGGCTGCCGGCCCACTTGCGCAGGCTGGCGGCCAGCTCGACCTGGTCGTCGGTGATCGCGATCGACATGGAGACCCCTTCAGTCAGTAGAACGCGTTCTAGTTTACTAGAGTCGGGGCGTGACCGCAGACATGCCCGCCGACCTCCTCCCCCACGCCCTCGCCGCCAAGGGCTTCATGCCCGAGGACGAGGGCGCGGCGCTGCACCGGATCGCCCGGGAGCGACTCCCGCACGGCCCGGTCCTCGAGGTCGGCACCTACTGCGGCAAGTCCGCGATCTACCTGGGCGCGGCCGCACGCGAGGTCGGCGGGGTCGTGTTCACCGTCGACCACCACCGCGGCTCGGAGGAGAACCAGGCCGGCTGGGAGCACCACGACGCCTCGGTCGTCGACCCCGAGCTCGGGCTGATGGACACCCTGGGCCAGTTCCGCAAGAACATCGCCCGGGCCGGCCTCGAGGACCAGGTCGTGGCCGTCGTCGGGAAGTCCACCACCGTCAGCGCGCACTGGAACACGCCGCTGAGCCTGCTGTTCATCGACGGCGGCCACGGCGAGCAGCCCGCCACCGACGACTACGAGGGCTGGGCCCACCACGTCATGCCGGGCGGCCTGCTCGCCATCCACGACGTGTTCCCCGACCCGGCCGACGGCGGGCGACCGCCGTACGAGCGGATCTACCTGCCGGCGCTCGCGAGCGGTGACTTCGAGGAGGTCGAGGCCGTCGGCTCGCTGCGGGTCCTGCGCCGGGCCTCGTGACGGTCAGCGCTGGGCCGGCTCCTCGGCCCCGCACGCGCACTCGAGCGCGATCTCGTCGAAGTGCGCGGCCAGCGAGGTGCCGCGCATGATCCCCGAGCCCGGCGTGGAGTGCCCGTAGGTCTCCCCCAGGGCGTCGATCGCCAGCAGCACGGCGGCGGCGGTGTACGTCGTCTGCTCGTGCGGCCAGTAGACGTTGCGCGGCTCGTCGTCCGGGGCGGGGCGGGCCGGGTCGTCGTACACCCAGCCGGTCCAGTAGCGGCCGTCGTCCTCACGCAGCATCTGCATGTCGGCGACGAGCTGGCGCGCCCGCGCCGGCTCGCCCAGGGCGTCGAGCGCCATCGCGAGCTCGCAGGTCTCCGCGCCGGTCACCCACGGGTTGGTGTCGACGCAGTGGATGCCCATGCCCGGCACGACGAAGTCGTCCCAGCGCTCGGCCAGCCGCTCGCGCGCGGCCGCGCCGCGGACGGCGCCGCCGAGGACCGGGTAGTACCAGTCCATGGAGTACGTCGACTTGTCGGCGAACAGGTCGCGGTGGCGCCGTACGGCGTGACCGAGGCGGCCGCCCGCGAGCTCCCACTCGGGCTGGGGGTCGTCCATCAGGTCCGCAAGCGCGACGCCGGCCCGCAGCGAGTGGTAGATCGAGGAGTTGCCGGTGAGCAGGCAGAAGTCGTCGACCGGGGTCCAGCGGATGCCGCCCCACGGCTCCTGCAGCGAGGTGACGAAGTCGAGCCCCGCGCGGATCGCGGGCCAGAACCGCTCCACGAAACGGATGTCGCGACGGACCAGCCAGTGGTGCCACACCCCGACCGCGAGGTACGCCGACATGTTGCTCTCGCCGCGGCCGTCCTCGACCTCGCCGCCGACGATCTTCATCGGCCACGAGCCGTCCGAGCGCTGCATCGTGAGCACCCAGTCGTAGGCGCGCTCGGCAGCGGTGACCTGGCCGCCCACGAGCATGGCCATCGCGGCCTCGACGTGGTTCCAGATGTCGGTGTGCTCGCCGACCGTCCACGGCACCGAGCCGCACGGCTCCTGCATCGCGGCGATCGCCCGGGCGGTGTCGGCCACCTGCTGGGCGGTGAGCAGCCCGTCGACGTACGGAAGGCGCGAGAGGGGGACCTCGGGCTGGTTCAGCTCAGTCATCGGCAGCCGCAGTCTCCGGCTTGCGGAAGTACAGCACCATCGACTTGCCGATCAGCGGGTCGAGCACCTTGCCGGCGTACTGCAGGGTCTTGGGCTGCTTCATGATCTCCCAGACCAGCAGCTTGTGGTACGCCTTGGCGAGCGGGTGGGTGTC
>DATFHM010000404.1:0-6161 GCA_035248385.1 Nocardioides sp. | reverse complement strand
CGCCGTCGGCGCCGACGCCCTGGGTGAGCTCGTCGCCTCCCCGCGCTGCGGTCGCGGCGAGCTGCGCGCGGTGCTCGACGTGCTCGGCGAGCGGGTCGTGGCGGACACGACCGGCCCGTGGCAGGCCGGCGAGGCGGACCGCCTCGCGCACGCCGCCGTACGGCTGCTGCGGCGCAACCTGCTGCTCCTCGACGAGGTCGAGGGCTGGGCGGCCCGGATCGGCGCCCGGGCGCTGCGGGACCGCCCCGCACCGGCGGGCGTGAACGCCGACGCGTTCCTGCGCTCGCTCTACCTTGTGCTCGCGCTCGGCCAGGAGCCGCCGCCGATCCGCGCGGACCTGGTCCTCACCCTGGTCGACTTCCTGCGGGAGCTCCACCCGGACCTGCTGGGCTGAGCTCCCGCACCTCGGTCAGGGCAGCAGCAGCCCCATCTGGGCCGTGGAGGGCAGCCACGTGCTGCTGCCCGCGTAGGTCGCCACCAGGTTGGTGTTGAGGATCGGCTGCAGCAGGGTGGTGAGCAGGCCGGGGTTGCAGGCCGCGTACCCGTTCGCGTCGGTGACCGCCGTGCAGAGCACCGTGGTCTTGGCCTTGAACGTGATGGTCTGCCCCGCGATGCCGTGCGGCGGCACTCCCCCGGTCAGCGTGGCGCTCACCGTGCCCAGGTTGAGGCCGTTGCCGAGCAGGACCGGCGGGCCGACGAGCGTCGTGGCGCCCTTCGCGACGGTGATCGACAGCTGACGCTGGGCGGTCTGCCCGCCGGTGTCGGCGACCTGAACAGTGAACGTCGAGGTGCCCGCGTCACCGGTCGGCGAGCCGGTGACGTGCCCGTCGGTGCCCATCGTCAGGCCCGCGGGCAGCGATCCGGAGACGACCGTGAAGGTGTACGGCGGGAGCCCGCCGGTGGCCATCACCGAGGCGTCGTACGCCGATCCGTAGGTGGCGTCGCCGAGCGCGGTCGTCGTGATCGCGACCGGCAGCACGACCTCGATCGTGATGTCGTACGTCGCGTCCCGGCCGATGCCGTTCGACGCCGTGATCGTGACCGGGTAGCTGCCCGTCGCCGAGGCGTCCGGCGTCCCGGACAGGGTCGCGGTGCCGTTGCCGTTGTCGTGGAAGGTGACGCCCGCGGGCAGGGCGCCGGCGACGCTCAGCCCCGCGACCGGGTAGCCGTGGGCGGCGTACGCGACCGTGGTGGAGCGGCCCGCGACCATCCGCACCGACTGCGGTCCGGCGACCGACGGCGCCTCGTCGACGGTCAGGTGAATGGCGTGCGTCGCGTCGGCGCCGATGCCGTTCGTGGCGGTCACCGTGGCGTCGTACTCACCACCCGAGCCGGCGGCGGGCGTGCCGGCGACGCCGTGGCCGGTGGCGCCGAGCCCGGCCGGCAGGCCGGTGGCGGAGAGGGTGGGCGCCGGGTAGCCGCCGACGGTCAGGTCAGTGCTGCCCTGGGTGCCGGCCGTGTACGTCGCCGTGGCCGGTCCGGTGAGGGACGGCGCCTCGTCGACGGTCAGCGTGAACGGCCAGGTCGCGTCGGGGCCGGTGCCGTTGCTGCCCGTGACGGTGACCGGGTAGACGCCACCGGAGCCGGCCGCCGGCGTACCGGCGATGGTGGCGTTGCCGGTGTCACCGTCGACGCCGGGCATGAAGGTGACGCCGTCGGGCAGCCGACTGCCGGTCGACAGCGTGGCCGCCGGGTAGCCACCGGTCTGGGTGAACACGTCCGGGCCACCCGCTTGCCCGACCGTGAAGGTGTCGGAGGTCGGGCCGGAGAGCGTCGGGGCCTGGCGCACGATGATCGTGACCGTCTCGTTGCCGGTGCCGGCCTCGTTGGTCGCCTTGACGGTGACCTGGAAGCGGCCGCCGGGGCCGGTCGGGGTGCCGGAGAGCGTCGCGGTGCCGTCGTGGTTGTCGGTCAGCGTCAGGCCCGCGGGGAGGCCGGTGGCCGACAGCGCCGGCTGGGGGCTCCCCGTCGAGGTGTACGTCGCCGGGCCGCTCGCGCTGCCCGCGGTCAGGTCGAGCTGGGCGGGCCCGCTGACGGTCGGCGCGACCTGGTCGGCCTCGACCGCGCCGATGTCGCACTTCGCACCCTGCGGCCGCGTCGTGCCGCGCTGGTCGGTGCCGCCGCACAGCGCGATGGCGGCACCCGTGACGGCGTCGTTGACGGACGAGGTCGCGCCGGCGGCGATCCGGTCGAGGGCCGGGCTGGCCGGGCCGGGCAGCTGGGTCTGGGTCTGCCCGCCGTTCGCCGCGAGCGACCCGAGCTGCGGGTCGGGGCCGGCGGCGCCGAGGCCGCAGGTCGTCGTACCGCTGCCGACGAGGTTGCTGCCGCCGTCGGTCACGGCCGCGTAGCAGGCGTTCGCGGCGTTGCCGGAGATGATCGAGCCGGCCACGCCGACCGTGCTGCCCGCGAAGGAGAAGACGCTGTAGCCGCCGGCGGCGACGGTGTTCTGGGTCAGCGTGGAGCGGGCCACGGAGATCGTGGTGCCGATGCCGAAGATCGCGCCGCTCGTCGACGAGGCGGCGTTCGCGGTGATCGTGGAGTCGGAGATCGACGCCTTGTTCACGTCGTTGCTGCCGGTCGAGTCGGCGCTGAGCGCGGAGCCGGCGTACGCCTGGTTGTGGGAGATCGTGGAGCGCCTCACGGTCAGCAGCGAGGTGTTGTTGTCGGCGGAGGCGCCGCTGTAGATCGCACCGCCGAGGCCGGAGGTGTTGCCGGTCGTGTGGGTGGCCGTGTTGGTGTCGAGGGTCGTGTCGGTGATCGTCAGCCTGCCGCCGTTGAAGACGCCGCCTCCGCCGAGCGAGGTGGCGGTGTTGCCCGAGATCGTCGTCGAGGCGAGGGTGGCCGTGCCGCTGTTGACGAATCCGCCACCCGCGACGGCGGAGTTGCCCGTCATCGAGCCGCCGCTCAGGTTGAGCGTGCCGAGTGTCGTGATCGCGCCGCCGGCGAAGCCGGCGGTGTCGCCGGTGAAGACGGTCCCGGTGATCGTCGCGGTCTGTCCGTCGACGGCCGGGGCGGCGTTGTAGAGCGCACCGCCCTGGTTGGCGGCGTTGTTGCCCGCGAGCGTCGATCCGGTGATCGTGAGCGGCCCGGAGTTGTAGATGCCGGCGCCGCTGGGCGCGGTGTTGTTGCTGACCTGCGCCCCGTTGCGGACGGTGGTTGTCGACGTGGCCGCGGCGATGCCGCCGCCGAGCTGGGCCGCGGTGTTCTGCTCGATGTCGGTGCCGTCGATGACGAGCGGGGCGACCGACCACACGGCGCCGCCGTAGTTGCCGGTCGCCCTGTTGTTCGTCATCGAGCCGCCGGTGAGGGTGGCGCTCGCGGCCGCGTAGATCGCGCCGCCGCCGACCGCGCTGTTGCCGTCGAAGGTGCTGCGCACGACCGAGACCGTCTTGGCGTTCTCGAGCGCGCCGCCGACGTACGTCGCGGTGTTGTTGCGGAAGGTGGTGCCGGTGACGGTGACCCCGTCGACGCCGACGTACAGGCCGCCGGCGGAGCCGAAGAGGTTGCTGCTCGCCGTGGCCGTGGCCGTGTTGTTCGCGATCGTGCTGTTGGTGATCGACGTCGGCCCGGCGGCGACGATGCCGCCCCCGAGGGTGTTCGCCTTGGTGACGCCGTCGGCGGTGTTGCCGGAGACCGTCGTCCCGTTGAGGTTGAGCGCACCGCCGGTGTTGACGTAGATGCCGCCGCCCCAGCCCTGGTTCGCGGCGGTGGCGGTAGCGGTGTTGCCGGTGACCGAGCCGCGGACCATGGTGAGCGAGCCGGTGCCGACGTACGCGCCGCCGCCGTAGACGCTGGTGCTGTTGGTGATGTCGACGTCGGTGGCGGTCACCGTGCCGATGCCGACGGGCAGCGCTCCGCCGGTGACGTAGTGGCCCGCGGTGAGGGTCAGCAGGTTGAGGTTGACCGGGAGCGAGGCGGTGCCGGTGTTGACGCCGAGCGCCCAGGCGTTCGCCGCGCCCTGGAAGACGACGCCGGGGCCGGTGCCGGTGATCGTGATCGCCTTGTTCACCAGCGGCCGGTCGGTGTACGTGCCGGGCTTGACGTTGATGGTGTCCCCGGCGACCGCCTTCGCCAGGGCGGCCGTCACCGTGGCGCACGGCTTGGCCTGCGTGCAGTCGGTGAACGTGCTGCCGGCCTGCACCCACCACGTCGAGACCGCGTGGGCGGGGGCTGCCGCCACGAGGGCGGTACCGGTGGTGGCAGCCGCGAGGGACGCGGCCAGGGCGAGACGGCGGAGGGTGCGCGGGACCGGCATGGAGGGACCTCTGGGGGACGGGCCCGAGACGGTGGGAGCCGAACGCCGGGGACGCTAGCAGTCAGTGGCGCCCGTCACACCGGAATGCAAAAACTCGCGAACCCCGGACCGATGGTCCGGGGTTCGTCAACGTCGCTCAGGCGTTGGGGCGCTTGCCGTGGTTCGCGCCCTTCTTCTTCCGAGCGCGGCGCTTGCGGCCGGTCTTGCCCATGGTTCCTCCTACGTACGGTTCAGGTCAGTGTCCCAGGATCCGCGGTGGGACCGAAATCGGCCCCCGCGGGTGGGACGGGGCTCAGGCCCGCGGCTGCGGGAACTGGGCCTTCATGGCGAGGTCCCAGCCCCGGTCGCCCAGCACCCGGCGGGTGATCATGGCGGCCGGCGCCGAGGGCGTGACGGTGTAGCGAGGCTTTGGGTTCTTCACGGTGAGGGCCTTCGCGATCACCTTCGCCACGGCCTCGGGCGGCCCGCCGAGCTTGGCCATCGGGCCGGCGTACGCCTCGGTGGTGGCCTTGAGGACAGCGGCGTTGAAGGCGACGTACGGACCCTCGCCCTCGGGCATGCCGGCGGCGACCTTCGCGTCGAACTCGGTGGTGATCAGGCCGGGCTCGACCAGGACGACCTGGATGCCGAACCCGCCGACCTCGAAGCGCAGCGCGTCGGAGATGGCCTCGATGGCGTACTTGCTCGCGTGGTAGGCGCCGCCGCCCGGGAACGTCAGCTTGCCGCCCATCGAGCCGATGTTGACGATCCGGCCGGAGCCCTGAGCGCGCATCGTGGGCAGCACCAGCTGGGTGAGCCGCAGCAGGCCGAAGACGTTGGTCTCGAACTGACGGCGTACGTCGTCGACGTCTACCGACTCCAGCGCGCCCGACTGGGAGTAGCCGGCGTTGTTGACCAGGGCGTCGATGCGACCGGACCCGTCCAGGACGGCCCGCACGGCAGCGGTCATCGACGCCTCGTCGGTGACGTCGAGGGCAACGGTGCGGCAGCCGGCTGCCTCGAGGTCACCGAGGGTCTCGGGACGGCGGGCGCTGGCCCAGACCTCCCACCCGGTGTCGACGAGACGGGCCGCGGTCGCGGCTCCGATGCCGGAGGAGCATCCGGTGATGAGCACGGTCTTCATGGTGCTCATCCTCGCGCAGCTGCCCTGCGCGCGGCTACGACTCGGTGATCTGGACCTTGATCTGCGAGATCTGGAACCGGACCCGCTCCCGCAGCTCGGCGGGCGCCTGCTCGGAGCACGAGCGGGCGACGAGCGCCTTCACGGTGCGCTGCAGGTTGTAGCGCTCCAGGCACGGGTTGCAGCTGTCGATGTGGGCGCGCACGATCGCGCAGTCGCCCTCCTGCAGCTCGTTGTCGATCAGCCGGACGATGCGGTCCAGGAAGTCGACGCAGTCGGCCTCCTCGGCAGCGCTGTCGTGGGTGTGGCCGTGGGTCTCGGAGCTCATCGGGATCCTCCATCCAGCGGGGCGTCTCCGCCGGAGCTGACGTAGTCCGAGAGCATGTCGCGCAGCTGGCGGCGACCGCGGTGCAGGCGGGACATGACCGTCCCGATCGGGGTGTCCATGATCTCGGCGATCTCCTTGTACGCGAATCCCTCCACGTCCGCCAGGTAGACCGCGAGCCTGAACTCCTCGGGCAGGCGCTGCAGCGCCTCCTTGACCTGGCTGTCCGGGAGGTGCTCGAGCGCCTCCATCTCCGCGGACTTCAGTCCGCCGGAGGTGTGCGCCTCGGCCCGGGCGAGCTGCCAGTCCTCCACGTCCCCGCTGTCACCGGTGAGCGACTGCTGCGGCTGCCGCTGCTTCTTCCGGTAGGAGTTGATGAAGGTGTTGGTCAGGATCCGGTAGAGCCACGCCTTGAGGTTCGTGCCCGGCCGGAACTGGTGGAACGCGGAGAACGCCTTGGC
>DATFHM010000403.1:0-3063 GCA_035248385.1 Nocardioides sp. | reverse complement strand
GCACTACAACCGCTACCCGCACGAGTTCTCGGGCGGCCAGCGCCAGCGCATCGGCATCGCCCGCGCGCTCACCCTGCAGCCGAAGGTCCTCGTCGCCGACGAGCCCGTCTCCGCGCTCGACGTGTCCATCCAGGCGCAGGTCATCAACCTGCTGCAGGACCTGCAGGACGAGTTCGGCATCGCGTTCCTCTTCATCGCCCACGACCTCGCCGTGGTCCGGCACTTCTGCCCCGAGGTCGCGGTCATGTACCTGGGCAAGATCGTCGAGATCGGCGACCGCGACAGCATCTACTCCAACGCGCACCACCCCTACACCCAGGCTCTGCTGTCGGCGGTCCCCGACGTCAAGCAGGCCACGATCGGCGGCCGGCGCGAGCGGATCCGGCTGCAGGGCGACGTCCCCAGCCCCATCAACCCGCCGTCGGGCTGCCACTTCCGCACCCGGTGCCCGCTGGCGCAGGAGATCTGCGCCGAGGTCGAGCCGCCGTTGCTGCAGATCGGGCGTCGCCACAAGGTCGCCTGTCACTTCCCGGGTCGTCTCGGCCAGGCGCCGATGGAGCCGTTCACCGCGCGCCTGCTCGGGGTGGACTCCTACGGTCAGCCCTCGCCCGAGGCCCAGCCGGCGGCGGAGCTGCACGACCAGCCCGGCTACGCCGACAAGTGGTTCGATCTCGACAAGCCGGGGATCGGCTCGGTCTGAGGGCGGAGGCGTCGGAGCCACCGCCTAGGCTCGACGCCATGGAGGGTCTGTTCGACATCGCCGGCGGTACGCCGACGGGTGGGTCGCTCAGCGACGCGACCCACGCCGCGGCGCCGCTGGCGGTCCGGATGCGTCCGCGCACGCTGGACGAGCTCGTCGGCCAGTCCCAGCTGAAGGCGCCCGGGTCGCCGCTGCGCCAGCTCGTCGAGGACGACCGGGCGCTGTCGCTGCTGCTGTGGGGACCGCCGGGCACCGGCAAGACCACCATCGCCTCGATCATCAGCCACCAGACGGGTCGCCGGTTCGTCGAGATCTCGGCGGTCGCCGCGGGCGTCAAGGAGGTCCGCGAGTCGATCGACGCCGCGCGCCTCGAGCTGATGGCCAGCGGACGGCAGACGGTGCTCTTCGTCGACGAGGTCCACCGGTTCAGCAAGGCGCAGCAGGACGCGCTGCTGCCCGGTGTCGAGAACCGGTGGGTGACCCTCGTCGCCGCGACGACGGAGAACCCCAGCTTCAGCGTGATCTCACCACTGCTCTCGCGCAGCCTGCTGCTGCGCCTGGAGTCGCTGACCGACGAGGACATCGCCGCGGTGCTCGACCGTGCGGTCAGCGACGAGCGCGGTCTGGCCGGCGCGGTCACCCTGGCCGACGACGCTCGTGACCACATCGTCCGGCTGGCCGGGGGAGACGCGCGCCGCTCGCTCACCTACCTGGAGGCCGCGGCCGGAGCAGCCGAGGACGGCGTGATCACCGTCGAGGTCGCCGAGGCCGCCGCCGACCAGGCCGCGGTGCGCTACGACCGCGACGGTGACCAGCACTACGACGTCATCAGCGCGTTCATCAAGTCGATCCGCGGCAGCGACGCCGACGCCGCGCTGCACTACCTGGCCCGGATGCTGGAGGCGGGCGAGGACCCGCGCTTCATCGCCCGCCGCCTGATCATCAGCGCGAGCGAGGACATCGGGCTGGCCGACCCCACGGCGCTCCCGACCGCGGTCGCCGCGGCGCAGGCCGTCCAGCTGATCGGCATGCCGGAGGCACGGATCACGCTCGGCCACGCCACGGTCGCGCTGGCGGTCGCGCCGAAGTCGAACGCGGCGTACCTGGCGATCGGCGAGGCCATCGCCGACGTACGCGCCGGGAAGATCGGTGCGGTTCCCGCCCACCTGCGCGACGCGCACTACGCCGGGGCGGCGAAGCTCGGGCACGGACAGGGCTACGTCTACAGCCACGACGAGCCCTTCGGCATCGCCGAGCAGCAGTACCTGCCCGACGTCCTCGCGGACGCCGCCTACTACCGCCCGACCGAGCTCGGGAACGAGGCGGCGGTCAAGCAGCGGTGGGAGCGGGTCCGGGCGATCATCAGGGGTCACAGGTAGAGCACTAGGCTTGCCTCCCGTGATCCCGCTTCTCCTGCTGGTCGTGGCCGTCCTGGTCGGCGCCGTCGTGTGGCTGACGGGTCAATTGCGCTCCGCGCGGGCCGAACGCGACGCCGCCGACGCGCGTCTCGCCGATGCGGCGGACAGCGCCGAGGCGCTGCGGGTGCAGCTCACCGAGCTCGAGGAGGAGCTGCGGGCCCAGTCCGCCGCCTCGCAGCGGCTCGTCACCTCCGACCGGGCCCCGGTCATCGTCGACGACCGCGAGTTCGTCATCACCGACCTGGGTCGCGAGCGCGCCCTCGTCCCCGGGATCCCGCCGGTCCCGCTGCCCTTCGTCGACACGCTGCTCCGCGAGAGCCTGGTCCGTACGGCGTCCCTGGCGGCCGGCCTGCGGCACGCGCTCGCGCCGGAGGTGCGCAACCGGATCCGGTTCGAGATGAAGCGCGAGGTCAAGCGCTCCCGCAAGCAGCGCCGCAGCGACCTGCGCCAGGCCCGCCGCGAGTTCGAGGCGCGCCAGCGCGCGGGGATCGAGCTCACCGGATGAGGTCGCAGTGAGGCGCGGGATCTGGTTCGGCGCGGGCGTCGCGGCCGGCGTCTACGGGATGGTCCGGGCGCGCCGGGTCGCCGAGGCGTTCACGGCCGACGGCATCGGCGACCGGGTCAAGGCCGCCACGCTGGGCGCCCGGATGTTCCGCGAGGAGGTCGCGCGGGGCGTGGCCGACTCGGAGACCGACCTTCGCCGCCGCTTCGGGCTGCCGTCCGCCGAACCCGGGATGCCCGCCCTCGAGGCCCCACCGACCGCCCCGTCCGCACAGAACGACCCGAAGGAAATCCGATGACCGGCTACCTGAGCAGCGCTGAGATCCGGCGCCGCTTCCTCGCGCACTTCGAGGAGAACGGGCACACCGTCGTACCCTCGGCGTCGCTGCTGCTCGACGACCCGAACCTGCTGTTCGTCAACGCCGGCATGGTGCCCTTCAAGCC
>DATFHM010000402.1:0-7068 GCA_035248385.1 Nocardioides sp. | reverse complement strand
GATGAGCAGCACGATGCAGGCGATCATGATGTTGTTGTCGAAGCGGCGGTAGCCGTAGTTGACGGCGAGGTAGCCGAGGCCGCCGGACCCGATCGCGCCCGCGATGGCGGAGTACTCGATCATCGCGATGACGTTGAGGGTGAGGCCCGCCGCGAGCCCGGGCAGCGCCTCGCGGAGCTGGATGCCGGTGACGATCTGGGTGCGGGTGGCGCCGCTGGCCAGGCCGACGTCGAGCAGCTCGCGCGGCACCTCGCGCACGGCGTTCTCGGTGAGCCGGGCGAAGAACGCGATGCCCGCGATGGACATCGGGATGATCGCCGCGGTGAAGCCGATCGTGGTGTGGAAGACCAGCTTCGTCACCGGGATGACGGCCGCCATCAGCACCAGGAAGGGCAGCGAGCGGCCGAGGTTAGCGACCCAGCTGATCGACACGTTGACCGCGCGGTTGGGGGTGAGCCCGAGCGGCGAGGTGTTGAAGATGAGGACGCCGAGCGGGCCGCCGAGCAGCACCACGATCGTCATCACCAGGCCGACCATCCGGAAGGTCTCCCAGACGGCGGGCTCCAGCAGCGACGGTACGTCGGGCCAGGCCGTGCCGAGCAGCGGAAGCACGCTCATGCCACGGCCTCGGTGAGGACGGGCCGGGTGGCCGCGTCGGGGCCCGGCTCGGCGACGATGCCGAACCGGCCGAGTACCTCGACGACGCGACGCTCGTCGAGCCTGCGGTCCAGCCCGAGCGTGAGGCGGCCGACCGGTGTCGCACCGGACTCCTCGACGAGCGCGGCCAGCACGGCGATGTCGGTGCCGAGCTCGCGGCCCGCAGCACCGAGCCAGATGGGCGAGACCCGCTCCGCCTCGTAGCGCACCGTCCAGGCCCGCAGGCCCTCCGCGGCCCGGGCGGGCGGCAGCGGGAGCAACGAGCGCGACAGCACCGAGTCCGAGCGTCGTACGACGTCGGCGACCGTGCCCTGCTCCACGATCCGGCCGTGGTCGAGCTGGGCCACGTGGTCGGCGATGCCGCGCACGACGTCCATCTCGTGGGTGATCACCAGGATCGTGACGCCGAGGTCGTCGCGCAGCTCGGTGAGCAGGTCGAGGATCGCGCGGGTCGACTCCGGGTCGAGGCCCGAGGTCGCCTCGTCGGACAGCAGCACCGAGGGCCGCAGCGCGAGGCCACGGGCGATGCCGATCCGCTGCCGCTGCCCGCCGGAGAGCTGGGACGGGAAGTGGTTGGCGCGGTGCAGCATGCCGACGCGCTCGAGCAGGTCGCCCACGCGGGCCCGCACCTCGGCATCCGGCAGGCCGGCGTACCGCATGGGGAGGGCGATGTTCTGCGCGGCGGTGAGCCGGCGCAGCAGGTTGGCGGACTGGAAGACCGTGCCGATCTGCCGGCGGGCCGAGCGCAGGTCGGCGCGCGACAGCCGGGTCAGGTCCTGGCCCGCCACGGTGATCGAGCCGGACGTCGGTCGCTCCAACAGGTTCACGCAGCGGGCGAGCGTGCTCTTGCCCGCACCGCTCGGGCCGACGACGGCGGCGATCCGCCCGTCGGCTACCGACAGGTCGATGCCGTCGAGCACGACGCTGTCGCCGTAGGCCTTGGTCAGGCCGGCGATCTCGATCATCGCGGTGCCTCCTTGCCGTGCAGCCGCTGGAACCCGGAGCGGTGGAAGACCAGCGGGCGGACCGCGGCCTCGGTGGTGTCGTGGTCGACGCTGTGCAGCTCGAGCAGCACGATCGTGTGGTCGCCGGCCTCGACCTCGCGGTAGATCGAGCAGTCGAAGCGCGCCAAGCCGTCGTCGATGGTCACGGCTCCCCGCGCCGACACGGTGGCCGGGACGCCGGTGAACCGGTCGGCCACCGGGCCCGCCAGCTGCCGGCAGGTCTCGCTGTGGTGGTCGGCGAGCACGGTCACCCCGAGCCGGTGCGCGCGGCGCAGGTCCGGCCAGGTCTTGGAGGTGTTCGCGATCGAGAACGACACCAGCGGCGGGTCCAGGCTCACCGAGGTGAACGAGCTCGCCGCCAACCCGATCAGCTCGCCGTCGACCTCGGCCGCGACCGCCACCACGCCGCTCGGGAACGCGCCGAACGCCTGCCGGAGCCGGGCGGGGTCGAGGTCCTGGTTGGTGGTGAAGTCGGGGGTCGGGTGGACGGGCGCGGCGGTCATGCCGTTGCTCCTTCGGGGACGACGCGCAGCAGGGAGTCCACGACCGGCTGGGCGCGCGCCAGCCACTCGTCGTACGCCGACGGGTCGTCGTACTGCTGGTCGAGGACGTAGAGGCCACCGGTCGGCACGGTGGCGCCGAGGTGGGTGAGCAGCGAGTGCAGCCCGAGCTCGGGCGCGAGGGCGTGCGCCGGGCCGCCGCCGAGCATCAGCGGGACGGCGACGCCGGCCAGCTGACCGACCGCGAACCGGTCCAGGAACAGCTTCAGCAGCCCCGTGTACGTCGCCTTGTACGTCGGGCACGCCACGACCACCAGGTCCGACGAGCCGACCTCGGCGACGACCGCGTCGACCTCGGGGTTCTTCCAGTCGAGCAGCTCGCCACCGTAGCTGGCGAGGTCGACGACCAGGTCGGCCTCGCGGCCGGTGAGCCGCTCGGCCAGGTACTGCGCCGCCACCAGGGTGCGGCTGGCCGGCTTCGGGTTGCCGACGACGACAGCGGTGCGCGTCATGACACGGCCACCTTCCCGGCGGCCTGGAACGGCACCGCCGCGTTGTAGTGACGAGCCGGCGTGGGGTTCTTCCAGACCCCGCGCTGCTCGAGGATCGGCAGGACGCCCTCGCCGAACCAGTAGGCGCCCTCCAGGTGGGGGTACGCCGAGAGCACGAACTCCTCGATGCCGAGGGCGGCGTACTCCTCGATCCGGTCGGCGACCTCCTCGTGCGAGCCGACCAGGGCCGTGCCCGCGCCGCCCCGCACCAGGCCGACGCCGGCCCAGACGTTGGGGTAGATCTCGAGGTCGTCGACCGACCCGCGGTGCAGGTCGAGCATCCGCCGCTGTCCCTCGGACTCGCTGAGTCGCAGGCCCTGCTGGACGCGGGTGATCGCCTCCGGGGAGATCTGGGCGAGGAGCCGGTCGGCCTCGGCCCACGCCTCTGCCGAGGTGTCGCGGGTGATGGTGTGCATCCGGATGCCGAACCGGATCGGACGGTCGCCGGCCAGGCTGCGGATCCACGCGATCTTCTCGGCGACGGCAGCGGGCGGCTCGCCCCAGGTCAGGTAGACGTCGGCGTGCTTGGCGGCGACGAGGCCGGCCGCCGGCGAGGAGCCGCCGAAGTAGATCTCCGGCTGCGGGTGCGGGATCTGGTCGAGGCTGGCGGCCTCGACCGACAGGTGCTTACCCGTGAAGTCGACGGTCTCCCCCGCCCACAGCCGGCGGACGATCTCGAGGAACTCGTCGCACCGCTCGTAGCGCTCCTCCTTGTCGAGGAAGTCGCCGTACATGCGCTGCTCGTGGCTCTCCCCGCCGGTGACGACGTTGAGGAGCAGGCGACCGCCGGAGAGGTTCTGGAAGGTGCCCGCCATCTGGGCGGCGAGGAACGGCGACACGAGGCCCGGGCGGAACGCCACGAGGAACTTGAGCCGCTCCGAGGTGCGGCTCAGCATCGCGGTGCTCAGCCAGGCGTCCTCGCACCAGGCCCCGGTCGGGGTGAGGGCGGCCTCGAAGCCGTTGTCCTCCGCGGCCCGCGCCACCTGGGTCAGGTAGGCGATGTCGCCGGGTCGGCCGGGGTGGCCGGGTGCGAGCCCGTGCCCGCCGCCGACGACGTGCCGGCCGTCCCCGCCGTTGGTGGGGAGGAACCAGTGGAACTTGAGGGACATGAGGAGCCTTTCGGTCAGATCTGGCCGTGGTTGGGCGGCGGGGTGCCGTCGATCGCGAACCGACCGAGGTGCTGCACCTTCCACGCCGCCGGGTCGTGCAGGGTGTGCGTGCGGGCGTTGCGCCAGTGCCGGTCGAGGTCGAGCGAGGCCAGCGCCGAGCGCGTGCCCGAGACCTCGAAGAGCCGGCTCGCGACGTCCACGGACACCGCCGTCGAGCTGGCGCGGGCCGCCGCCACGGCGAGGCTCGCCGCCGCCGCGGACCGCGCGTTCAGCCGGGCGTCCGCCGCGTCCACAGCCCGGCCCGCCTCGGCGAGCAGGGCCTCGGCGCCGCGCACCGCGAGCTCCATCTGGCCGAAGGCGTGCACGACCAGGGGGTCCTCGGCCGCCCGCTCGACACCGGCGTCCGGGTACGGCCGGCTCCGGGTGGTGACGAACTCCGCCGCATCGGTCAACGCCGCCCGGGCGATGCCGGTGTCGATCGCCGCGTGCAGCAGCTGCGCGAAGGCGCCGTACGTCTGCGGACGCTCGAAGGTCAGGTGGAACGGCGTGACTTGGTCCTGCGGGACCCGGACCCCCTCGAGGAGGACCCGTCCGCTCGCCGTGGTGCGCTGGCCGAGCCCGTCCCAGTCGTCGACGACGGTGACGCCGGGCGCGTGCCGGGCGACCCAGGCGACGTGCAGCGGGCCGTCCTCGCCGAGGTGGGCGAGCACGGGGATCCAGTGGGCGAACTGCGCGCCTGTGCAGTAGCCCTTCTCGCCGTGGAGCACCCAGCCGCCGCCCGGAGCGGGCCGCAGCGTCGTCGCGTGGTCGCGCACGTGCTTGCTGTTGATCTCCGACTGCGCGTTGCCGAACCGCTTGCCGGCCAGCACCTCACCGAAGAAGAAGGCCTTCTGCCCGGGGGTGCCCTGCTCGCGCATGGCGTTGACGTAGACGAAGTGGCTGTGCGGGATCTGGGCGACGTTGGGGTCACCGGCCGCGATCAGCCGCACCACCTCCGCCAGGACGCCGGCGCCGAGGCCGGCCCCGCCGTACTGCTCGGGGACGGTGAGCGCCAGCAGCCCGGACGCCGAGAGGGCGTCGACCTGCTCGACCGGCAGGATCCGCGAGCGGTCACGCTCGGCGGCGCCGGCGGCGAAGCGGGCGCCGAGGTCGCGCGCGACCGCGACGGCCTCGTCGGCGGACAGCACCGGCACCCGCTGCTCGAGCTCGACACGGAGCGCACTCATCAGACGCGCTCCAGCTCCCGGGCCTCGAGCTCCCGGACGATCGGCAGGACCTCACGCCCGAAGTACTGCACGTCCTCGTGGTAGTGCAGGAAGCCCAGCAGGAAGAGGTTCACGCCGAGCCGCTTGTACTCCAGCATCCGGTGCGCGATCTGCTCCGGCGTACCGATGAGGCCGGTGCGGAAGCCGTCGTTGTACTGCACCAGGTCGGCGAACTCCGAGTCCTGCCACATGCCCTTCTTGTCGCCGGTGCTCTGGCCGGCCTGCTTGACCGCCGACCCGAAGCCCTCGACCGCGTCGCGGTCGGCCTTGTCGATGATCTCGCGCAGCACGTCGCGCGCCTCGGCCTCGGTGTCGCGGCCGATGAGGAAGCCGTTGACGCCGAACTTGACCGTGCGACCGTGGACGGTGGCGACGTCCGACACGTCGCGGATCTGCTCGGCGATGCCCTCGGGGGTGTTGCCGTTGGCGAAGTACCAGTCGGTAACCCGACCACCCATGCCGCGGGCGTCCGTCGAGTTGCCGCCCATGAAGATCTCCGGGTGCGGCCGGGTCGGGCCGGTGACGGGCTTCGGCTTCAGGTCGAAGTCGTGCAGGTTGTAGAAGTCGCCGTTGAACTCGGCGTGCTCGGAGGTCCAGATCTCGCGCACGTAGCGGATGAACTCCTCGGCGCGGCGGTAGCGCTCGCCGTGCTCCAGCCACGGCTCGCCGAGCTTGGTGAACTCGTCCTTGAACCAGCCGGACACCACGTTGATCGCGGCCCGGCCGCCGGAGAGCTGGTCGGCGGTGGCGACGTACTTGGCCAGGACGCCGGGGTGCCACAGTCCCGGGTGGATGGCAGCGATCACCTTCAACCGCTCGGTGGCCAGCAGCAGCGCGAGGCTGAACGAGGTGGACTCGTGCTGGTACGCCGCGCCGTACGACGCGATGTAGCGCACCTGGGAGAGCGCGTACTCGAAGCCGTTGTTCTCGGCCAGCCGGGCGAGCTCGACGTTGTAGTCGTAGCCCCAGTCGGTGCGCTGCTCGATCTTGCTGACCACCAGGCCCCCACTGACGTTCGGTACCCAGTAGGCGAACTTCAGCGGCTCGGCGAGGGCGGCCGGGTCGGGGTGGTGCTGGGCGCTCATGGCGGCTCCTTCGGAACGAGACGGAAAGTCGAGTACTTCGATAGATATTAGCGACCGAATGCCGAGGAGACGAGGTTCGCGAGCCTCGGTTCGGGCGAAGCGGTGATCGGCGGATCCGATCACCCAGGCCCCGACGACAGCCCCGCCCGGGACCCGCTGCTGCGTAAGACCGGGGATCCCGGGCGGACGGCTGACCTGTGTTACTTTCTACATCAGATTACTAGACTTTGGCCCACGCGCGTGGGTTGCGCTCAGGAGGAGCAGATGCGGATCGAACAGCTGGAGTACCTGGCCGCGGTGACCCAGCACGGGTCGCTGCGCCGGGCCAGCGACCGGCTGCACATCTCGCAGCCCGCCCTGAGCGAGGCGATCACCAAGCTCGAGCGAGAGCTGCGGGTGACCCTGCTGGACCGTCGCCGCTCCGGCGCGCGGATCAGCCGGGAGGGGCGCGACCTGCTCCCCTACATGACCGAGGTGCTGACCGCCGTCGACCGACTGCGCTCGGCGGCCGGCGAGCAGCGGACCGATCGCCGGCTGATCCGGCTCGGCACCGTGCACGCGGCGACCTCGACCCTGCTGGTGCCCGCCGTCCGCAGCTTCCAGGAACGCCATCCCGGCACCACGGTCGAGGTGCTCACCCTGCAGCAGACCGAGATCGAGGAGGGCCTGGGCGAGGGCAGCCTCGACCTGGGCCTGGTCAACCTGCTGGACGGTGACGACCTGGCCGCCGGCCTGACCGGGATCGAGCTGCTCCGGGGCCGGCCCGTCGTGGTGCTCCCCGACGGCCACCACCTGCTCGGGTACGCCGAGATCACCCTCGACCAGCTGCGCGCCGAGCGCTTCGTGATGATGCGGGCCGGCTACCTGATGCACCGCTGGGTGCACCGCGCCCTCGGC
>DATFHM010000401.1:0-4641 GCA_035248385.1 Nocardioides sp. | reverse complement strand
GGGCTCACCCCGGCCGACGTCGACGGGCTGACCACGTTCACCATGGACACCAGCTCCGAGATCGCCCTCGCCCGCGAGCTCGGCCTCGGCGATCTGAGGTTCTTCTCCCGGATCAACTACGGCGGCGGCGCGGCCTGCGCGACGATCCAGCAGGCCGCGATGGCCGTGGCGACCGGCGTCGCGGACGTCGTTGTCGCCTACCGTGGCTTCAACGAGCGCTCGGGGCAGCGGTTCGGGCAGGTGCAGTCCTGGGCGGCCCAGCAGGTCAACACCAACGGCCTCGACAACGCCTGGACCTACCCGCTCGGCCTGTCGACGCCCGCGGCCACGGTGGCCATGCAGGCACGCCGCTACATGCACGAGTACGGCGCCACCTCGGCCGACTTCGGCCGCGTCGCCGTCGCCGACCGCCGGCACGCCGCGACCAACCCGGCCGCCTTCTTTTTCGGCTTGCCGATCACCCTCGAGGAGCACCAGGCCTCGCGGATGATCGCCGACCCGCTGCACCTGCTCGACTGCTGCCAGGAGTCCGACGGCGCCGTGGCGATCGTCGTCACCTCGGCAGAGCGGGCGCGCGACCTGGTCCAGGCACCGGCGTACGTCACGGCGGCGGCGCAGGGGAGCGGTCGCGACCAGTTCGTGATGACCTCCTACTACCGCGACGACATCGGCATCCCGGAGATGGGCGTCGTCGGCCGTGACCTGTGGCGGCAGAGCGGGCTGACCCCGGACGACATCCCGATGGCGGTGCTCTACGACCACTTCACGCCGTACGTCCTCATGCAGCTGGAGGAGCTCGGCTTCTGCGGCCGCGGTGAGGCGCCGGACTTCGTCAAGGACGGCGCCATCGAGATCGGCGGCCGGCTGCCCATCAACACCCACGGCGGCCAGCTCGGCGAGGCCTACATCCACGGCATGAACGGCATCGCGGAGGGCGTGCGCCAGATCCGCGGCACGTCGGTCAACCAGGTGCCCGACCCGCAGCACGTGCTCGTGACGGCGGGCACCGGCGTGCCGACCTCGGGGCTGATCCTCGCGCGCTGAGCCACGGGGACAATGGGCGCGTGAGTGCACCCGTCGTCACCTCGATCCACGTCGCCAAGGCGAGCCGCCTGCCCATGCAGGAGAAGGCCTCGGTCGTCGTCGAGGCCGGCAGGGGCATCGTGGGCGACCGCTACCACGGCACCCGGCACCGGCACGTGACCGTGCAGAGCAGGGAGAGCCTGGACGAGGCGGCCGCGGTGTTCGGCTCGGACGTCCCGAGCGGGCTGACCCGGCGGAACCTGACGATCAGCGGAGCCGAGGTTCCACGCGAGCCGGGCTCACTGCTGCGGATCGGGGACGTCCTGCTCGAGGCCGTGCGCGTCGCCGCGCCGTGCAAGCTGCTCGACGACACCATCGGCCGCGGTGCGCAGGAGGCCCTGCGCCGCCGGGGCGGCACGGTGTTCCGGGTGCTCGAGGGTGGCACGGTGGCGGTGGGCGACCCCGTCGAGATCACCGCGACTCGAGCAGAGCCCTGACGGCGGCGTACGTCCGCGCGCCGAACGGGCGTCAGGCTCCTGGGAGCATCACCTCGCGCCGGCCGAACGAACGTCCGTTCGGCGGTCGCGTCACCCTGCCCAGATCGGCCGAACGGTCGTTCGGCGCGTCAGCGGTCGGCGAGGATGCGGGTGACCTCGGCGTACGTGCGGGCGCCGAAGCAGACGAGCTGGACCTCCTCGAGCCCTCGCCCGGCGGTGTCCAGCGCGGTGAGGGCGGCGTGCACCGACTCGGCGACGGTCCAGCCGTAGACGCCGGCGCCGATCAGGGAGCACGCGACGGTGCGGGCGCCGATCTCCTCGGCGACCTCGAAGCTGCGGCGGTACGCCGACTCCAGGAGTGCCGGGTCGTCCTGGCAGGCGTGCCGGTTGGGGCCGACCGCGTGGATGACCCGGCGGCTGGGGAGGTCGCCGGCGACCGTCGCTCCGGCGTCGCCGGTGGCGAGGCCGTGCGGGAAGCGGGCGATGCAGTCCTCGAGGATCCTCGGTCCTCCGGCCGCGTGGATCGCGCCGTCGACGCCTCCGCCACCGCGGACCCGGGAGTTCGCGGCGTTGACGATCGCGTCGACGGCCAGGGTGGTGATGTCGCCCTCGACGGCGACGATCCTCGGCCCGCTCATTGCTCCATCGTGACCCTGCCGTCGGCGACCTGCAACGTCCGCGTGGTGTGCACGGCCGCGAGCATCCGCCGGTCGTGGGTGACCAGCAGCAGGGTCCCCGGATAGTCGTCGAGCGCCTGCTCCAGCTGCTCGATGGCCGGCAGGTCCAGGTGGTTGGTCGGCTCGTCGAGGACCAGCAGGTTCACGCCTCGCGACTGCAGCAGGGCCAGGCCGGCGCGGGTGCGCTCGCCCGGGCTGAGGCTGCCGGCCGGGCGGGTCACGTGGTCGGACTTGAGGCCGTACTTCGCCAGCAGCGTACGGATCTCCTCCGGGGCCTGGTCCGGCACGTGCTGCTGGAACGCGTCGACCAGGGGAGTGTCGCCCTCGAACAGCCGGCGCGCCTGGTCGACCTCGCCGACGACGACGCCGGGGCCGAGGTGCCGGCTGCCCTCGGTGAGCTCGACCCGACCCAGCAGGGCGGCGAGCAGGGTGGACTTGCCGGAGCCGTTCGGCCCCACGATCGCGACCTTCTCGGCCCAGCCGATCTCCAGGTCGACGGGCCCGAGCTGGAAGTCGCCGCGGCGTACGATGGCGCCGAGGAGCGCTGCCGTGACCGCACCCGAGCGGGGCGCGGCCGCGATCTCCATCCGCAGCTCCCACTCCTTGCGCGGCTCCTCGACGGCGTTGCGCTCGAGCCGCTCGATCGCTCGCTCGGACTGGCGGACCTTCGACGCCTGCTTCTCGGCCGACTCGGCGCGGAAGCGGCGGATCGACTTGTCCGGCTCGTTGTTGATCGAGCGGCGGGCGTTGCGCACACCCTGGTTCGCCCAGGCCCGCTGGGTCTGCATCCGGCCGCTGAGGTCGGTCAGCTTGCCGGCGTACTCCTCGTAGGCCTCGCGGGCGTGCAGCCGCGCGATCTCGCGCTCGGCGAGGTAGGCGTCGTACCCGCCGCCGTAGAGGTTCACCTGGTGCTGGTGGAGGTCCAGCTCGAGCACCCGGTTGACGGTGCGCGCGAGGAACTCGCGGTCGTGGCTGACCAGCACCACGCCGGCCCGCAGGTCGGCGACGAACCGCTCGAGCCGGTCGAGGCCCTCGAGGTCGAGGTCGTTCGTCGGCTCGTCGAGCAGGAAGACGTCGTAGCGACTGAGCAGCAGCGAGGCGAGGTTCGCGCGCGCCGCCTGCCCACCGGAGAGGCTGGTCATCAGCGCGTCCTGGCCCACGGTCAGCCCGACGTCGGAGAGGACCGCCTCCGCCCGCTCCTCGAGGTCGGCGGCCCCGAGCGCGAGCCAGTGGTCGAGGGCCTCGGCGTACTCCTCCGGGTCGGCGTCGTACGCCGCCGTGGCGGCGTCGTAGCGCGCCTGGGCCGCGGCGACGCCGGTCCGGCGCGCCAGGAAGTCGCCCACGCTCTCGCCGGGCCGGCGCTCGGGCTCCTGGGAGAGGTAGCCGATTGACGCGCTCGGCGGGCTCACCGTCACGCCGCCCGACTCCGGCGCCAGCTCGCCCGCGAGCGTGCGCAGAAGGGTCGACTTGCCGGCTCCGTTGGGCCCGACCAGGCCGACGACGTCTCCGGGTGCGACCACGAGGTCGAGGCCGTCGAAGAGCGCCTTGGCGCCGTACCCGCAGGAGAGATCGTGGACCTGCAGGGTGGCGCTCATGGAGGACAACGCTAGTGCGCGCGACCTACGCTCGGCACGTGGATATCGACGACGTGGCCCGGATCGTCGCGACCCTCCCCGAGGTCGAGGAGGGCGAGCGGCGCGGCAACCTCGCCTGGTCGGTCGCCGGCAAGGTGTTCGCGTGGGAGCGGCCGTACACGAAGGCCGACATCAAGCGGTTCGGCGACCAGCCGTACCCCGCGGAGCCGCTGGTCGGCGTACGCACCGCCGGGCTGGCGGAGAAGGAGGCGCTGCTCGCCACCAGCTCGCCCGCCGTCTTCACCATCGAGCACTTCCACGGGTACGCCGCCGTGCTGGTCGACCTCACGAACGTGACGGAGCAGGAGCTCACCGAGGTCCTCGCCGACGGCTGGCTCGCCATGGCGCCACCACGCCTGGTGGCCGGGTTCCCGGGGGTCGACGCCGACCGCGGCTAACGTGACGAGGGTGATCCCGCTCACGATCATCCAGGCGAACTCGGTCGACTACTTGATCCTCGCGACGTACTTCGTGTTCGTCCTCGGGATCGGATGGCTGGCGCGGTCCAAGGTCTCGGACTCCGTCGGCTTCTTCCTCTCCGGGCGTGCGCTGCCCGCGTGGGTGACCGGGCTCGCGTTCATCTCCGCGAACCTCGGCGCGGTCGAGATCATGGGCATGTCGGCCACCGGCGCCCAGATCGGCCTGCCCACGGTCCACTACTTCTGGGTCGGCGCGATCCCCGCCATGCTCTTCCTCGGCGTGGTGATGATGCCGTTCTACTACGGCTCCAAGGTCCGCTCGGTGCCGGAGTTCATGCTCCGCCGCTTCGGCCCGGGCGCGCACCTGGTCAACTCGTTCTCCTTCGCGCTG
>DATFHM010000400.1:0-5184 GCA_035248385.1 Nocardioides sp. | reverse complement strand
CGGCGATCAGGTGGACGAGGTTCCAGGTGTAGGAGTCGTGGTGGTCCACGACCACCACGTCAGGACGGGGAGCCATCCAGCAGCACCCCGACGACCAGGTCGTGCACGATGTCGAACCCGCGCTCGGTCAGGATCGACTCGGCGTGGAACTGGACGCCCCGGTAGTGCGGCCCGCTGAGCGCGTTGACGTCGCCGGTGTCGGGGTCGGCGTCGACGGTGACCCCGTCGGGCAGCACCGTCGAGGCGTCCGGACGGCCGACGAAGGTGTTGTAGAACCCGACCCGCTCCAGGCGCCCGCCCAGCTCGACCTCGGCCTGGGTGCCCTGGAAGACGATGTCCTTGAACGCCAGCGGGATGCCGAGCGAGTGGCACAGCGCCTGGTGCCCGAGGCACACGGCGATGAACGGCGTCTGCTCGGCCATCAGGTCCTTGACCGCGGTCCGCAGCTGGCCCATCTTCGGGTCCGCGTCGTCGCGCGGGTCGCCGGGGCCGGGGCCGACGATGACCAGGTCGGCGCCGTCGAAGGCCCCGGTGGCGTAGTCCTCGTGGCGTACGACGGTGGAGCTGATGCCCATCCGCATCAGCATGTGCCGCAGCATGTTCACGAAATCGTCCTCGCCGTCGAGGATGATCGCGTGCTTGCCGATCAGGCGGGGGTCGACGGGCGAGCCGGCCTGGTCGGCCAGCCAGAAGCCGGACAGCCGCCGGTTGCGGGCGTTGAGGGCGATCAGCACGTCCTCGTCGGCGACCAGGGTCGCGATGTCGACGTCGGGCGCGGGCGCGCGGTCGACGAGGCCGAAGGCGGACAGGATGCCGCCGGCCTTGGCGTGGGTCTCGGCGACCTCGTAGTCGGGGTCGGAGTCGCGCACCAGGGTCGCCCCGGCGGTGACCTTCAGCCTCCCGTCCATCGCCACGTCCGCGGTGCGGATGACGATCGGGCTGTCCAGCACCTGCTGGCCCTCCTCGTCGCGGCCGAACAGCGCCAGCGCCGAGGCGTAGTAGCCGCGCCCCTCCGGCTCGTAGGCCTTGATCAGCCGGCAGGCGTTCTCGACGGGCGAGCCGGTCACCGTGGCGGCGTACATCGTGTCCCGGAGGACCTCGCGCACGTCCTTGGAGGTGCGGCCGGCGAGCAGGTACTCGGTGTGGATCAGGTGCGTCATCGGCTTGAGGAACGGGCCGAGCACCTGGCCGCCCTCGGTGCAGATGTCGCACATCATCTTGAGCTCTTCGTCGACGACCATGAAGAGCTCGTAGATCTCCTTCTCGTCGCGCAGGAAGTCGCGCATCCGCGCCTCGATCCCGCGCGTCTCGCCCGCGGGCGGGCGCAGGTGGAAGGTGCCGGAGATCGGGTTCATCCGGACGTCGCCGCCGTGGACGCTGACGTGCCGCTCCGGGCTCGCGCCGATGAGGAACCGGTCGCCGGTGAAGAAGACGTAGGTCCAGTACGAGCCGCGCTCGCGCTCGAGCAGCCGCCGGAACACGGTCAGCGCCTTGGCGGCGCTCCAGTCGGCGACCTCGGCGCGGTAGGTGCGCCCGACGACGAGGTTCGCGCCCTCGCCCTGGCCGATCTCGTTCTCGATGATGGTGCGGACGATGTCGGCGTACGCCGCGTCGTCGGTGTCGAAGCCGCCGCGGTCGGTGAACTCCACCCCGTCGTCGTCGATCGCGTCGATGACGTCGGCAACGGAGAACTCGTGCTCCTCCTCGACGTCGACGACCACCAGCGGGGTGCCGTCGTCGTGCGCCTCGAAGCCACGCTCGCGCACCTGCCGGAAGGGTACGGCGACCAGGCGATCCGCCTGGTGCCCCGGCTGCGGCACGCCCGACTCCAGCGGGATGTCCATGATCGACTCGACCACGCTGCGGCGACCGCCGATCACGCCGACGGTGGGCATGTCGCCGGCACGGGTGGAGCGGCGGATGATGGCCCACGCCTCGTGCCCCTGGATCGCGGCGATGGCGTCCCGGGCGTCGAGGTGTGTCTCCGTCATGGGCGAAGCCTATTCTCGGCCCGGATGTCAGATGAGGCTGGAGGGCCGATGGACGAGATCACGACCGAGCCGCTCACCGCGGAGCAGGCCGACAGCGCGACCGCGGTGCTCGCCGAGGCGTTCTTCCGCGACCCGGTGATGTCCTGGCTGCTGCCCGCGGAGCCGCGCCGCAAGGAGGCGCTGGAGAAGTTCCTCGCGCTCGAGACCGCGCACGTGCTGCGCCACCCCGACAGCCTCGTCGCCACCCGTCGCGGCACCGCTCGCGGCGTGCTGCTGGTGCTCCCGCCGCGCCGCTGGAAGACGCCTTTCCTCAGCGAGGTGCGGCACGCACGGACCTACGCGTCGATCTTCGGCATCCGGCTGGGCCGGGCCAACGCCCTGCAGAGCCGGCTCAACCGGCTGCACCCGCGCGAGCCGCACTACTTCATCCCGATGATCGGGGTGGCCACGACCGCGCAGGGCACCGGCATCGGCAGCCTGCTGCTCGAGCAGCTGACCGCGCGCGCCGACGCGGAGGGGCTGCCGATCTACCTCGAGGCGACCAGCCCGGACAGCGCCCGCCTGTACCGCCGGCACGGCTTCGTCACCAAGCGCACCATCACCGGCATCGGCCGGAAGAGCAAGCGCGGCTGGCCGCCGATCGAGCTGATGGCCCGGATGCCGCAGGAGTCAGGCTCCTAGCTCCCAGCACCCGCGCACGTCCGAGGAGCGGCGCAGCTGCTCCAGCGCGCGGGCCCGGGTGGGCCCGATGCTGCCGACCGGCATGTGGAGGTGAGTCGCGAGCTCGGCGTAGGACAGGGACGGCTCGGCGACCATCAGCAGCATCAGGTCGCGGGCCGGCGGCGGGAGCTGGGCGAGCGCGCGGCGCAGCAGCCGCCGCTCGTCCGCGGCGATGGCCCCGGCCTCGGCCTCGTCCGCGACGGCGGTGTCGAGGTGGCGCTCGTCGGCCGGGTCGACCGACCGCTGCCGCTGCCCGCGTCCGAGCAGGCGCACGCACTCGTGGGCGGTGGTCGTCCGGATCCAGCCGGGCAGCGCCGCCGGGTCGCGGAGCTCGCCGAGGTGCTCGACCAGGTGCAGCCACACCGTCTGGCTGACGTCGTCGCGATCGGCGCGGCCGAGCCGGTGGGCCCGGACGATCGCCTCCACCAGCGGGGCGAACCGCTCCACGATCGCGTCCCACGCCGGGCCGTCACCGGCCCGCGCGGCCGGGACCAATGTCACCAGTGCTGCCTCCATGGCGTCCACCTCCTCTCGCATGTTCTCCCCGGGGCCGCGCAACAGCCAGCGGTCGTGACCGAGGAGACAGCCGATCGAGGCGTCACGTGGATCACGTATCTGCGGGCCGGGTTCGCGGGTCCTCCTTGCAGATCGCGACGCCCGTCGCACCGCCCGCTCCCTGAAGGACTGATCACGATGACCTGGACCGAGACCCACGAACGCACCCGCATCCTGCGCCACGTCGCCGAGCTGGCCGCCGCCGACATGTCCGGGGCCCTGCCCTGGCGCGAGGAGTGGAGCCAGTACTTCGCCGGCCCGAACGGCCTGCTCTGCGCCCTGCGCGGCCGGCTGGAGGGCATGTTCGACGCGCAGGTGGACGACCACTCGCCGCAGGACTACGAGGACACCCAGCACCGGATCCGGGAGAGCCAGGCGGGCATCATCGCGATCCTCCGCACGGGCGGCCACGCGCTGCGGACGATCCCGGCGCCCGTCGTACCGGAGCCGGTCGTGGAGCACCTGCACTTCTGGCAGGGCCGCGGCGGCGCCGCGCTGCCGACGACCGTCTGGCGCTGATCGGAGCGACTCCCACGGACAGACAACGCCCGTGCGGGCTGTGGGGGCCGCACGGTCGTTGTCGTCCGGAGGTCCTTCGTCGTCCCGGTCGGCTCAGACGCCGAGGGCGAGGAAGGACGCGGCGGTCGCTGCGGCGATCGGGTCGGTGGTGTGCCGGCGTACCTCCCAGAGGGCGGTGGCCGGGTCCTTCCCGTCCGCGAGGCCGGCGTGCAGGCCGACCATCAGCTCGGCGGTCGCCTCGTCGTTGACCTCGGCGACGCTGCAGACCAGGCCGGCGGTGCCGAGGCCGAAGAGGGCGGCGGCCAGGCCGAGGAGCTCCTGGGCGCCGACCGGGGCGAGCACGCCGGACTCGCAGGCCGACAGCACGACGCGGTACGGCGCCCGCCCGATCCGCTCGATGTCGTGCACCGTCAGCGGGCCGTCGGCGAGGTCGAGGCTGGAGAACAGCGGGCTGTCGGCCCGGAAGTGACCGTGGGCGGCGAGATGCACCAGGTCGGCACCGTCGAGGCCCGCCAGGACCTCCTCGAGCATGGCTTGCTTGCCGGCGAGCAACTGGGCGTGGGGGTGTTGCCGGGCGAGCAGGGGGACCTCCGCGCCGCCCGACTCCAGCCCCGGTCCGGAGACGAGGACGGTACGGCGGTCTCGTGGGCGTCTCACCCCTCGCGCCCGGAGCCACTGACCCGCCGACGGCACCACGCTGAACGGGCGGTCGGCGAGCGCCGGCAGCACCGCCCACGGCAGGCCGTGCAGGCGGGTCGTCGGGGCGAGGACGACCGGCCCGTCGGGAAGCAGCCGGGCGGCGTCGCCGAGGATCGCGTCCTGCAGCCGGGCGCCGATCTGGTCGGTGGCGGCCGGCCGGCCGCGGGCGCTGCGCCGCAGCAGCATCGCGACCGGGTCGAGCAGGGCGAGCGCGTCGGCGGTGGGGCCGGCGACCCGGCGGCGTACCCGCCCGTCGTGGACCACGAGGACGTGCAGCGCCCCGTCGACGTCGACGAGCTCGACCAGGCAACCGTCGCCGACGCCGGCGACGACCTCCTCCGCGCTGGCGGGACGATCGGGGTCGGCACCCTCGGCCGACCGGGTGTGGCTCTCCGCCCGGACGGCCCGCTCCAGCCGGAGCCGGTCGCGCTCGAGCTTCTCGGTGGGCTCCCCGGCGGCCCGGGCCTCGGCGAGCTGGCGCCCGTTGTCGCGCAGCGCGGCCAGCGACTCGGGGATCGTGGTGGCGTCGGAGGTCATCGCCGGCTGGGCCAGTGTGGTCGCGCGGGTCCGCTCGACCCAGCCGAGCAGCCGCCGCGGGTCGGGCGCTGCGGCCCGCAACGCGACCTCGGTCAGCTCCCGCCCGTGCGTGGTCGCCTGGGCCCTGAGCTCGGAGCTCCCCAGCAGCCGCCGCTGCTCATCG
>DATFHM010000399.1:0-2025 GCA_035248385.1 Nocardioides sp. | reverse complement strand
CCTCGCCGTACAGCGGGTCCGGGCCGCCGACGACGCTGGCCTCGAGGACCGCCGGGTCGTCGTACAGGACGTTCTCGATCTCCTTGGGGTAGATGTTCTCCCCGCCCCGGATGATCATGTCCTTGATCCGGTCGACGATCCGCAGGTAGCCGTCCTCGTCGAGGATGCCGACGTCCCCGGTGTGCAGCCACCCGTCGCCGAGCGCCTCGGCGGTGGCCTCGGGACGGTTGAGGTAGCCGCGCATGACGTTGTCGCCCTTGATGACGACCTCGCCGCGCTCGCCGGGACCGACGAGGGTGCCGTCGGGCGCCATCGTCGCCACGGTCTGGCCGGGCAGCGCGATCCCCACGGTGCCGGGCTTGCGGACGCCGTCGATCGGGTTGCAGGTCGAGGCGCAGGTGCCCTCGGAGAGCCCGTAGCCCTCGACCAGCGGGAAGCCGAAGCGCCGCTCCACGGCCGCGAACAGCTCCGGCGGAGCCGGGGCGGCGCCGCAGATCGCGAACCGGACCGAGCTGGTGTCGGGCTGGATCTGCTCGGGCAGCGCCACCAGGTGGCTGTAGATGGTCGGCACCGCTGAGAAGTACGTCGGACGCAGCTTCTCCACCCAGGTCAGGAACTCGACCGGGTGGAACCGCTGCAGCACCGACAGCTGAGCACCCACCGACATCGGCGTCAGCCAGCTGACGCAGATCGCGTTGACGTGGAACAGCGGCAGCACCAGCAGGCAGTGGTCCTCGCCGGTCACGGTGATCGCCTCGCCCATGCTCGCGACCATCGCGGCGACGTTGGCGTGGTCGAGCATGACGCCCTTGGGACGCCCGGTCGAGCCGCTCGTGTAGACGAGCAGCGCCAGGTCGCCGGGCTCGGTGACGGCCGCACCCAGCGTGCCGGCGGGCGTGGTCGCGAGGTCGTCGACGGCGAGGGTCGTGGCGGCGCCGTACCGGGCCGCGGGGTCCTCGGTGACGACCACGACCGCGGCCGAGTCGCTGACCTGGTGCCCGGCCTCGTTCGCGGTGAACGTCGGGTTGACGGGCGTGGCCGCGGCACCGAGCCGCCACGCGGCCAGGATCGCCACGAGCAGCTCGATCCGGTTGGGGAGCTTGATCGCGACGACCGAGCCGCGGGTGACGCCGCGCGCGGCGAGCTGCTCGGCGACGGCCTCGACCCGCTGGTCGAGCTCGCGGTAGGTCAGCTCGGTCCGCTCGTCGCGGACGCAGGGGCGGTCGTCGTACGCCGCCGGGCGGTGCCAGGGGAGGTGGGTGAGGGTCATCTGGTGCTCCTGCGGATCGGATCGGTGCTCCGACGGTAGGACCGGTCGACGTCGTGGTTCTTGGTCCCGCGATACAAGAGAGAGGGTTCGGTTCGTGCCAACCTGGACCTGGGCGCCCGCCGACTTGGCTCCGGGCGCCAAGGACGCGCCAAGGACGAGGAGGCCGGCCGATGTCGGACCCGGACCAGGAGCTGCACGGGATCGCCGTGCTGATCGCGGAGCGCAGCGGCGAGCTGACCCGCGCGATGGTGGACGCCTTCCGGCAGCGGATCCCCGAGCTGCCGCGCGACCCCGCCCTGATGAACCTGCTCGAGGGCAGCTCCAGCTCCAACCTGGAGACCCTCGCGCACCTGCTGCGCGGGCACGTGCCGATCAGCGAGATCCGCGCGCCGTCGGCCGCGGTCGAGTACGCGCGCCGCCTCGCCCAGCGAGGTACGCCGGCCAGCGCGCTCCTGCGCGCCTACCGGCTCGGCCAGCAGCTCGTGCTGGCCTGGGCGGGCGAGGAGATCGCGCGGCGCGTGACCGAGCCGGACCTGGCCTACCGCACCGTGCAGGTCCTCACGGCGGTGTCCTTCGACTACATCGACGCGGTGTCCGAGGGGGTGGTCGTGGCCTACCAGGAGGAGCGGGAGCGCTGGCTCGCGAACCGCTCCGCGGTGCAGCGCGAGCTCGTCGACGCCCTGCTGCGCGGGGACAAGGTCGACCTGGCCGTCGCCGAGGCCGGCCTGGGCCACCGGTTGCGTCAGCACCACCTC
>DATFHM010000398.1:0-3012 GCA_035248385.1 Nocardioides sp. | reverse complement strand
CAAGGCGACCGCGATCCGGATCGGCAATCCCGCCTCGTGGCAGCTCGCCGAGAACGCCGCCAAGGAGTCCGGCGGCCGCTTCGCGAAGGTCACCGACGAGCAGATCCTCTCCGCCCAGGCCGAGCTGGCCCGCAACGACGGCGTCTTCGTCGAGCCTGCCTCCGCCGCCGGTGTCGCCGGGCTGCTCCAGGAGCTCGCCGCCGGTGACTCGTACGCCGGCACGACCGTCGCGATCACGGTGACCGGTCACGGGCTGAAGGACATCGCGACCGCCCTCGAGGGCGTCGTGCTTCCTGACCTCGTGGTGGACGCCGACGTCGACGCTGCCGCTCGCGCCGCCGGTCTCTGATGACCTTCGTCGACGGCCCGGTCCGGGTCTCGGTCCCCGCGACCTCGGCCAACCTCGGGCCCGGCTTCGACGCGCTCGGGCTTGCGCTCGACCTGCGTGACGAGCTCGAGGCGGAGGTCCTGTCCGAGGGCCTCGTCGTCGAGGTGTCCGGCGTGGGGGAGGGCGAGGTGCCGCTGGACGAGCGCCACCTGGTCGTGCGCTCGATGAGAGCCGTCTTCGACAAGATCGGCGTGCAGCCGCCGGGCCTGCGCCTGTCGTGCACCAACGTCATCCCGCACGCCCGCGGCCTCGGTTCGTCCTCGGCCGCGATCGTCGCCGGTGTCTGGCTCGGCCGGGAGCTCGTCGCGGGCGGGCGGCTGTGGCTCGACGACGCGGCGCTGCTGGACCTGGCCGCCCGGATCGAGGGCCACCCCGACAACGTCGCGCCGGCCCTGTACGGCGGCTTCACCATCGCCGGCCACGACGCCGACGGCTCCTTCTGGGCCGCTCCCAGCGGCGTCGACCCGCGGATCAGCGCCGTCGTCTTCGTGCCGCCGACCCCGGTCTCGACCGAGGAGGCGCGCGGCCTGCTGCCGGCGACCGTGCCGCACGCCGACGCCGCGACGAACGCGGGCCGTGCCGCGCTGCTCGTCGCCGCCCTCGGCAGCGCTCCCGAGCTGCTGCTGCGGGCCACCGAGGACCGCCTGCACCAGGACTACCGCCGCCCGGCGATGCCGGAGAGCCTCGCCCTGGTCGACGCGCTGCGGGCCGACGGCGTCGCCGCCATCGTCTCGGGCGCGGGACCGACCGTGCTGGCGTTCGCCGACGGCACCGACGCGGCCACCCTGCTCCAGCGCTGCCCGGAGGGCTGGGCGGGTCACGCCCTGGCCATCGACGACACCGGCGCCCGGCCCGCCTGACCCGCGAGGCGTCACCTCTGCACCCGCGAGGCGTCAGAAGTGGGGCGGCCTCACGCCTTCTTCGGCCGCGCGGCCGCCTTGCGCGCGGTGCGGCCGGGAGGCGTGGGCTCGGTGCCGACGAACTGGAACACCGGAGCGGTGACCTTCTCCAGCGCGGAGACGACCTCGGCGTGCCGGTCGGCGAGGCTCGCGACGATGCCGGCCAGGTCCGCCTGGGCCTGGGCGAGCGACGCGACCGTGTCGGCGAGCTCGCGCTGGCGCACGACGAAGTCCTGCAGCGGCTGGGCGGTGGTGCCGGCCAGGCTGGTGACCGCGTTGGCGAGCCCGGCCACCGTGCCGGCCAGGTCGGCGACCTGACCGGACAGCTGGCTGGCGAGCTCGTCGGGTCGGGTGACCCCCGTGACGGCGGTGTTGGCCGCGAAGCGCACGGTGTCGGTGGCGAGCCTCGTTGCGGCCGCACTCGCGGCGAGCAGCAGCTCGATCGGGTTCTCTGCCATGGCGTAACAGTCCCAGATCGACGGCACTTCGGGCAGCAACGCCGCCGTGTCCGATTCCCGCCAGAAGCTGTCGGTGGCGGGGTGCAGGATGGGGGCATGACAACGCTTCCTGATCTCGACGACGCGCGCTACACGGCGCTGCAGTCGCGCGATCGGCGCTACGACGGCGTCTTCTACGTCGCCGTCCGGACCACCGGCATCTACTGCCGACCCTCCTGCCCGGCCCGCACCCCGGCCCGCGCGAACGTCACCTTCCACCGCACGGCCGCGTCCGCCCAGCTCGCCGGCTACCGCGCCTGCAAGCGCTGCCTGCCGGACGCGACACCGGGCAGCCCCGAGTGGGACGTCGCGGCCGACGTCGCGGGTCGGACGATGCGCCTGATCCTCGACGGCGTCGTCGACCGCGAGGGGGTGCCCGGCCTGGCCCGCCGCGTCGGCTACGCGCCCCGCCACCTCAACCGACTGGTCTCGGCCGAGCTGGGGGCGGGCCCGCTCGCGCTCGCCCGCGCCCAGCGCGCCCAGACCGCGCGGATCCTGATCGAGACCACGTCGCTGCCGTTCGCCGACGTCGCGTTCGCGGCCGGCTTCAGCAGCGTGCGGCAGTTCAACGACACCGTCCGCGAGGTGTACGCCGCCACCCCGACCGAGCTGCGGGGCCGGCGTGGGGGAGCGACCGCCAACGCGATCGAGCTGCGGCTCGCGGTGCGCGCGCCGTTCGCGGGCGGAGCGCTGCTCGACTTCCTCGCGCTGCGGGCCGTGCCGGGCATCGAGGTGGCCGAGGGATCGACGTACGCACGGACGCTGGACCTGCCGCACGGGCCGGGCACCGTCCGGCTCGAGCTGTCCGACACGAGCGGTGGCGGGATGGCCTTCGTCCCGGCCCGTTTCGTCCTCACCGACCTGCGGGACCTGTCGGCCGCGATCGCGCGCACGCGCCGCCTCCTCGACGCCGACGCCGACCCCGTCGCGGTCGACGCCCACCTCTCGGCCGACCGGTGCCTCCGGCCGCTCGTGCGCCGCCGGCCCGGCCTGCGCGTCCCCGGCCACGTCGACGGCGTGGAGCTCGCGACGCGGGCGATCCTGGGCCAGCAGGTGAGCGTCGCCGGTGCGCGGACCCTCGCGGCCCGGCTCGTCGCCGCGCACGGCCGCGAGGTCGCCACCGACATCCCCGGTCTCACGCACCTGTTCCCGACCGCCGACGCGCTGGCCGCGCTCGACCCCGAGACGATCGCGATGCCGCGCGCCCGCGGTCGCGCGCTCGCCGGCC
>DATFHM010000397.1:0-7658 GCA_035248385.1 Nocardioides sp. | reverse complement strand
GGCCGGCCCGTCGTGGTGCTCCCCGACGGCCACCACCTGCTCGGGTACGCCGAGATCACCCTCGACCAGCTGCGCGCCGAGCGCTTCGTGATGATGCGGGCCGGCTACCTGATGCACCGCTGGGTGCACCGCGCCCTCGGCCCGGACCTCCCGCCGATCACCCAGACCACCGACGGCGCCGAGATGGGCAAGGCGCTCGTCGTCGACGGGCTCGGCATCACCGTGCTCCCGGACTACTCCGTCCACGGCGACCCGCTGCACCGCGCCGGCCTGCTCGACACCCGCCCCGTCGCCGACGACCACACGGTCGTCCGGCTGATCCTGCGCGAGCGCCGGACCGAGCAGGCACCGCTACCGGTGCGCGAGTTCCAGGCGACCCTGGTGGCGCGGGCCGAGGAGTACGCGGCCGGCTCGGGGAGCGTCGTACCTGACGATCTGGCCCCGATCCGGGCGATCTAGGGGCCGAACGATCAGGTACGACGGGTGACTCAGCCGCGCGGGTAGGCGTGGACGAACTCGGTGAGCCGCGCCAGCTGGTCGGGGTTCGTGGAGGGGATGACCCCGTGGCCGAGGTTGAAGATGTGGCCCTTCGCCGCGCGGCCGGCGTCGATGATCGCGCCCGCCCGCTCGGTCATGACCTCGGTGGGCGCGAAGACCAGCGCCGGGTCGAGGTTGCCCTGGACGCAGCGGTCCGGGCCGATCCGCTCGATGCCCCACGCCAGCGGCGTGCGCCAGTCGACGCCGACGACGTCGGCACCGGCCTCCCCCATCTGGTCCAGCAGCAGCGCGGAGTTCACACCGAAGTGGATCCGCGGGACGCCGAGCTCCCCGATCCGCGCGAGCACGAGCGAGGAGTAGGGCCGCACGTACGTGCGGTAGTCGTCGGGGGTGACGGCGCCGGCCCAGGAGTCGAACAGCTGGATCGCCGACGCGCCGGCCCCGACCTGCACCTCGAGGAATGCCGCGGAGATGCCCGCGATCTTGCGCATCAGCGCGTCCCAGATCTCCGGGGCGCCGAACATGAGCGCCTTGGTCCTCGCGTACTCCTTGGACGGCCCGCCCTCGACGAGGTACGACGCCACGGTGAACGGCGCGCCCGCGAACCCGATCAGCGGCGTGCCGCCGTTCATCGAGGCGAGCTCGGCGACGAGGGTCCGCACGGCCTCGGTGATGTAGGGGACGTGCTCGGGGGTGAGGTCCGGGATCGCCTCGACGTCCGCGAGCGTGCGCACCGGCCGCGCCACGACCGGGCCGACGCCCGGCTTGATGTCCAGGTCGATCCCGACGGCCTTGAGCGGCAGCACGATGTCGGAGAAGAAGATGGCCGCGTCCACGGCGTACCGCCGCACGGGCTGGAGGGTGATCTCGGTGATCAGCTCGGCGTTCATGCAGCTCTCGAGCATGCCGACGCCCTCGCGGACCTTGAGGTACTCCGGCAGCGAACGACCCGCCTGCCGCATGAACCAGACCGGGGTGTGCGCGGGCTCCTCGCCTCGCGCGGCCGCCAGGAACGCACTCTGCGACAGGTCACTCACGAGGCTCAGGGTCGCAGGTGACGGCGTGTGACGCACATCCCCGGGGGTGGGGCGGCCTATGTTGGACCCATGGTGGCCCGGCAGGAGACTCACCGGGGTTCCGGCACGGCCGGCGGTCCCCCGGAGTTCGAGGCTGCCGTCGCCTGCCTGCACGCCGCCACCTTCCGCCCTGAGGTCTGGTGCGAGGAGATGCCCGCACCCCAGCGCATCGCCCCGTACGCCGCCGCGCTGTCCGCCGACGTCAACGTCGACGACGAGGAGGTGGCCACCGGCCGGATCGTGCTGCTGCACGACCCCGCGGGCAACGAGACCTGGGAGGGCACCTTCCGCTGCGTCGCCTACTGCCGCGCGGAGATCGACGGCGACCTGGCCACCGACCCGATGCTGGCCGACGTCGGATGGACCTGGCTGATGGAGGCCCTGGAGGCCTTCGGCGCCGAGCACGTGGCCGCCTCCGGCACGGTCACCCGGGTCGCCACCGAGAGCTTCGGCTCGATGGCCGACGAGCCAGGCAACGCCCAGCTCGAGATCCGGGCGTCGTGGACCCCGGTCGACCCCACCGAGCTGACCCGCCACGTCGAGGCCTGGGGCGACCTGCTCTGCACGGCCGGCGGGCTGGAGCCGGTGCCCGACGGGGTCGCGGTGATGCCCTCACGTCGAGGTCAGCGAGGCACGCCCTCGTGAGCGACTCCGCGACCGAGGAGCCCCAGGGCCCCGAGGCGGCCGAGCCCGTCGAGGTGCCCCTGCTCGGGCTGGCCGGCGGGCTGCCGCCGGTCATCGAGACCGACGAGGCGCTGGCCGAGTACTGCGCCGCGATCGCCGCCGGCACGGGCCCGGTCGCGATCGACGCCGAGCGCGCGTCGGGCTACCGCTACTCCAACCGGGCCTACCTGATCCAGGTCAAGCGCGCCGGCGCCGGCATCGGCCTGATCGACCCGATCCCGTTCGGCACCCTCGAACCGCTGCAGGAGGCCATCGGTGACGCCGAGTGGATCCTGCACGCCGCAACCCAGGACCTGCCCTGCCTCGCCGAGGTCGGCCTCAAGCCGGCCGCGCTCTTCGACACCGAGCTCGCCGGGCGGCTGCTGAACTACCCGCGGGTCGGCCTGGCGACGCTGGTCGAGACCCTCCTCGGCGTCCAGCTGCTCAAGGAGCACTCCGCCGTCGACTGGTCGACGCGCCCCCTGCCCGAGCCGTGGCTGGAGTACGCCGCGCTCGACGTCGAGGTCCTCGTCGAGCTGCGCAACCTGATCGCCGCCGAGCTCGCCGAGACCGGGAAGGCCGACTGGGCCGCTCAGGAGTTCGAGCACCTGCGCGGCTTCGAGCCGACCCCGCGCGTGGATGCGTGGCGACGTACCTCCGGACTGCACCGGGTCCGCGGGCGCCGCTCGCTGGCCGCCGTGAAGCTGCTGTGGGAGACCCGCGACGAGATCGCCCGCGAGCGCGACGTCACGCCGGGACGGTTGATCCCCGACTCCGCGATCATCGCCGTCGCCACCGCGATGCCGACGACCCGCGGCGCGATGATGGGCACCGACGGCTTCCACGGGCGGGGGGCCTCGCGCTTCGCCCCGCAGTGGCTCGCCGCGATCCAGGAAGCCGCGCAGATGCCCGAGGAGGACCTCCCGGTCCGCACGGCGCGCAACGACGGCCCGCCGCCGGCCCGCAACTGGGCCGAGCGCGACCCGGTCGCCGCCCGCCGGCTCGAGCACGCCCGCGCGGCCGTGTCGGCCATCGCCGAGGCCAACAACCTCCCGACCGAGAACCTGCTCACCCCCGACACGCTGCGCCGCGCGATGTGGACCCCACCGTCGACCCGCGACCCGGTGGCGCTGCTCGAGGCCCTCATCGACCAGCTGCGCGGCTACGGCGCTCGCGGGTGGCAGGTCGGGCTGACCGGGCACGCGCTGGCGCAGGCGGTGCTGCAGGCCGACGAGCAGTAGCCGGTCACCAAGCCGAACGGGCGTCAGGCATTTTTCGGGACCCAATTTTCTTTCCCGAACGAACGTTCGTCCGGTGGAGCCAAGCAGATGCGGCTCAACTGGCGCGACGAACGTTCGTTCGGGAAAGAAAATTGGGTCCCGAAAAATGCCTGACGTCCGTTCGGCCCGCGGAGCAGGTGGTCAGGGCGTCGCGTCGGCGCTGGCGCTGGCCAGCGGCCCGAGGAGCTTCGCCGAGGCCAGGTCGATCGCGTCGAGGCGCTGCCCGAGGTCGCCGAGGTCACCCGGCTGGTACATCAACGCCTTGAGGTCGGGGTCGACCAGCGTCTCGAGATCGTCGAACGGTACGCCGAGGGGGGCCGCCACGATGTTGCGCAGCGTCTCGGTGAAGACCGAGGCGTGCGCGGGCTGCTCGTTCGGCTGCTGGAAGGCGGCGCCGTAGGCGACCCGCAGGTCGGCGGGCTGCACCGAGCCCACCCTCGCCAGCGTCGTCATCGCCCGGTCGCCGACCAGGTAGGCCAGGAAGTCGGCGGCGGCGGCCAGGTGGTCGGGGTGCCCCGCCATCAGGCAGACGCCGGTGAAGTCGCCGACCGTGCGGTTCGAGCCGATGGCCGGCATCGGCAGCACGTCGAAGTGCAGGCCCCTGGTCGCGCGCAGCTGTGGGACGAGCCCGCGGAACCCCGCGATCATCCCGACCCGGCCGCGCTCGAACCACTCCACGGCGCTGTGCGCGTCCAGCTGGGAGGACGTCAGCGTGAGCCGGGCGTCGCGCAGGATCTCGAGGGTGCTGCGCAGCGCGCTCACCGAGCTGCCGCGACCTAGCGCCAGACTCGTCGGCGTGGTGGCGCTGTCGAAGACCTGTCCTCCACCGGAGTAGACGAACGGCGCGAGCCCGCGCAGCGTCGGGTCGATCGCCAGGCCGGCGTCCCCGTCGCGCGCCGCGTAGCGCGCCAGCACCCGGAACTCGTCGAGGCTGAAGGAGGACCGGTCGATCGGCGGGACGTTCATCCCGCGGCGCCGCATCGCGTCGAGGTCGATCAGGTCGGTGTTGTAGTAGATGACCATCGGCGAGACCGTGTACGGCATGCACTGCAGGTCGTCGTCCGCGGAGAACGCGGTGACCGCGTCGCGCGAGTAGTCGTCGCCGAGGCTGATGCCACGGTCCGACAGCAGCTCCTGCACCGGCCGGTTGCGGTGCGCGGCCATGACCTGGGCGAGCCCGCTGCGGGGCAGCAGGTAGACATCCGGCGCACCGGTGCTGGCGGTGACGGCGGTCTCCAGGGCGGCGGCGTCGGCGTACGTCCTCAGCTGGACGGGCGCGGCCGCGGTGCGGTTGTACGTCGCCACGATGGAGCGGTACGCCGCCAGCTCGGGGCCGGTGCCGAACACCCCGAACGTCAGCCCGGTGCTGGCGACCGGCGTGGTCGCCGTCGGGGTCGGCGCCGTGGTGCGGCCGTGCCGGCCGGAGGAGGTCGCGGCGACGACGATCGCGGCGATGAAGACAGCGACGGCGAGGCACCCGGCGGCCACGTACGTCGGACGGCCGACCCGCTCCGCGCTCATCCGCCGTCCTCACCACCGACCGTCATGGTTGAGCACGCTGGACCGGGAGCGCCTCACGGCGCGTGGCCGCTCGTAGCGGCTGATATTGGGACCCGGGGCTGCCGCGGCCCAGCGTGCTCGAGTCATTCTACGGCGCGCGCCAACTCCGCGTGGCCAGCAGCCTCGAGCTGCTCGGCGAGGACCAGCATCCGGCGTACCTCGCCGTGGGCCTCGGTCGCCCGTCCGGCCGCCACGATCCGCGCGAACGCCGACGCGCGGAACAGCACGTCGGCGAAGTCGCCGGACGCGATGCCACGCAGCACCGCGTCGATCATGGTGCGCAGCTCCTCGGGGCCGGGCGGGTCGGCGACCCCCGCCACCACCTCGGCGAACGCATCGGTACGACGCCCCCGGTCGAACTGCCGCGCCACGGCCACCGGATCGGCGTACACCCAGCTGCGGAGCAGGTAGAGCCGCCACAGGCAGCCCGCGAGCGAGTCGGCGGGCGCGCCCGACCAGACCTCCGCGATGGCCTCGATGCCCTCGGTGTCGGCGAGGTGGACGAGCCGCTCGGCGACGGCGTCGTCGGCGCTGTCGCGGGCGCCCCGCACCAGGATCTCGGCGGCGCGCTCGCCGGCCTCGGTCACCAGCGCGGGGTCGGTGCCGCCCGCGTGGTCGTCGAAGAACCGACCCTCGACGGGGGCCGGGCGGTGGTGACGGTGGGCGCGCTCCTCGGACATCCTGATCAGGCTACTTCTTCTCAGGCGGCGTCCAGCGCCTTGCGGATCCGGACATCGCTGACCGGGCCGGCGGTGCCGATCTGCTGGGCCCACAGCGAGATCCGGTACTCCTCGAGCATCCACCGCACCGCGCGCAGGCCCGGGCCGGGCGGGCGGCCGTCGGCGAGGGCCTCCACGCGGTGCAGGTAGGCGTCCTGGAGCGGCCCGATCCGCTCCATCGCCTCGCGGTCCCTGTGCAGGTTCGCGGCCGACTCGGCGAGCTTGGCCCGACGGGTCCGCATCGCGTGGAGGTACGCCGGGTAGCGGGCCAGGTGGGCGCCGCCGGCCTCGCCGATGAAGCCCGCGTGGACGAGCCGTCCGAGCTGGGCCTGGAGGTCGGTGAGCGCCGGCAGCAGCGCCATCTCGACCCGCCCGCTGAGCGCCTTGTCGGTCTCCCGCCACGAGTCGAGAACCCGCAGCACGCTGCCGGTGACGAGCTCGCGCACCCGCTGCGGCGCGTCGCGGCGGAGCGCGGCCAGCAGGTCGGCGTACTGCTGCTCGGTGCGGGGCCCCTGCTCCCCGACGGCGTCGAGCACGACGGCACGCAGGCAGTCGGCGAGCAGCGCGTCGACGTTCGGGTACGGAGACCCGGCCAGGCCGAGCTTGTCCGCCATCGGCAGGCTGTCGACGATCCCCTTGACCGGCGCGGTGCCGAGGGCGAGGAGCAGCAGCCGCGCGACGCCGTACCGGTGCCGTGCGGTGGCCTCGGCCGCGGAGCCGAAGACCTGGAGGCCGACGGTCGCGCCCTCGTCGACGAGCGCGGGGTGCGCCTCGACCTCGTGGCCGGCTCGCTTCTCCTCGACCACGGCGGGGAGGTCGCCGAAGACCCACGTCGTCTCGCCGGTCCGCGCGAGGCCGGTGTCGGTGGCGACCTCGGCCATCGCCTTCGCGAAGTCCCCGCTCAGCGGCGCCTTGAGCTCGTCGAGGTCCTTGCCGCGCGAACGCTCGCGGCCGCGCTCGTCGACGACCCGGAAGGTCGGGCGCAGGTGGGGCGGCAGGTGCGCGAGATCCCAGGTACCAGGCGGGATGTGGACACCGCGGGTGCCGCGCAGGAATCGCTCCAGCGCGGTCAGCAGCGGCTCGTCGCCGGCCGGTACGGCGGCCAGGAACTCGCGCGCCGTGTTCGGCGCCGGGACGCACTGCACGCGGATCGCCTTGGGCAGGCCGCGGATCAGCTCGGTGACGAGCTCCTCGCGCAGGCCCGGGACGTTCCAGGAGAAGTCGTCGTCGTCGACCCGGTTCAGGGTCGCGAGGGGGATGTCGATGAGCACGCCGTCGTCGGCCGCGCCGGGCTCGAAGTGGTAGCGCACCTCGAAGTCGTGGGACTGGCTGACCCAGCGGTCCGGGAAGTCCGCCGCGCTCACCTCGCCGGCCGCGTCGCGCACCAGCATGGCGGGGTCGAAGGTCAGGAGGTCCGGGTGGGAGCGGCGCTCCTGCTTCCACCACTGGTCGAAGTGAGCCCCGCTCACCACGGTCTCCGGGATGCGCGAGTCGTAGAAGTCGAAGAGGGTGTGCTCGTCGACGACCAGGTCGCGCCGCCGGGCCTTGTGCTCGAGCTCCTCGGCCTGCTTGAGCAGATCCCGGTTCTGGGTGAAGAACCGGTGCCGGGTCGCCCACTCGCCGTACACGAGCGCATGCCGGATGAAGAGCTCGCGCGCGAGCGGCGGGTCCACCTTGCCGAAGTTGACGAGACGGTCGGCGGCCAGCGGTACGCCGTACAGGGTGACCCGCTCGCGGGCCATCACCGCCTGCCGCTTCTGCGACCAGTGCGGCTCGGAGTAGCTGCGCTTGACCAGGTGCGCGCCGATCCGCTCGGCCCACTCGGGCTTGATCTCCGCGTTCTGCCGGGCCCACAGCCGCCC
>DATFHM010000396.1:0-4118 GCA_035248385.1 Nocardioides sp. | reverse complement strand
CGCTGGTCCATCGCGAGGGTGCGGTAGCCGGCCGCGTTGAGGAGCGGGGCGACGTACCGCCAGCAGGTGGCGCGCTCGGGGAAGCCGTGCAGCAGCACGACCACGTCGCCGTCGCGCGGCCCCTCGTCGCGGACGTCGAAGACCAGCCCGTCCCGCTCGACCTTGATCAGCTCTGCCTCAGTCAACGTGCACCACCTGGTAGACCTCGCGCTTCGGCAGCCCGGCTCGGACCGCCACCTCCGCGATCGCCTCCTTGCGCCGCAGGCCTTCGGCCTCGAGCGCGGCGACCGCCGCCTTGAGGCTAGCCGGGTCGGTCGCGAGGCTCGCCACGGCCTCCGCTCCGGACACGACCAGGGTGATCTCGCCCCTCACCCCGTCGGCGGCCCAGGCGGCGAGCTCGGCGAGCCCGCCCCGGCGTACCTCCTCGTAGGTCTTGGTCAGCTCGCGGCAGACCGCCGCGCGGCGGTCGGGCCCGAAGGCCTCGGCGAGCGCCTCGAGCGAGGTGGCGGTGCGGTGCGGGGACTCGAAGAAGACCATCGTGCGCTGCTCTGTCGTCAGGTCGGCGAGGCGCCGGGCCCGCTCCCCCGCCTTGCGCGGCAGGAAGCCCTCGAAGCAGAACCGGTCGACGGGCAGGCCGGACACGGCGAGCGCGGTCAGGACCGCCGACGGCCCCGGTACGGCGGTGATCGGCAGCTCGGCCTCGACGGCGGCCGCGACCAGGCGGTAGCCGGGGTCGGACACGCTCGGCATGCCGGCGTCGGTGACGAGCACGACCCGCTCGCCGGCCTGCAGGGCCTCGACCAGCTGCGGGGTGCGCGCCTGCTCGTTGCCCTCGAAGTAGGACACGATCCGCGCGGTCAGCTCGACGCCGAGGTCGCTGGCGAGCCGGCGCAGGCGCCGGGTGTCCTCGGCCGCGATCACGTCGGCGTTCGCGAGCTCCTCCGCGAGCCGCGGCGACGCGTCCCCCGGCCGTCCGATCGGGGTCCCTGCCAGCACGAGCACGTCCCGATCATGACAGTTGCCGGTGCGGCTCGAAGCGGGGGCGGCGGTCGGCGTCCTCCGTGGCCGGCCGGACGAACTCGTACGCCGCCGTGGTGACCAGCCGCCAGCCGGGGTCGGCGTCGTGACGGGCGGTGAGCGCCGAGGCGCAGGAGACGTGCAGCGGCGGGCAGTGGAAGGCGTTGCGGCCCTCCTCGGCGCTGGTCCCGACGAACGCGATGGGGCGGCCGAGCGACTCCCCGCACACCCCGCAGATCCGGCTCAGCGCGCACTGCACGACCCGCGCACGGTCGAGACCGCCGACCCCCTCGAAGCCGTCGTCGGCCCCGACCTCGCGCCAGGCGAACGGCTCGGTCACGACCCGGTCCGGTAGTAGGCACCGGTCTCCGCCCGCCGCGAGGGACGCTCGCTGTCGCTCTTCCGGCCGTGCGGCACCTCGACCTCGCTCACCTCGTGCTTGTCGGGCGTGGTGAACCGGTTGGGCAGCGTCAGCTTCATGATGGTGCGCAGGGCCTGCCCGTACTGACGGTGCAGCGGCCCGGTCGTGTAGGGCAGGCCGTACTTCTCGCAGAGCGCGCGCACCTTCACCGCGATCTCGGGGTAGCGGTTGCTCGGCAGGTCGGGGAACAGGTGGTGCTCGATCTGGTAGCCGAGGCTGCCGGACACGATGTGCAGCAGGCGGCCGCCCTCGAAGTTGGCGGAGCCCAGCATCTGCCGCAGGTACCACTCGGCGCGCGTCTCGTCCTCGAGCTCCTCCTCGGTGAAGACGAGGGCTCCGTCGGGGAAGTGGCCGCAGAAGATGATGGCGTACGACCACAGGTTGCGCGCGAGGTTCGCGGTCGCGTCGGCGGTCATGGTGCTCCGCCACGAGCGGCCCGACAGCGCCGGGTAGACCACATAGTCCTTGAGGACCTGGTTGCGGCCCTTGCGCCAGATCTGCTTGAGCTGGCGCGCCATCACCTTCGGGTCCTTCTCGCGCCGGCGGATCGACTCGATGTCGAGGTCGTGCAGCGCGACGCCCCACTGGAACAGGGCCGCCAGGAGCGCGTTGTAGACGGGCTGGCCGAGGTTGGCCGGGCTCCACTTCTGCTCGCGGGCCATCCGCAGGATCCCGTAGCCGATGTCGTTGTCGTGGCCGAGCACGTTGGTGAACTGGTGGTGCACGTAGTTGTGGCTGTGCTTCCACTGCTCGGCCGGCTGGGCGGTGTCCCACTCCCAGTTCGAGGAGTGGATCTCGGGATCGTTCATCCAGTCCCACTGCCCGTGCATGACGTTGTGGCCGATCTCCATGTTCTCGAGGATCTTGGCCAGCGCCAGCGCGGCCGTCCCCCCGGCCCAGGCGAACCGGTTCCGGCTGCGCAGCAGCAGGACGCGTCCCGCGAACGCCAGCCCGCGCTGCACCTTGATCAGGCGTTGGATGTACGCCGCGTCGGCGGCTCCGCGTGACTCCTCGATCTCCGCGCGGATGGCGTCCAGCTCGCGTCCGAGCTGCTCGACGTCCTCGGGGGTGAGGTGGGTGTACTCCTTGACGTCCGCGATGGCCATGGGTGTCCTCCGGTGGGTCGATGGATGGGTCGGGTCAGGTGGGTCAGATGTCGAGCACGCAGTCGCCCTGCGCCGCGGTGACGCAGGTCTGCACCTGTTCGTTGGGCTGGTCGGAGACCGCGCCGTTGCGCAGGTCGCGCACGGCGCCGGACACGAGCGTCACCGTGCAGGTGTGGCAGATGCCCATGCGGCAGCCGTAGGGCATGCCGACGCCCGCCTCCTCGCCGGCCTCCAGCACGGTGGTCGCTCCGTCGACCTCGACGGTCTTGCCGGAGTTACGGAAGGTGAGCGTCCCGCCGCCGTCGGCGTCGCCGGCCAGGTCGAGCGAGAACCGCTCCAGGTGCAGGCGCTCCTCGAGACCGGCCTCGATGAAGTGCGCCTCGACGGCGTCCAGCATCGGTGCCGGTCCGCAGGCCCAGGTCTCCCGCTCGCGCCAGTCCGGGCAGATGTGGTCGAGGTCGTCCATGGCGAGCATGCCCTCGGTGTCGGTGTGCAGCCGGTGGAAGGTCAGGCCGTCGTGGCGCTCGGCCATCGCGCCGAGCTCGTCGCGGAAGATCATCCGCTCGGCGGTCGGCGAGGAGTAGTGCAGGACGACGTCGGGCATCGTGCCGCGCCGGTCGAGCGTGCGGAGCATCGACATCACCGGTGTGATGCCGCTGCCCGCCACCAGGAAGAGCATCTTCGCCGGCGGCGGGTCGGGCAGGACGAAGTCGCCCTGGGGCAGCGCCAGCCGCACGATCGTGCCCGGCTCGAGGCCACGGACCAGGTGGCTGGACAGCCTGCCCTCGGGCATCGAGCGCACGGTGATCGCGATGGTGCGTCCGCGCCGGCGCGGGGGCGAGCTGATCGAGTAGGACCGCCACACGAAGCGGCCGTCGACCTGTACGCCGATGCCGACGTACTGCCCCGGGCGGTGGTGGTAGCGCCAGCCCCAACCGGGCCGGATCACCAGCGTGGCGGCGTCCTCGGTCTCGGGCACCACCTCCTCGACCCGGCCGCGCAGCTCGCGCGAGCTCCACAACGGGTTGAGCAGCTGCAGGTAGTCGTCGGGCAGCAGCGGGGTCGTCAGCTTGCCGCCCGCGCGGCGGAGCCGCTCCCACGACACCGCCTCCGGGGTCTGGGTCACCATGGTCAGGCCTTCCAGTGAACACTTGTTTCCTGAACGCCGACACCCGTACCCAGAACCGCCGGATGCACACAACGCGCCGGTCCGCCCGTTCCGGAGCCCCGCGAGGGGTTGCGCCCTAGGGTTGTCCTCCGTGACCGCCGTCGAGGACCGCCCATCCGCCGCGCCGGTGGCCGGGTTGTCGAGGAAGGCGGACGGATCGCCGGTCCCCCCGGCCCGTGAGCGGCTGCTCAACCCGGTCCGCCGCCTCGCCGGGCGGCAGAAGCTGGTCGGCTGGCTGGCCCCGGTCGGCGTGGCGCTGGTGGCCTTCGGGCTGCGGCTCTACCACCTCGGCACGCCCCGGCTGTTCGCCTTCGACGAGACGTACTACGCCAAGGACGCCTGGTCGCTGATCAACAACGGCTACATCGAGACCTACAAGCAGCACGCCGACGGCCACCCCAAGTCC
>DATFHM010000395.1:0-4334 GCA_035248385.1 Nocardioides sp. | reverse complement strand
GCCGGTGCGGAGGATGCCCCGGCTTCGCATGCGGGTGGGGTGTTCGTAGGCGTGGGCGGTCTGGACCGCGTTGAGGTCCAGCACGGGCTGCAGCTTGACGTTCCTGTGTCCGAGCAGGGTCGTGACCTGCTGCAGGAGCAGGGGTCCGAGGTCCTCACACCTGGCGACACCGGCGTCGGCGAGCGTCGCGGCGGTGATGTGGAAGTAGAGGACCGCGTCACGACGGGGCTTCTCGGGCAGCGTTGGAGCGTCGGGGCCGTGCAGCAACCGCAACACAGCGGCCGGGTCGGCCATCAGCGCCAATGCCTGGGCACGGAGCTGGTCCCGTGTCGGTTGCTCGGCGTTGGGGTCGAGGTTGGCGGCGAGCTTGTCGGCGAGGTCGTCGAGGAACGCGTCGATCTCGACCAGGTCCGCGATCGGGAGCTGGGCGGCGAGCCTTCCGGTGGCGGGTTCGCAGGTGCCGGCTTCGCCGCCGAGGCGGTCGCCGGTGCGGGGTCGGGAGCGCCAGACCCCGGTGCGTTGCTCGTCGGCGACGATCCGGGCGCGGTGGGCCTCGAGGTCGGCCTCGATCACCTTCGCTTCCGCGACCTGCAGCAGCTTGCCGGCGGGCAGCTGCCACGCGGCGGCGACCGCAGCGTCGACCAGGGCAACGGCGTCGCGCGCCAACGGTCGGGTCATGGCCGCGATCTTGCGGGCCACCCAAACGTCGATCCGCAGAGCTCGTACTTGCTCGAACAGCAGGGGCAACCGGTGGCGCAGGTCGAGGGCGTCGGCGGCCAGGTTGCGCGTGGCCATCACGCCGGCACGGCGGGCCACCGCGAGCTCGGCCCAGCACAGCTCGCTCACCAGTGGGGTCCCCTCGGCGCCGATCTGGATCAAGCGGTCCCCGCCGGGCCGCGGGTCGGGTTCGTCGGCGTGGAGGTCGGCCCAGGCGAGGACGGCAATCAGCTCAGCGACATCAGCTTGCAGGCGGGCGTCCACGGCACCGCTGACAGCGGTGAGGATGTAGTGGTGATCGCCCGAGACCATGCACCTATTTTAGTCGAACACAAGAACGAATCAAGTGGATAAACCTGTGAATTGTGTGGAGAACTGATCACATTTGAAAGGGGCGGCCGCGAAGCGGCGGCGCGGGCGAAGCCCGTGCCGACTCCGCGCCGTCATGCCCGTCGTCAGGGACCCGCTGTCAAGGCCGCCGCAGGCGTCGCGCAGCGATGCCGGAGGCAGCCTTGACAGCGGGTGACGACGGGCTAAGGTGCGGCCGCCCCAGACCAGCCCCGAGAGCATGTCGCCGGGTCTCGTGACGGTTGCTGCGCAACCTCCTCGGCCAACGCAGCCCCCGTCAGCGCCCCCAGCCCGCGGCCTCGCCCCGGAGCAGCTGGAACGCGCTCATCCCGCACCCGGCCGCGACCAGCAGCAGCGGCAGGAAGGCGAGGGCGCCGATGAGGGCGCAGACCCCGGCGCCGATGGCGGAGATGGCGAGCAGGATCCGCGCCCAGCCGTGCCCGAACCAGGTGAGCACGGCGAGCACCATCGCGGCGAGGCACCAGAGCAGGAAGCCGGCGAGGATCACGTAGAGCTCGACCCGCACCTGGGTCGTGGTGAGGCTGTCGGCCATCGAGCCCCATGTCGCGTGCGACCGGTCGATCACGTCCGCGACGAAGGCGTCGCCCGAGGTGGTCAACCAGACGATCGCGCCCACCACCGCGACCGCGGTGAGCGACGCGCAGACCCAGGTCGTGATGCAGGCACGGACGAGCGGAGCGGGGCGACGCCGCGCGAGGGGCGGGTACGCCGACGGGGCCCACGCCGGCGGGGCCGGGGGAAGCGGGTGGTGCAGCACCGGCGGCGCGGAAGGAGCGGGAGGAGCGGGCGGCGCCGGCACCGCCTTCGCGCCCGGGTCGCGGCCGGCGTACCAGTCCGCCGTCGGGGGCAGCCACAGCAGCACGATGCCGGTCAGCAGGAACGGCTCGTAGAACCCCGCCGTGCCGAACCAGCCGAGGAGCACCAGCGGCGCCAGCACGCTCAACGCGATCCGCGCGCTGCGGGAGCGCTTCGGCACCTGGCCGGCGAGGACGGCCGCTGCGGCAGCGGCACCGCCGCCGATCAGGCACAGCACCCGCAGGATCGTGGCCAGCGAGCCCACGCCGAGGCCACCGAGCTGCCCCTGCTCCACGAGCTTCGCGAGCTGCTGCTGCCCCTCGATGGTGTGCAGCCCGCCGATCCGCTCCCAGGCGGTCACGATCACGAGCACCGCGCCACCGACGATCAGCACCATCGCGAGGGTGACCTGGGCGGGACGCTGCGCGTTCATGCGCGTCATTCCACCAGATGCGCGAAGGCCCCCGGGCATCCCCGGGGGCCTTCGTGGTGGTGCATCGTCAGCTGAGGACGAGACCGTCCTCGCCGACGTCGACGGTGACCGATCCACCGTCGGTGACCTCACCCGAGATCAGCAGCCGCGCGAGCGGGTCGCCGATCGCGGTCTGGATCAACCGGCGCAGCGGCCGGGCGCCGTACGCCGGGTCGTAGCCGGTGTCGGCCAGCCAGTCCCGCGCCGCCGGGCTCACGTCGAGCGTGATCCGGCGAGCCGCCAGCCGCGACTCGAGCGAGCGGAGCAGCAGCTCCACGATGTGCGCGAGGTCCTCGCGGGTCAGCGCGTCGAAGGTGACGATCTCATCGAGCCGGTTGAGGAACTCGGGCTTGAAAGCCTGCCGCACGATGCCCATCACGGCCTCGCGCTGCGCCTCGGGGGCCATCGTCGGGTCGACGAGGAACTGCGAGCCCAGGTTGGAGGTCAGGATCAGGATCGTGTTGCGGAAGTCCACGGTCCGGCCCTGGCCGTCGGTCAGCCGTCCGTCGTCGAGCACCTGCAGCAGGATGTCGAAGACCTCGGGGTGCGCCTTCTCGACCTCGTCGAGGAGGACGACCGAGTACGGACGCCGGCGGACGGCCTCGGTGAGCTGGCCGCCCTCGTCGTACCCGACGTAGCCGGGAGGGGCACCGACCAGGCGGGCGACCGAGTGCTTCTCGGCGTACTCGCTCATGTCGATGCGCACGATGGCGCGGTCGTCGTCGAAGAGGAAGTCCGCGAGCGACTTGGCCAGCTCGGTCTTGCCGACACCGGTCGGCCCGAGGAACAGGAACGAGCCGGTGGGCCGGTTCGGGTCCGCGATGCCCGCGCGCGCACGACGTACGGCGTCGCTGACGGCGCGGACCGCGTCGGCCTGGCCGATCAGGCGCGAACCGATGACCTGCTCCATGTCGAGCAGCTTCGCGGTCTCGCCCTGGAGCAGCCGCCCCGTGGGTATGCCGGTCCAGGCCTCGACGACCTCGGCGATCTGGGTGGCGCCCACCTCCTCGCCGACCAGCTTCTCCGACGCGCTCTCGGCGTCCTCGGCCGCCTCCACGGCCTTGATCTGCTGCTCCAGCACGGGGATCTGGCCGTAGAGGATCTCCGAGGCGCGGCCGAGGTCGCCCTCACGCTGCAGCCGCTCGGCCTCGATCCGGAGCTGGTCGAGCTGACGGCGCAGCGCACCCTCGCCCTCGAGCTCGGACTTCTCCCGCTCCCAGCGCACCTCCAGGCTGCGCAGCTCCTCCTCCTTGTCGGCGAGGTCGGCGCGCAGGCTCTCCAGCCGGTCGCGGGAGGCCTCGTCGTGCTCCTTCTCGAGCGCGAACTCCTCCATCTTGAGGCGGTCGACCTGGCGACGGAGCTGGTCGATCTCCTCCGGGGAGGACTCGATCTCCATCCGCAGCCGCGACGCGGCCTCGTCGATGAGGTCGATCGCCTTGTCGGGCAGCTGCCGGCCGCTGATGTAGCGGTCGGAGAGGGTCGCCGCGGCGACGAGCGCCGCGTCGGTGATCCGGACGCCGTGGTGCGCCTCGTACTTCTCCTGGATGCCGCGCAGGATCTGGATGGTGTCCTCGACGCTCGGCTCGCCGACGTAGACCTGCTGGAAGCGGCGCTCCAGCGCGGGGTCCTTCTCGATGGACTCGCGGTACTCGTCCAGCGTGGTCGCGCCGATCATGTGCAGCTCACCGCGCGCGAGCATGGGCTTGAGCATGTTGCCCGCGTCCATCTGGCTGTCGCCGCCGGCGCCCGCGCCGACGACGGTGTGCAGCTCGTCGATGAAGGTGATGACGCGGCCCTCGGACGCCTTGATCTCGTCGAGGACGGCCTTGAGCCGCTCCTCGAACTCGCCGCGGTACTTCGCGCCCGCGACCATGCCCATCAGGTCCAGGCTCAGCACCCGCTTGCCCTTGAGGCTGTCGGGCACGTCGCCGTCGACCACGCGCTGCGCGAGGCCCTCGACCACGGCGGTCTTGCCGACGCC
>DATFHM010000394.1:0-11828 GCA_035248385.1 Nocardioides sp. | reverse complement strand
GGGCAGCAGCTCGGGGTCCTGGCCGCGGCGCAGGACCGCGCGGATCCGGGCGACGAGCTCGCGCGGGGAGTAGGGCTTGGTGACGTAGTCGTCGGCGCCGAGCTCGAGCCCGACCACCTTGTCGACCTCGTCGTCCTTCGCCGACACCATGATCACGGGCACGCTGGAGGACTGCCGGATCGTGCGGCAGACCTCGGTGCCGGGGATCCCGGGGAGCATCAGGTCGAGGAGCACGATGTCCGCGCCGTTGCGGTCGAACTCCGTCAGCGCGGTGTTGCCGTCGGCAGCCACCGCGACCTCGAAGCCCTCCTTCCGCAACAGGTAGGACAGCGCCTCGCTGTAGCTCTCCTCATCCTCGACGACGAGTACTCGGGTCACGATCGATCCTCCTGCTCTTCGGGGCGCGCGTGCTGGGGAAGGGTCAGGGTGAACGTCGACCCGTGCCCTTCCGAGGACCAGACGCGCACGTCCCCACCGTGGGTGGCGGCGACGTGTTTGACGATGGACAGTCCGAGACCCGTGCCGCCGGTGGAGCGGTGGCGCGCCGGGTCGACGCGGTAGAACCGCTCGAAGATCCGGTCGACCTCGGCCTCGGGGATCCCGATGCCCTGGTCGATCACGGAGATCTCGACACCGCCGTCGGTGGCCTTGCGGGTCACCAGGACGCGCGAGCTGGGGTCGGAGTAGGCGACCGCGTTGGCGACCAGGTTGGACACCGCCGCGGCGACCAGCTTCTCGCTGCCGAGGACCTTCAGGCCCTCCTCGCCCTCGGCGAGCAGCGCGATCTGCTTGGCCGCGGCGCTGGTGGAGCTGGCGTCGATGGCCGAGGCGATGACCTCGTCGATCGAGACCGGCAGCGGCGAGTCGAGGGGCTCGTCGCCCTGCAGCCGGGAGAGCTCGATGATCTGCTGCACCAGACGGGTCAGTCGGTCGCTCTCGTTGTGCATCCGCTTCGCGAACCGGGACACGGCCTCGGGGTCGTCCGCGGCGTCCTGGACGGCGGCGGCGAGCAGCTGGATCGCGCCGACGGGCGTCTTCAGCTCGTGGCTCACGTTCGCCACGAAGTCGCGACGCACGGCCTCGACCTGGCGCTCGCGGGTGCGGTCCTCGATCAGCGCCAGCACCAGCCGGGTGCCGAGCGGGGCGACGCGGGCGGTCACGTGCCGGTCCGGGCCCTTGGCCCGCGGCACGATCAGCTCGGTCTCGCGGATCAGCCCGTCCCGTCGTACGTCGCGGATCAGGTCGGCCAGCTCGCCGAACTGCAGGTGGGTGCCGCTCACCAGCCCCATGGCGTACGCCGGCGCCGACGCCTTGACGACCTCGTCGGACTCGTCGACCACGACCGCGCTGCTGCGCAGGACCGAGAGCACGTCGGCGACGCCGGGTGGGACCTGCGGCGTCGCGGGCGGCAGGTAGCGGCGCTGCTGGCGATCACTCAGGTGCCAGGCCAGCATGGCGCTTCCGGCGACGAGTGCGCCGAGGAGCGCGGCCAGGGCGGCCTGCGTCGTCGTACCCACGCGTCGATGGTACGGCGCATTCTCCGCCCGCCTCCGAATCCCGGAACCCGACGTACCCGATGTTCATGCTGCGTTCACCGTGGTCGCGGAGTTGGTCACCTGTGGACCGTAGGCTTGGTGACCATGCGTGAAGCGTTCGTTGACGAGCTGGATGCCACTTTCACCGACCTCGCGGCGATGTGCCGCCGGGTCGAGGGAGCGGTGCGTGACGCCACGGCGGCCCTGAGCACGGGTGACTCCGCCATCGCGGAGCGGGTCATCAGCGGTGACGCCGAGATCGACGCGATGCGCGAGCGGATCGAGGAGGAGTCCTTCGAGCTGCTCTCCCTGCAGGCGCCGGTCGCCGGCGACCTGCGCCTGGTCGTCGCCGCGCTGCGGATGGTCAGCGAGCTCGAGCGGATGGGCGATCTCTCCGTCCACGTCGCCAAGATCGCCCGGCTCCGGGTGCCCGACCTCGCCGTGCCGGCCGAGGTCCGCCCGACGATGGACCGGATGGCCGAGGTCGCCGAGGACATGGTCAAGCGCGTCGGCGACATCATCGCCACCCGCGACGTCGAGGCCGCCATCGCGCTCGGTCGCGACGACGAGGAGATGGACCAGCTGCGTCGCAAGAGCTTCACCGAGATGCTCGGCGACGACTGGAGCCACGGCGTCGAGGCGGCCGTGGACCTCGCCCTGCTGGGGCGGTACTACGAGCGCATCGCCGACCACGCCGTCTCGATCGCGAACCGGGTGGTCTACGTGGTCACGGGGCACAAGCCCGAGGCCTGAGACGCCGAGACCCGGGTTTGTCACCCCCGAGATCCGGAACAGTTCCGGATCTCGACCGTGACAAACCCGGGCCTCGGCGAGGCGGGTCAGCGGCCCTGGTTGGCGACCGCGGCGGCAGCCGCGGCGGCCGCCTCCGGGTCCAGGTACCGGCCACCGGGGACGGTCGGGGCGAGGGTGTCCTCGTCCAGCTCGTAGACCAGCGGCTGGCCGGTCGGGATGTTGAGCCCGGCGATGTCGGCGTCGCTGATCTGGTCGAGGTGCTTCACGATGGCCCGCAGGCTGTTGCCGTGGGCGGCCACCAGGACGGTCTTGCCGGCGCGCAGGTCCGGGACGATGCCGGCCTCCCAATAGGGGAGCAGCCGGGCGATGACGTCCTTGAGGCACTCGGTGCGCGGCATCTCGGTGTCGGAGAGGTCGCCGTAGCGCGCGTCGCCGACCTGCGACCACTGGTCGTCGTCGGCCAGGGCCGGGGGAGGTACGTCGAACGACCGGCGCCAGAGCATGAACTGCTCCTCGCCGTACTCGTCGAGGGTCTGCTTCTTGTCCTTGCCCTGCAGCGCACCGTAGTGACGCTCGTTGAGCCGCCAGCTGCGCCGGACCGGGATCCAGTGCCGGTCGGCGGCGTCGAGCGCGAGCGCCGAGGTGTTGATCGCGCGCCGCAGCAGCGAGGTGTGCACCACGTCGGGCAGCACGCCGGAGGACTTCAGCAGCTCACCGCCGCGGACCGCCTCGGAGCGACCCTGGTCGGTCAGTGCGACGTCGACCCAGCCGGTGAACAGGTTCTTCGCGTTCCACTCGCTCTCGCCGTGGCGGAGCAGGACGAGCGTGAAGGTCATTCGGCCGGCGCCTCGGACGGGGACGGGTCGCTGCAGCTGTACGCCGAGGTGTCGACCGTCGGGCTCGCGCTGGCGCTGGCGCTGGGCTTGCCGGTGGCGGCCGCGCTGGGCGTGGGCGTGGGCACGGCGGTGTACTGGTGGCAGTTCTTCACGACCGGCACGTTGAGCGAGATCGTGTTCGGCTGGCCGTCGAGCGTGAAGGTGATCTGGACGCCGATGAGCACCTGGCCCGGCTCGAAGTCACCGGTGAAGGTGATCGGGTTGTCGGCGTGCTCGCTGAGGTTGTAGGCACCGCCGTCCAGCAGCCTGATCGGCTTGAAGGACGCGACCGTCGTGGCACCGTCGCCGACCTCGACCTTGGTGACCGTCGCCGCGGAGGTGGTGCTCTCGTTCGAGAACGCACCGATCAGACGACCCTCGCCGGGCGCGCTGGTCAGGACCCGCATGCCGAGCGCGTCGACCGTGCTCGTGCGGTTGTTCTCACCGGCGCTGATCGTGTTGACCCGGTCGGTGGGGTAGTGGAACCCGCAGGCGGACAGGGACGCGGCGAGCAGCAGGCCGAGAACGGGCGCGGCGACTGCCTTCGGGCGGCGGTGGTGCATTTCGGCTCTTGCCTCCGGTCACACGGGTGGTACGGGCGGCCACACTCTAGCGGGATCTCAACGGGACAAGCCCACCTGGGCGCCGACCACGACCATGGCGACGGCAATGGCCACCGTGTACGTCGTCGACAGCGCCAGCAGCCGCGTCGCGCCGACCTTCATGGCCAGCTTGAGGGGCAGGTAGGTCCAGCCCTCCTCGTGATCACCGACCAGGCCCCACACCGAGCGCATGAAGTGGATGCCGATGCCGAGCAGCGCGGCCAGGACGACGATGGCCGGCTCGGGCGGCGTACCGACGAACTTGCCGCCCCACCCGCCGTAGGACAGGTAGTAGGGGAGCAGGCCGAACGAGACGGCCCACGACCACCAGGACAGGATCCCCTTGCGGAACGTGACGTTGCCGAGCATGCCGATCGCGACCGAGGCCAGGTAGAGGCAGCCGGCGGTGATGCCGGTCGTGACCGCGAGCGGGACCAGAACCAGGGCGGCGACGACGATGGCGTACCAGACCGTGCCGGGCTCCAGCCGGCCGTCGGCCAGCGGCTTGCCGGGCGTCCCGAGGCGGTGGTCGCGCAGCCGGTCGGTGAGGTCGTTGTGCCAGCCGAGGATCACCTGGCCGGTGAGCACGGTCAGGATCACGATGCCGACCTCGCGCGCCGAGCGGCCCGCGGCCATGGCCACGCCGCCGACGACGAGGGCCGTCACGACGGCCTGCTTGAGGTGGGCGGCCTGGCTCAGGGAGAGGACCAGCGACCCCCGCAGGCCGCGACGTGGGCGCTCCACGACGGGGTTCTCGTCGATGGCGAGGTCGTCGGCGGGCTCGTCGTCCGGCTCGGGCTCGGCGGTGGCGTCCTCGTCCTCGGTGTCCTCGACCTCGGTGTCCTCGGCGAGGTCCTCCTCGGCGAGGTCCTCCTCGGAGGGCTCCTCGTCGGCGGGCTCGGGCTCGTCGGCGTACCCCTCCGCCTCCTCACCGTCCTCGAGGTCCTCGGGCTCCTCGGCCGCGCCGGGGTGCTCGGAGTCGTCGATGGGGTCGGTGCCGAGCTCCTCGTCGACCGGGGTCGTGTCCTCCCCGGCGGAGCGGCCCCGTCCCTTGCGCCGCAGAATCGCCATGCGCAGCAGTATTGACCACCCGGAGCGCGGATCGGCGCCCCGGTCGCCGTGTGGCGTCGAGCCGTGCCGTCTTCCGGTCCCCGCGCGACACGCGGAACCACGGAATCCAGCGTCTGTGATCTGAGATACACATGCAACGCGTTCTGTCAAGATCGGGATAGGTGCCCTGACCTGCGAAAACGCCGCCTGAGCGTCTGCTGAGACGTGGTAGGATGGAGGCCTAGGAAGGGGAATCTTTCATATGACTTTCACCGTCGGCGAAACGGTTGTGTACCCGAATCACGGGGCAGCCGTCATCGAGAACATCGAGATGCGGACGATCAAGGGGGTGGAGCGTCAGTACCTCGTCCTGCGCATCGTCGCGCAGCAGGATCTCGTTGTGCGGGTGCCTGCGGACAACCTCGACCTGGTCGGGGTCCGTGACGTGGTCGACAAGGACGGTCTCGACCGTGTGTTCGGCGTCCTGCGTGCCGAGCACGTCGAGGAGCCGACCAACTGGTCGCGCCGTTACAAGGCGAACCTGGAGAAGCTGCACAGCGGCGATGTCATGAAGGTGGCCGAGGTCGTGCGCGACCTGTGGCGCCGCGAGCGTGACCGTGGCCTGTCGGCCGGCGAGAAGCGGATGCTGGCCAAGGCTCGCCAGATCCTCGTGTCCGAGCTGGCCCTGTGCGAGAACACCAACGAGGACAAGGCGGAGATCATCCTCGACGAGGTCCTCGCGTCCTGAGTTGAGCCTGTACGACGAACAGCGTCCCGCGGCCTCCGGCGTCATCCTCGACGCCGACCGCGGGACGTTGCCATTTCAGCTGATCCACGGCGAGTCGCTGGTGGCCGCCGCGGCCTGGTCGGCCGGTGAGGCCGGCATCGACCTCATCGACAGCACGCTGCCGCTGTCGGTCGTCGCCGAGCGCGAGGAGCCGCTCGTGCTGCACGACCCGCTGTGCCCGATGACGCCGCCCGCGTTCCTGGCCGCGTGCGTGGATCGCAGCATCGAGGCCGACGCGGTCGTGGTCGGGGTCCGTCCGGTCACCGACACGGTCAAACGGGTCGAGGACGGCGTCCTCGGTGACACCGTCGACCGCGACGGGCTCGTGGCCGTGTGCAGCCCGGTGGTGCTCCCGCCGGACGTCCTGGCCGAGCTGGCCGAGCGCCCGATCCCGACCGACCTGGTGGCGCTGCTGGCCCTGCTGCGCGAGCGCTACCCCGAGCGGGTGGAGCTCCTCGAGGCGCCGGCGTCCGCGCGCCGGGTCGCCTCGACGGAGGACATCCGCGTCCTCCAGGCTTTCAGCGGTCCAGCAGACGCTCCGCGGCGCTGAGGTCCTCGGCGTAGGTCACCTTGAGGTTGGCCGGACCCACGGGAACGGCACGGACCACCAGGTCGGCGTACCGCTCGACGGTCGCGGCCGTGTCCGTCCCCTCGGAGGCGTCGCGCGCGGCCCGCGCGTAGGCGTCCAGGAGTGGAGCGGCACGGAACGCCTGCGGTGTCTGTACGCCGACCAACCCCGTCGGCAACGGCGTCCCGGCCTCTCGCGGGGCCAGCCCGGGCAGGTTCACGGTCGGCACGGCACCGCCGTGCTCGCGAGCCGTGCGGATGACCTCGTCGAAGAGCGCGGGCGTGGCGAGCGGCCGGGCGCCGTCGTGGATCGCGACGACGTCGACGGAGCCGTCGAGCACCCTCCCCGCGAGCACGTCGAGGGCCGCCTGCTCGGAGCCGTGCCGCGTCGCGCCGCCCTCGACCAGGAGCACCTCGCGGTCACCCAGGTAGGGCACCAACGCCTCGGCGATCGCCTGCCCCTCGCCGGCCCGGTGGACCACGACGACCACGCCCACCTCGGCCGCGTCGAGCGCGGCCAGCACCGACCAGGCCAGGATCGGCCGATCCCGAAGCGGCAGCAGGATCTTGTTGACCTCAGCGCCGACCCGGCTGCCGGACCCCGCGGCCAGCACGGCGACGGCTGCGGACCGTCGTACCTGACCAACGCGTTGGGTCTCCGCCGAAATCTCAACGCGTTGGTCAGGTACGACGCTCACGGGGCCACCACGAGGGCGGTCGCGATCGCGGCCACGCCCTCCCCGCGGCCGGTGAGGCCGAGACCGTCGGTGGTCGTGGCCGAGATGCTGACGGGAGCGCCGACGACCGCGGTCAGGGCGGCGGCGGCCTCGTCACGGCGCGGGCCGAGCCGCGGACGGTTTCCGATGACCTGGATCGCGACGTTGCCGATGGAGAAGCCGGCGGCGCGGACGCGTCGTACCGTCTCGCCGAGCAGGGCGGCGCCGGAGGCGCCGGCCCAGGCGGGGTCCGACGTACCGAAGTTGCTGCCGAGGTCGCCCAGGCCGGAGGCCGACAGGAGCGCGTCGCAAGCGGCGTGGGCCGCCACGTCGGCGTCGGAGTGACCCTCGAGCCGGACGTCCTCGTCGGGCCAGGTGAGGCCGGCGAGCGCGAGGACCGGGTCGCCGTCCGAGCGCGGGACCAGACGGTGCACGTCCGTGCCGATGCCCACCCGTAATCCGACTGTAAGAGGTGTTGCGGTCACGTCCTGATCATGCCTGAGCCACAATCAGCCTGTGCAGAGGTCTCGTCGGTGGTGGCCGGTCGCGGGTGCGGTCGTCGGGTTGCTCGGCCTTGCCCTGAGCTACCTGGCCGCGTCGCTGCTGCGCGTGCGGGCCTCGCCGCCGGTCGCGGTGGCGGACTGGGTCACCGCACTGACCCCCGGTTCCCTGGCCGAGTGGGTGATCCAGCACTTCGGCACCAACGACAAGAAGCTGCTCATCGTCGGGATGCTCGTCGTCCTGGCGCTGATCTTCGCGCGCCTCGGGGCCGCGGCGCGACGGCGCTGGTGGGTGGCGGCCCTCGGCTTCACCGTCATCGGTGCGGTCGGCCTGGTCGCGGTGCTGCGCGAGCACGACGCGAGCGTCGTCAACGCGCTGCCGATCGCGGTCGGCGCGATCACCTGGGCCGTCGGCTTCTCGATGGCCGCGCTGTGGCTGCGCCGCTGGGAGGTCGTCGAGGCCGACACCGCTCCGGGCGAGCCCGAGCCCTCGCACACCCGGCGGGCCTTCTTCATGGGCATCGGCGGCATGGCAGCCGCGACCGTCGTCGGCGGCGTGCTCGGGCGGATCGCGGGCGGCGCTCGGCGCAAGGTCGAGGAGAGCCGCCGGCTGCTGCGGCTGGAGGGCGTGACCCAGCCGCGGGTGCCGGACGGCGCGCGGCTCGACGTACCGGGCATCAGCGCGTGGATGACGCCGGCCGACGAGTTCTACTTGATCGACACCGCCTACATCAAGCCGGCCATCGAGCCCCAGCAGTGGCGGCTCCGGATCCACGGCATGGTCGAGAACGAGATCACGCTGACCTACGACCAGCTGGTCGCGCGCAAGCTGACCGAGGACTGGATGACGCTCAACTGCGTCTCCAACAGCGTGGGCGGCGACCTGATCGGCAACGCCTGGTGGAGCGGGGTGAAGCTGTCCGGTCTGCTGGCCGAGGCCAAGCCGCTCGCCGGTGCCGACGCGGTGCTGCAGACATCCGAGGACGGCTGGACGTGCGGTACGCCGTTGGCCGCCCTCACCGACCAGCGCAACGCCCTGCTCGCCGTGGCCATGAACGGCGAGGCACTGCCCATCGAGCACGGGTTCCCGGTGCGCACGATCGTGCCGGGGCTCTACGGCTACGTGTCGGCGTGCAAGTGGGTCGTCGACCTCGAGGTGACGCAGTTCGACCGGATCACCGGCTACTGGATCGACAAGGGCTGGTCCGAGATGGGGCCGGTCAAGATCGCGTCGCGGATCGACGTACCCGCCGACGGTGCCAAGGTGCCCGCCGGTGAGACCGTGCTCGGCGGCGTCGCGTGGCACCAGGAGACCGGCATCTCGGCGGTCGAGGTCTCGGTCGACGGCGGGACCTGGACGCGCGCCACCCTCGGCACCGTGCCGAGCCTCGACACCTGGGTGCAGTGGCGGCTCGCCACCGAGCTGGCGCCGGGCAAGCACGAGATCCGGGTCCGTGCTGTCGACCGCGGTGGCGCCGTGCAGACCGGTGTCATCACCGCCGAGGCGCCGAACGGGGCGACCGGGTGGCACATGATCGAAGTGACCGCGAAGTGACCGAGTCGACGGACTTCGGCGGTCGGACCGGCGGCGCGCTGGTGATCGGCGGGTCCGGCGGTCTCGGCCGCGCGATCGCCGAGATGCTGCAGGAGCGCGGGTCCCGGGTCGCGGTGACCTACCGCAGCCACGAGGTGGCGGTGGGGGAGGCGTCGTACCGCCTGGACCTCTCCGACGTCTCCTCGGTCGGCGCGGTCGTCGACGAGGCCGGGGAGCGGCTGGGCGGGCTGCACACGGTCGTGCACGCCGCCGGCCCGCACGTGCCGATGGTGCACCTCTCGCGCGTCGCCGCCGCGACGATGGCCGAGCAGCTGGCGGCCGACGCGGCCGGCTTCTTCGCGGTGGCGGCGGCCGCGGTGCCGCACCTGCGGCGCAGCCAGGGCTCCCTGGTGGCGGTGACGACGGCGGCCACGGCACGCTTCCCGATCCGCGACGGGCTCTCCTCGGCACCCAAGGCGGCCGTCGAGGCGATGGTGCGCGCGTTGGCGGCGGAGGAGGGGCGCTTCGGCGTACGCGTCAACGCCGTCGGCCCCGGCATGCTGACCGACGGCATGGCCGAGCGGCTCATCGACTCCGGCGAGCTGTCGCCCGACGCACTCGACGTGACCCGCGGCAACATCCCGCTGCGCCGGTTCGGCAGAGCCGTCGACATCGCGGAGGCCGTCTGCTTCCTCGCCTCGCCGCGAGCCGGGTTCATCTCGGGGCAGAAGCTCGACGTCGACGGTGGGTACGGCGTTTAAGGCCCGTCGCACCTGGCGAATCGGTCGTGAATTCGCCGGAACGACAACCATTTCGCCAGGTACGACGCTGATGGGGAGAATGGGCGGGTTGTGAAGATCTCCTACCCGCCCGAGCTGCCGGTCAGCGCGCGTCGTGACGACATCGCGGCCGCCATCCGGGACCACCAGGTCGTGGTGATCGCGGGCGAGACCGGGTCGGGCAAGACCACGCAGCTGCCGAAGATCTGCCTCGAGCTGGGGCGCGGCACGGACGGCAAGCTGATCGGGCACACCCAGCCCCGCCGGATCGCGGCGCGGTCGGTGGCGGAGCGGATCGCCTCCGAGCTCGGCACCGAGATCGGGGACCTGGTCGGCTACCAGGTCCGGTTCACCGACCGTACGTCGGCGGCGGGCCGGCTCAAGCTGATGACCGACGGCATCCTGCTGGCCGAGCTGCAGCGCGACCGGCTGCTGCGCCGCTACGACACGATCATCATCGACGAGGCGCACGAGCGGTCGCTCAACATCGACTTCCTGCTCGGCTACCTCAAGCAGCTGCTGCCCCAGCGGCCGGACCTCAAGCTCGTCATCACCTCCGCCACCATCGACACCCAGCGCTTCTCCGAGCACTTCGGCGACGCGCCGGTCATCGAGGTGTCGGGGCGGACCTACCCGGTCGAGCTGCGCTACCGGCCGCTCGTCGAGGAGGGGCTGGACGACGAGGGCGAGGTCGTCCAGCGGGACCAGACCGAGGCGATCGTCGCGGCCGTCAAGGAGCTCTCCGCCGAGGGGCCGGGCGACATCCTGGTCTTCCTGCCGGGTGAGCGGGAGATCCGTGACACCGCCGACGAGCTGGCGGCCCTCGGCGACAGGATCGAGGTGCTCCCGCTCTACTCGCGGCTGTCCGCGGCCGAGCAGCACCGCGTGTTCAGCCCGTCGGGGTCCCGCCGTCGCGTCGTGCTCGCCACCAACGTCGCCGAGACCTCACTGACCGTCCCCGGCATCCGGTACGTCGTCGACACCGGGCTCGCCCGCATCTCCCGCTACTCCGCGCGCACCAAGGTCCAGCGCCTGCCCATCGAGCCGATCAGCCAGGCCTCGGCGAACCAGCGCTCCGGTCGGTGCGGCCGGGTCGCGGAGGGCATCGCGATCCGGCTGTACGCCGAGGACGACTTCGACGCGCGTCCGGAGTTCACCGATCCCGAGATCCTGCGCACCAACCTCGCGTCGGTCATCCTGCAGATGACCTCGCTCGGGCTCGGCGACATCGCCCGCTTCCCGTTCGTCGAGCCGCCGGACCGGCGCAACATCCAGGCCGGCCAGCAGCTGCTCGACGAGCTCGGTGCCCTGCGTGACGGGCGCCTGACCCGGCTCGGGCGAAGGCTCGCGCGGCTGCCCATCGACCCGCGGCTCGGCCGGATGCTGCTCGAGGCCGAGCGGCTCGGCTGCGTGCGGGACGTCATCGTCATCGTCGCCGCGCTGTCGCTGCAGGACCCGCGGGAGCGCCCCGCGGAGCAGCAGGCGCAGGCCGACCAGCAGCACGCGCGGTTCAAGGCCGAGGGCTCGGACTTCCTCACCTGGCTCAACCTGTGGCGCTACATCCGCGAGCAGCAGCGCGAGCTGTCCTCGAGCGCGTTCCGGCGGATGTGCAAGCGGGAGTTCCTCAACTACCTGCGGATCCGGGAGTGGCAGGAGCTGGAGAGCCAGCTGCGCCGGATCGCGAGGGAGATGGACCTCGAGGGGTCTCGTGACGGCCGTGGCCGGCCTCCTCGACCACCGGCGGACACAACCTCGGCGCCGTACGACGCGGACGGGATCCACCAGGCGCTGCTGTCCGGGCTGCTGTCGCACGTCGGGCTGCTCGAGGAGCGGGACAAGCCCGCTCCGGGCCAGCGCGGCAGGGACAAGCGCCGCCCGGGCCCCCGCGAGTACCTGGGTGCTCGCGGCGCGAAGTTCGCGATCTTCCCGGGCAGCGGGCTGGCCCGGAAGAACCCGGCGTACGTGATGAGCGCCGAGCTCGTCGAGACCGGGCGGCTGTGGGCCCGGCAGAACGCGGAGATCAAGCCCGAGTGGGCCGAGCGGATCGGCGCGCACCTGGTCAAGCGCAGCTACTCCGAGCCGCACTGGTCGCAGAAGCGGCAGGCGGTGATGGCCCGCGAGCGGGTCACC
>DATFHM010000393.1:0-8346 GCA_035248385.1 Nocardioides sp. | reverse complement strand
TGCTCACCGCGATGCTCAAGGTCCGCGAGGTCGCCGACACGCTCGAGACCGTCGTGGCCGACGACCTGTGGAACCTGCCGACGTACCAGGAGATGCTCTTCATCCGCTGAGGCAGCTGAACGCCACGAGGGCCGGGGGTGACCCCCGGCCCTCGTGGCATTTCGCTCTCAGCGCGACGCGAGCCAGCGGCGCCAGCCGCCGTACGCCGTGATGTCGCGCTGCGGGTCGACGGCGTCGGCGGTCGCGACGAAGCCGGTCACCTGCCGGCCGTCGGCCAGGAGCACGGGCCCGAGGCCCAGCGGCGCCGCGATGGTCGCCAGGAACCCGCCGACCGCGGCCTCCGGGAGGGCCCAGAGCTCGACCTCGAGCCCCGGCCCGTCGGGCGCGCCGGGCACCCGGGTCACGCCGGGCCGCGGGACGGGCCCGTCCACCACGTACATCCGGTACGACGGGTCGGTGCTCGTCGTCTCGACCAGGACCCCGCCGCGAGCGACCAGGTCGCCGTTGAGCGGCTGCCCCGACAGGTGGGCGCCCGCCACCGCGAGCACGGTCCAGCCGGGCCGCTCCCCCGGCTCGGTCTCGGGGACGCCGAGCCACGTGGCCGCGAGGTCGAGCAGCAAAAGGTCGCCCGCCGCGGGCGCGAGGAGCTGGACGCCGAAGGGCAGGCCGTCCTCGCGGCGCGGCCCGGACACGGCGATCGCACACAGGTCGAGCAGGTTGGTCATGTTCGTGAACGTGCCCAGCCTGCTGTTCACGCCGATCGGGTCCGCGGCGATCTCGGCATGCGTCGGGTGGGTCGGCGTGACCGGCAGCAGCAGCGCATCCGCGACGTCCCACACCGGACGCGTCCGGGCCTCCAGCTCGGCGAGCCGGTGGAACCCGGCGAACGCGTCGACCGCGCTCGACCGGTCGCCGGCGACGATCGCCCGCACCGTCGGGTCGACCGCAGGGTCGTCGTCCAGCGCCTCGCCGAACGCGAGCTGGCGCTCGGCCACCCACGGCCCCTCGTAGAGCAGGCGGGCGGCCTCCAGGAAAGCACCCACCGGGACCTCGACGACGTCGTAGAGCTTGTCGGCGAGGATCAGCGCCTCCTCCCAGGCCGCCCGGTGCTGCGGGTCGAGGTCGAGCTCGCTGTCGGGCACGGCCACCACCGGGCGCGGCGGGGTGGGCCGCTGCGCCAAGCTGCGGCTGTAGGGGTCGGTGGGGTCCGGCTGCGCGAGCACGGTGAGCACCCGCCGCGCCGTACCGAGGTCGCGGGCGAAGACCGACACGCAGTCCAGCGAGCGGCAGGCCGGCACCACCCCGGTGGTCGAGACGAGTCCCTTGGACGGCTTGACGCCGATGACATCGTTGAAGGCCGCCGGCACCCGGCCGCTGCCGGCGGTGTCGGTGCCGAGGGCGAAGTCCACCTCGCCGCGGGCGACGGCCACGCCGCTGCCGGAGCTCGACCCGCCGCTCGCGTGGAGTGGCGAGAAGACCGACGTACAGGCGCCGTACGGCGACCGCGTGCCGACCAGGCCGGTGGCGTACTGGTCGAGGTTGGTCTTCCCGACCGGGACGGCGCCGGCGGCGAGCAGCAGCTCGACGGCGGTGGCCGAGGCGGCCGCGGGTGTCGTGCGCCGCGGGTCGGCGGCCGTGGTCGGCACCCCCACCAGGTCGATGTTGTCCTTGATCGCGAAGCGCAGCCCGGTGAGCGGGCCGTCGGTCGCGGCGAGCGCCGTACCGACTCCCTCGGCGAGGCGGCTGATCCACACGGCGTCGGTGCTCATGCGCCCCACCGCTTCCGCTCCGCCTCGAACGCCGACCTCCGGGTCGACCTCACCGCGGCGATCTCGTCGGCCGCGGCCTCCTCGATGGCCCGCACCTCGGCGATGCCGAAGGTGGCCGGTCGCGTGACGAGGTCGGCGCGCCCGGCCTTCATCTCGGCCCGCTGGAAGGCCAGCTCCTCGACGGTCACCGGCACGAACCGGAGCCGGTCGAAGGGCCGGAGCAGCCACGGTTGCGGGTCGCGGTCCGGCTGGTCGGCGAGCAGCCGCCAGATCGGCACCGTGCGGCCGACGAGCTGGTAGCCACCCGGCCCCTCCATGCCGTAGACGCACAGGTAGATGCCCCCGATGCCGACGGCGTTCTGCGGCGTCCAGGTCCGCGCCGGGTTGTACTTGGTCGTGACCAGGCGGTCCCGCGGGTCGATCGGCACGGCCACCGGCGCGCCCAGGTAGACGTCGCCCAGCCCCACGACGAGGTACGTCGCCCGCGCGACCACGTCGAAGACCTCGTCGCGCTCGGCCAGGTCGTTGACCCGGCGGATGAACTCGACGTTATCCGGGTTCCACGGGGCGGTCGGGTTGACCGTGCGGTAGCGCCGCATGGCCTCGTGCGCCTCGGGGTGGTCGAACGCGATCGGCAGGAACACCTCGCGCACCGGGAGCTCGACGGTGGCGGGGTCGGCGAGACCGTCGGCCAGGGTGACCAGGAGCTCCGCGAGCTCGTTCAGCCCGAGGATGTCGTCGTCGACGCGCACGAGCACCGACCGCACCCCCTCGACGACCTCGGTGACACCGGCCAGGTGCTCGCCCCTCAGGGCCTCGGCGAGCAGGTGGATCCAGACCCGGATCGTCAGGTCGAGCTCGGTGGGTCCGGCCTCCACGAGCAGGTGCCGGTCGCCGGAGCGCCGGATCGTGAACGCCGGGGCCGCGCCGCGGGCCTCGCAGGTGGCAAGGGGGGCCGGTCGCGTGCAGCCGGCGATCGCGTCGTGGGCCGTGCCGCCGGTGGCACGCGGGCGCGGGGCGCTCGCCCCCGCCACCGGACGGAGCGACTCCAGCAGGTCGCGGCGCTGCGCCATCGCGGCATCCGCTTCGTCAGGCGTCACGGGCACGAGGCGCACGGTGTCGCCCGGCCGCAGCTGCCCGAGCTGCCACTGGTCGGCGCCGATGACGACCGCCGCGACGACGAAGCCGCCCAGCGACGGGCCGTCCTTGCCGACGATGACCGGGGTGTCGCCGGAGAGCATGATCCCGCCCACCGGGTAGGCGGAGTCGTGCAGGTTGGACGGGTGCAGGCCCGCCTCGCCGCCGTCCGTGCGCGCCCACCGCGGGGACGGGCCGAGCAGCCGGATGCCGGTGCGGTCGGCGCGGTGGTCGACGGCCCAGGTCGCGGCGAACAGCTCGGCGACGCCGTCGGGAGTCAGGTACTCCGGGGCGCCCTGCGGCCCGGGGATCACCCGGAGCGACCAGTCGGTCACCAGGTCCGGCAGGTGCTCGCCGACGCACGCCGGGGCGAGCAGGTTCTCCTCCCGGCCGAGCGCGAGGACGTCGCCCGCCCGGAGTGGGCGGCCCTCGACTCCCCCGAACTCGCCGAGCACGAAGGTCGCCCGCGACCCGAGGACCCGGGGTACGTCGATCCCGCCGCGCACCGCGACGTACCCGCGCATGCCGGGGCCGTCGACCGGGCCGACGTCGAGGACCTGGCCGGCCCGCACCCGGCGTACCTCACCGACGGGGAGGGGATGGCCGTCGACGGTGGCGAACGTGATGCCGCCACCCAGGCAGACGAGGCGGTCGCTCTCGAAGCGCAGCACGGGTCCGCGGACCACGCACTCCAGCCCGGCCGCGAGGTGCGGGTTGCCCACGGCCGCGCTGACGAGGCTGAACGTCAGCTCGTCGTACGCACCGGAGGGCGGGACGCCGACGCCCCAGTAGCCCGGGCGGCCCTCGGCGTCCTGGACGGTGGTCTGGACGCCCGGGTCGACGACCGTGAGGGCGGCGGTCGCCATCGCCGGCACGGGTGTCGTGGGCACGGTGGCGAGTGCGGTCATGCCCACCACCCCTCGAGCTTGACCGGGGTCGGGTTCCAGCCGTTGCAGGGGTTGTTGAGCTGCGGGCAGTTGGACAGCAGGTACCAGATGTCGCGCGATGCCGTGAGCTCGACGTACCGGCCGGGAGCGGAGAGGCCGTCGTCGAAGTGCAGGCCGCCGTCCGGGCTCACCGGCACGTTCATGAAGAAGTTGATGTTGTGCCCGAGCTCGCGGGGCCCGATGCCCACCTGCGAGCCGTAGGCCAGGAAGGTCTGGCGGCAGGCGTGCTGGTGGCGGGTGTGCTCGCCGTACCGGATGACGTTCGACTCCTGCGCGCAGGCGCCGCCGATGGTGTCGTGGCGGCCCACGGTGTCGTCGGTGATGACGGCGAGCTCGTCGAGCCGCGTGGAGAGCAGCCGGGAGCCGGTGGTCAGGTAGACGGCCCCCTGCTCGCGGACGGTGTCGAAGGCGGAGTAGCGGTTGCGGACGTCGGCGGCGTCGAAGAGCAGTGAGTCCGCCGCCTGGTTGCCCTCGAGGTCGACGATGCGCAGGCGGCCGCCCGCGGGCACCCGCACGAGGGCGCCATCGCCTGCCCCGACGACGAGCTCGTACGTCGGGGTGGTGGTCGCCGTCATGCCAGGACCCTCCGGCTCATCTCGAGCGCCCGGGCGCTCTCGTCGCGCCAGGTCCACGACGGATCGTCGTCCGGGTCCGGTGGATCGGCGAGCGCCACGTCGACCCGTACGCCGGACGGGGCGTACTCCCCCGGGTCGAGCGGGTGCGGCACCGTGGAGAGCACGAGCAGCACGTCGACCTCGGTGCGCAGGGTGACCGTGTCACCGGCGCGGGAGTGGCCGCCGGCGTACGTGAGGGTCGCGCGGCTGTCGTCGGCGACGTCGACCCGGCTGAAGAAGCTGACCGGGCCGTGCAGGTCGCGCTCGTCCATCCCGTTCTTCGTGAGCTCGCTGACCAGGCCGGTGCGGGCCGAGCGGCGCCAGTCGTTGCGGTCGGCCTGGTAGGTCGTCGGACCGAACCGGGCCAGGTGGGCGTCGTGGCCGAAGCCGCCGAGGCAGTCGTGCCAGTCCAGCGTCGAGGCGGTCACCGAGGCGAGTGCCAGGCCGCGGTCGGACATCAGGACCATCGGCGGCGTGACCCGCGCCGACATCTGCGCCTTGAGGGTGTCCGGGACGTTGAGCCGGTCGACCCGGTCCGCGGTGTAGAGCAGGACGGTGCAGCAGGCGTCGTCGCCGAGGGCGGTCAGGGTCACCGTGCGGTGGGCGCGGACCGGCGTGGACCACGCCGCGCCGCCGGGGACCTCGTGGGAGAAGAGCGTCATGCCGCCTCACCCGCCATGGCACCGAAGCCGACCGCGCTGCGGTACGCCGACCGCTTCGACCGGTAGGCCAGGTAGCCCAGGCCGTAGGTCAGCGCCAGCACCACGACGGGCAGGTAGTGCACGAACCAGCCCTCGCCGAACGGGTCGTAGACCTCGGCGCGCGGCAGCCCGAGGTTGATGACCATGACCAGCTGGAAGATCACGGCCGCGGCGTTCACGGCCAGGCCTGCGCGGCCGAGGCTGAACAGAGGCTTGCCGTCCTCGTCGGTGCCGTCGGCGGGCAGACGCCCGGCGATCCGAGCCAGGAGCAGCGGGACGGTCACCAGCAGGTAGGCGATGTAGAGCAGCATGATGCAGACGCTCGTCAGCGCGAGGAACAGCCCGGCGTTGCCGATGTTGACCACGAGGCACAGCGCGGCCCCGACGCCCGGGAGGATCGTCGCGAGCAGCGGGGTGCCGAAGCGCGGCGACACCTTGGCCAGCTGGTCCGAGGCGGGCAGCACGTGGTCGCGGGCCATCGAGAAGATCATCCGGGCGGCGGCGGTCTGGATCGCGAGGGTGCACACGGTCACCGCGACGGCGACGTCGAGCAGCAGCAGCTTGCCCCAGAAGGTGCCGAGCTGGCTGGTGATCACGTAGGGAAGGCCGCCGACGCCGAGGTTGCCGTCGGTGAGGCTCGGCGCGGCCATCAGCGCGGCGACGATGACGAACGCACCGCCCACGCCGGACAGCACGACCGCGCGGATGATGGTGCGCGGCGTCGTGGCGCGCGGCTTGTGGGTCTCCTCGGCCAGCTCGCCGGCGGAGTCGAAGCCGACCAGCACGTAGGCGGCCATCAGCGCGGAGACGAGCAAGGGGACGACGTACCCGGTCGAGTGGTCGAGGCCGACGTGGTGCAGGACGACGCCCGGGCCGCGCTCGTGGTGGACGAGCAGGAGCACGACGAGCAGGACGATGCCGACCAGCTCGCAGGTCACGCCGACGCTGTTGACGATCGCGGTGACGCGGACGGACAGCGCGTTGAGCAGGGTCGTGACGACCAGCAGCGCGACGCCGAGGACGACCGCGTTGGCGGCGCCGTCGCTGCTCGCGACCGAGGTGTCGGTGCCGATGAGCTGGAAGCCGCTCCACACGCTGGGGAGCACGACCTGCAGCGCGATCGCGGCCGCGGCCAGGGTGATGATCTGGGCGATGACCATGGTCCATCCGGCGAACCAGCCCACCGTCGTACCGCCGAGACGACGGGACCACTGGAAGATCGCGCCGGACAGCGGGTAGCGGGCGGCGAGCTCGGCGAAGCAGAGGGCGACCAGCAGCTGGCCGCCGAAGACGGCGGGCCAGGTCCAGAAGAACGCCGTACCGCCGAAGGAGTAGCCCAGCCCGAAGAGCTGGAAGACGGTCGTCATGATCGAGACGAAGGAGAAGCCGGCGGCGAACGAGGCGTACGAGCCGACCCGGCGTACCAGCTCGGGGCGGTAGCCCAGGGCGGACAGGTCGGCGTCACTGACGCGGTCGGCGGTGGCCGTCGTGGCCCGGTCGGAGTGGTGGTTCACGAGTGGTACCTCCTCGGAGGAGGACCCGGGTGCAGCGCACGGCGGGCCCCTTCGGCCTCCCGGGCTTTTGTCCCGCCGTGGAACGAGGTGCTTCCCCGTCTCCCCTCTCGGACCAGTCCTGCCGGAGCAGCGGAACCCTAGGGGCGCCCCGCCGGGTTGGCGGGTCTCGTCTATTCCAGGACCGCGAGATTTCCTCGTCGGAGTCGCGAGGTTAAAGGTGTGTTACGCGTCTCATGGCCCCCTCGGAGGCCGCTGGACGCGGGAGTAGGGTGCCCAGCATGTTCAACAACAGCGACGAACTTCTGAAGTTCATCAAGGACGAAGGCGTCGAGATGGTCGACGTCCGTTTCTGCGACCTGCCGGGCATCATGCAGCACTTCACGGTGCCGGTCTCGTCCTTCGACCAGTCGGTCTTCGACGACGGTCTGGGGTTCGACGGCTCCTCGATCCGCGGCTTCCAAGCGATCAACGAGTCCGACATGGCGCTCTTCCCGGACCCGACGACGGCGTACGTCGACCCGTTCCGCAAGCGCAAGACGCTGAACATGAACTTCTTCATCCACGACCCGATCACCGGTGAGGCCTACTCGCGCGACCCGCGCAACATCGCCAAGAAGGCGCTGGCCTACCTCGCATCGACCGGCATCGCGGACACCGCGTTCTTCGCCCCGGAGGCGGAGTTCTACATCTTCGACCAGGTCCGCTACTCGACCGGCGCGAACGAGGGCTACTACCACATCGACTCGATCGAGGGCTGGTGGAACTCGGGCGCCGAGGGCGACAACCTGGGCTACAAGACGCGGTTCAAGGGCGGGTACTTCCCGGTCGAGCCCTACGACCACTACTCCGACCTGCGCGCCGACATGAGCGCGAACCTCGAGGCCGTCGGCCTGCAGGTCGAGCGTGCGCACCACGAGGTCGGCACGGCCGGCCAGGCGGAGATCAACTACCGCTTCGACACGCTGCTCAAGGCCGCCGACGATGTCATGAAGTTCAAGTACATCATCAAGAACACGGCCTGGGAGCAGGGCAAGTCGGTCACCTTCATGCCGAAGCCGATCTTCGGCGACAACGGCTCGGGCATGCACGTGCACCAGTCGCTGTGGAAGGACGGGTCTCCCCTGTTCTACGACGAGACCGGGTACGCCGGCCTCTCCGACACCGCCCGCTGGTACATCGGCGGCATCCTCAGGCACGCCCCCGCGGTCCTCGCCTTCACGAACCCCACGGTGAACTCCTTCCACCGCCTGGTCCCGGGCTACGAGGCCCCGATTTCGCTGGTCTACTCCTCGCGCAACCGCTCGGCCTCGGTCCGCATCCCGATCACGGGCACCAACCCGAAGGCCAAGCGCATCGAGACCCGCTTCCCCGACCCGTCGGCGAACCCGTACCTGGCGTTCTCCGCGCTGATGCTGGCCGGCCTGGACGGCGTGCAGAACAAGATCGAGCCGGCCGCCCCGATCGACAAGGACATCTACGAGCTCCCGCCGGACGAGATGGCCGAGATCGCTCAGGTGCCCACGTCCCTCGGTGCCGTCCTGGAGGCCCTCGAGGCCGACCACGACTTCCTCACCAAGGGCGACGTGTTCACCCCGGACCTGATCGAGACCTGGGTCGACTACAAGCGCACCCACGAGATCGCGCCGGTCCAGCTGCGGCCGCAC
>DATFHM010000392.1:0-6478 GCA_035248385.1 Nocardioides sp. | reverse complement strand
GGCCGTGCACCGGGCCGACCTGCTCAACCGCTGGCAGCGGCTGATGTGCTGGGTCAGCGGTCACGGCGAGGGCTGGGCGCTCTACTCCGAGCGGCTGATGGACGAGCTCGGCTACTTCGCCGACCCGGGCGACCGGCTCGGCTTCCTCGACATGCAGGGCTTCCGCGCCGCCCGGGTCATCGTCGACATCGGCGTCCACCTCGGCCTGACCATTCCGGAGGACAACCCGTTCGGGTGGCGGCCGGGCGAGGTGTGGGACGCGGACCGGGTGTTCGAGTTCATGCGCGCGCACTCGCGGATGGACGACGGATCGCTCCGCTTCGAGGTCAACCGGTACCTCGGCTGGCCGGGCCAGGCGCCGTCGTACAAGGTGGGCGAGCGGATCTGGCTGGAGGCGCGCGCGGAGGCGCAGGCCCGACACGGCGCGGGCTTCGACCTCAAGGCCTTCCACACCGCCGCTCTCGACCTCGGGTCGCTCGGGCTGGACCCGCTGAAGGCGGCCCTGGCCCGTCTGTGAGGTCGCGATGATCGAGCTCAGCCGGCAGGACGCCCGCCGGATCGCGGTCCGGGCGCAGCTGCTGGACGCCTACCGGCCGCTGTCGCTGGTCGAGGTGGTCGACCAGCTCACGCTCATCCAGATCGACCCGACCACGGCGATCGTGCGCAGCCCGGACCTGGTCGCGTGGTCACGGCTGGGTTCGTCGTACGACGCCTCAGACCTGGTCTTCGCCCTCGAGACCGAGCGCTCGCTGACCGAGCACGTCACCTTCATCCGCACGATGGACGACATCGGGATCCACCTGTCGGTCGCCGACGAGTGGATCCACGGCAACACCACCAGCTGGATCGACGCGAACCCTCGTTACCGGGACCGGCTGCTCGCGCACCTGCGTTCGGAGGGTCCCACCGCGGCACCCGACCTCCCCAACGACCCCGAGGTGCCGTACGCCTCGACCGGCTGGAACGACGACAAGAACGCCAACCGGATGCTCGAGGTGCTCTGCCTGCGCGGCGAGGTCGCCGTCTCCGGCCGTGTCGGCCGCAGCCGGCTCTGGGACCTCGCCGAGCGGGTCTACCCGGCGGACCTGTTCCGCCCGCCGCCGGACGAGGCGCGGCGGCTGCGGGACGAGCGCCGACTGGCCTCGCTCGGCATCGCCCGCGCGAAGCCGCTCCGCTCACCGGGCGAGCCGTCGCCGATCGGCCCGCTCGGGGTCGAGGCTGTGGTGGACGGCGTGCCCGGGTCGTGGCGGGTGGACCCCGATGCGCTGGCGGCTCTCGACGAGCCGTTCGAGGGCCGCTGCGCCTTCCTCTCGCCCTTCGACCGCCTCGTCTACGACCGCGACCGCGCCCTCGACCTCTTCGACTTCGAGTACGTCCTGGAGATGTACAAGCCCGCCGCCCAACGCCGCTGGGGCTACTTCGCCCTCCCGATCCTCCACGGCGACCGCCTCGTCGGGAAGCTCGACGCCAAGGCCGACCGCAAGGCCGGGGTGCTGCGGGTCAACGCGATCCACGAGGACTTCCCCTGGGACCCCGCCACCGGTGACGCCGTCGAGGCGGAGCTGGAGTCGCTCGCGGGGTGGCTGGGGCTGGAGGTGGGGCGGGGGTGAGCCGGCCTCCGCCGGTGGTCGAGGAGGTTGCGCAGCAACCGTCACGAGACCCGGTGACATGCTCTCGGGGCTGGTCTTGGGCGGCCGCACCTTAGCCCGTCGTCCCCCGGTGTCAAGGCTGCCTCCGGCATCGCTGCGCGACGCCTGCGGCGGCCTTGACACCGGGTCCCTGACGACGGGCAGGACGGCGCGGAGTCGGCACGGGCTTCGCCCGCGCCGCCGCTTCGCGGCCGCCTCCAAAAGGTGATCTGACCTGCAGAAATATCGTCGAAACACCTACTTAAAGCGTTCGAACAGGTGTATGATCGAGGTAGTTGATCAAGCTCTATCTCGGGAGTTTCGATGACCGCGGAACAGGTGCCCTGCCACCCGATCCTCCGCTGCGCCCGCACCCTCGAAACAGAGCTCCACGCCGTCGCGGAGATGCCAGCTGACTACCTCCGCACCCGCGACAAGGAAGAAGCACTCCTGACCCTGGCCAGAGTCAAGGCCGAGACCGCCGAGCTCGAACTCCGGCTGCTCGCGGCAGCATCTGATGTCGCTGAGGAGCACGCCGCCCGGGACGCCGGCACCTGGTACGCCCACGCCGTGCGTCTGACCGCTCAGGCGGCTCGTGCCGACCTCCACCTCGCCACAGATCTCGAAGCGCACCCCCTGACCGCGGCCGCGATGCGGGCCGGATCGGTGAACCAGGCACAGGCCCGGGTGATCATCCGGTCGGTCGACAAGCTGTCCGACGAGGTCGACGACCTCACGCGCGCTCGTGCGGAGAAGCACCTCATCGAGCTCGCCGGCACCCACGACCCGCGCGACCTCCAGGTCCTCGGCACCAAGATCCTCGAGGTCGTCGCCCCCGACGTCGCCGAAGCCGAGCTCGGCAAAGCCCTCGAGCGTGAAGAGCAGGCCGCCCGCGACAAGTGCTCGCTGAAGATGAGCCGACGTGCCGATGGCACCACCAAGCTCACCGCCCTGGTGCCGGACTCGATCGCCGAACGCCTCACGACCTACCTGGACGCCGAGGACTCACCGCGCGTGACGAAGTCCCGGTCGCGGGGTGAGGCGTTCTGCCGGCTCCTCGAGCACCTCGACCCCAACCGGCTCCCCGACCACGGCGGCGACGCCACCACCGTCTTCGTGACGATCCCGCTCGAGACCCTCCAGCACGAGCTCGGGTCCGCGATGCTCGGCTCCACGGCCATCAGTGCATCGGAGGCCCGGCGGCTGGCGTGCACCGCGAAGATCATCCCGGTCGTGCTGGGTGCCGAGTCCGAAGTCCTCGATCTCGGCAGGGCACAGCGGTTCTACCTGGCGGCCCAGCGCAAGGCCATGCGCCTCCGGGACAAGCGCTGCCGGGCCGAAGGATGCACGATTCCGGCAGCCTGGTGCGAGGCACATCACCTGAGGCCCTGGTCCGAGGGCGGCAAGACCGACCTGGCCGACGGCGTCCTGCTCTGCAGCCATCACCACCACAGGGCGCACGACACCCGCTACGACATGACCAAGCTGGCGACCGGCGACTACCGATTCCACCGGCGCAACTGAGTCACCCCGAACGGCCAACCCCGAACGGGTGGGGGTGGCGCCGGGCGCGGACGAGGCCTGCCTGCCGGGGCGATTGGGGTGCCCGGCAAACGTGCAGGAGTCAGCCACTCATGCGAAATGCCTTGCCGGGCGGGGACCCCACTCTCGCCCCGACAGGCAGAGCCTCGGGAGCGTCCGGTGACACCCCCACCCCGACCATCAACCCCGTACGCCTTCACCCACCCCGCAGAAGGGCCGGCGATCAGCGGTGACGCCCGGAGTACCGCTCCCGCCGGCGCCGCCGCACCTGGATCAGCAGATCCACCAGCCCGCCGATCACCACGACCCCGCCGAGGGCGATCGCGATCGACAGCCAGGGGAACGAGCGGTCCTCGCTGATCGTGGGGTGGGAGGCGGAGCCCGCACCGGACGACGCGGCGGGGCGGTCGGTGAGCGAGCCGTCGACGAGGCGGGAGTCCGCCTCGGGAGCGGGTACGCCGGCGACGTCGGTGTAGAGCGGAGCCGAGCTGTCGCCCGGACGGATCTGCACGGTGAGCCGCACGGGCAGCGGTGTGGGAGACGAGTCCGTCGGCACGTAGCTGACCGCGATGTAGTGCATCCCGGCCAGGTCGGCGCCGTTGACGCCGGGGTCGACCGAGTCGCGGTTGATGTAGCTGACGACCTCGGTCAGTACCCCGGTGCGGAACGCCCGGCGGTCCCGCGTCGCGCCGAACTCGGGATCCGTGCCGAGGTCGCCGGTGTCCGCGGTGTCCAGCAGCGGGCCGAGCAGGCGCAGCGTGATCCCCGGGGACGCCGGGTCGACGGCGGCCGGCAGCTCCGCGTCCAGCTGCACGCGCGCGGACTCGCCCCACCCGACCGGCACCGACAGGAAGTCGTCCTGGCCCGGCTGGAGGGTGACGGCGTACGTGCCGTCCCTCACCACGGGCGCTGTGTCGACGACGTGCGCGGGCTGCACCGCCGACGCCAACGCGGGGGACAGCTCGGACCACTGCTCGGGGCTCGGCGTGGTCAGCAGCGAGAAGCTGCTGTCGCTCACCGGCGGCTCCTCGTAGACGCGCACCTGCAGCGTGCGGCCGACGTCCTGGCGGTCCGTCGGGACGCGGATCGTGACGTAGAGGGTCCGGGCGGTGGCGCAGGGATGGTCCTCGACGGAGGTCCAGGTGGAAGTGGCGGCGTACAGGACCGGCGCGGACTCCCCCAGCGTCGGGCGGAAGGCGACGGCGCTGCCGCAGTCGTCGTGCCCGGGCTCGGTGCCGACCTCGACGTCGAAGCCCTCGCCGATCGAGCCTCCTCGGCCGATCATCTGCGCGCCGACGTGCAGGGTGGTGCCGGGCTTGGTCCGCTCCAGCCGGAGGTAGGTCGTCCGCCCGCCCAGCGGCGTCACGTACCGGCCGGTGCGGATCTCCGGCGCCCGGGACGGGACGGCCGAGGCCACGACCGGGACTCCGGGTAGAGGCGACGACCCGCGGGGCGCAGCCGAGACGGGCGCGACGGCACCCGCGACCACCGACCCGAGAGCGAGGACCGCGATCAGTCGCGCGCCGCCCACAGGGCCGTCCATTCGTGTCCCAGCCGGCGCACCAGGTCGCGCAGCAGCGGCAGGCTGACGCCGACGACGTTGTGGTGGTCCCCCTCGATCCGGGTGACGAACCCGCCGCCGAGGCCGTCGACGGTGAACGCACCGGCGACGTGGAGCGGCTCCCCCGTCGCGACGTACGCCGTGATCTCCGCATCGGTCACGTCGGCGAAGTGCACCGTCGTGGACGCGGTGGCGGCAACCGTGCTCCCGGAAGCCGTGTCGGTGAGGCAGTGCCCGGTCCGCAGCACGCCGGTGCGACCGCGCATCGCGTGCCAGCGGTCCACCGCCTCCGCCGCGTCAGCAGGCTTGCCGAGGGCGGCACCGTCGAGCTCGAGCACCGAGTCGCAGCCCAGCACCAGTGCCCCCGACGGCACCTCCGGACGACCCGCCACCGCACCGCACTTCAGCTCGGCGAGCCGCAGCGCGAGGCCCTCGGGAGGAAGCCCGTCGACCTGGTCCTCGTCGACCCCCGACACGATCACCACCGGGTCGAGCCCGGCGTTGCGCAGCGTGGTCAGGCGGGCAGGTGAGGCGGACGCCAGCACGAACGGAAGCACGCGAGCACGCTACTCGACGGGCAGTCCGAGCCCCCGCGCGATCAGCATCCGCTGCACCTCGGAGGTGCCCTCGCCGATCTCCAGGATCTTGGCGTCGCGGTAGAAGCGCGCCACGGCGTACTCCTCCATGAAGCCGTAGCCGCCGAAGACCTGGGTGGCGATCCGGGTCGCGTCCATGGCGGCCTCGGAGGTGAACAGCTTCGCCACCGACGCGGCCTGCTTGAAGTCCTTCATCGACGGTCCGCGCCCGCCGAGCATGGCGTCCTTCATCGCGGCCGCGCGGTAGGTGAGCATGCGCGAGGCGTGCAGCTTGACCTCGAGGTCGGCGATCTGGAACGCCACCCCCTGCTTGCGTCCGATCGGGCCGCCCATGGTCTGCCGCTCGAGCGCGTAGGTGACGCACATGTCGACACACGCCTGGATCAGGCCGACCGCGAGCGCGGCGATGGCGACCCGGCCGTCGTCGAGCGTGGCGAGGAACTGCGCGTAGCCGCGACCCCGCTCCCCGAGCAGGTTGCCCGCCGGCACGTGGCAGTCGACGAACGTCAGCGGGTGGGTGTCGGAGATGTGCCAGCCGAGCTTGTCGTACGCCGGCTCCGCGGTGAACCCGGGCGTCCCCGTCGGGATGACGATCGTGGAGATCTCGGCGGTGCCGTTGTCACGCAGGCCGGTCCGGGCCGTGACCGTGACGAGCTTGGTGATCGAGGAGCCCGAGTTGGTGATGAACTGCTTGGAGCCGTTGACCACCCAGTCGCCGCTGGCCGGATCGGTCTCGGCCTTGGTCCTCGTCGCGCCGGCGTCGGAGCCCGCGCCCGGCTCGGTGAGCCCGAAGCCGGCGAGCATCTGCCCGTTGACCAGGTCGGGCAGCCACTCGGCCTTCTGCGCGTCGGTGCCGTAGGTCAGGATCGGGTTGATCCCCAGGCCCACGCCGGCCTCGAGCGTGATGCCCATCGACTGGTCGACCCGGCCGAGCTCCTCGATGGCCAGGCAGAGCGAGGTGAACGGGCCGTCCTCGGGGTCGATCCCGGCGCCGCCGTACTCCTCGGGAGCGGTGAGGCCGAAGAGCCCCAGGTCCCCCATCTTCTGCACGACGTCGGTCGGGAAGTGGTGCGCCTTGTCCCACTCCGCGGCGTGCGGCGCGATCTCCGCCTCGGCGAAGCTGCGCACCGTGTGCCGGAACTCCTCGTGCT
>DATFHM010000391.1:0-2880 GCA_035248385.1 Nocardioides sp. | reverse complement strand
CCTGCTGGAGATCTGCTCGATCCGCACGCCCTGCAACACCTTCAAGGGCTGGCAGGCCGCGAGCGGGTACGACGACACCCACTGGGTCAAGCGCTTCACGCAGGCCCTGCGCCCCGGGCCCTACCTCCGGGTCATCGAGACGGGCGCCCTCGCCGCCGGCGACCCGATCACCGTCGAGTCGGTCCCGGACCACGGGATCACCGTCGTGGACCTGTTCGTGGCCGTGAACCTCGACCACCAGCGGTTGCCGGAGCTGGCCGCGATCGAGGACCTGGCCGCGGAGCCCACCCGCAAGCTCGCCTCGTACGCCGCCCGTCAGGGCAGCTGAAGCAGGAAGATCCGCAGCGTGCGGCCGGTGATCCGCTCCTGGTACTTCCGGTAGCCCAGGTACACGCCCTCCGACGCGGCGAGGACGCCGGCCTGCTCCTCGGGCGTCGCGGGGCGCGCGATCGCGGCGACCGTCGTACCGCGGTAGGTGACGGTGACGTGGGGGTCGGCCTTGACGTTGTGGACCCAGGCCGGGGTGCTGGCGCCACCGAAGTTCGTGCCGAGCACGGCCAGCGCGCCGTCGTACGGGACGGCCACGAGGTGGCTCGTGCGCGGCTGCCCGCTGCGCCGGCCCGTGGTCGTGACGTCCAGGACCGCCAGCCCGGCGATGATCGCCGCGCTCGTCGTGCGCCCGCCCGAGGCGCGCTGCACGACGTCGTCGATGTGGCGCATGGTCGAGCTCAGCACCCGCGCGCCCATCCGGGTCGAGGCGACGCGCCGCATCGCCCGCTGGACGAGGTTGGGCGACATGACCTCGTAGCCGAGAGCGTCGGCGATGCTCATGGTCGGACCGTAACGCTCGTGGCCCCGCGCGACCAGGGGTCCCGAAAACGTACCGACGGGTCACATCGGCGTCGTGGTGCTCTAAGTTGGGGTCGATATCCCCCTCTCGTTCCGAACGTTCAGGAGCCTCAGTGGCCGTCAGCTTCGACACCAGCTTCCTCGACCGGATGCCGCAGAACTGCGCGGCGCAGTTCCTCGACCGCGTCGAGATGAACCCCGGCAACGAGGCGTTCCGCTTCCCCGTCGGTGAGAAGTGGGAGTCCCGCACCTGGCGCCAGGCCGGTGACGAGGTACGCCGCCTCGCGGCCGGCCTGCTGTCGCTGGGCCTGCAGCAGGAGCAGCGCGTCGGCATCGCCTCGAACACGAACTACGAGTGGATCCTCGCCGACCTGGCCAACATGTGCGCCGGCGCCGCGACCACGACCGTGTACCCGTCCACCAACGCCGAGGACACGGCGTACATCCTCAGCGACTCCGAGTGCCGCTTCGCGTTCCTCGAGGACGAGTCCCAGCTGGCCAAGGTGCGTGAGCGCCGCGACGAGATCCCCGGCCTGGAGAAGGTCATCGTCTTCGACGCCTCGTGCGCCGACGGCGACTGGGTGATCGACATGGACGACCTCAAGGCGCTGGGCGAGAAGTACCTGGCCGAGCACCCGACCGCCATCGACGACCTCGCGAAGTCGATCCCGGCCGACCAGCTCTGCATGCTCGTCTACACCTCGGGCACCACCGGCAAGCCGAAGGGCGTGCGCTCGGTGCACCGCGCGTGGGTCTTCGAGGGCGAGGCCATCAAGGCCCAGAACATCCTCAGCACCGACGACCTCGAGTTCCGCTGGCTGCCGATGTCGCACGTGTTCGGCAAGGTCCTGATGTCCACCCAGCTCGCCTGCGGCTTCGCGTGCGCGATCGACGGCCGGGTCGACCGGATCGTCGACAACCTGGGCGTCGTCAAGCCGACCTTCATGGGCGCCGCCCCGCGCATCTTCGAGAAGGCCTACGCCCGCATCATCACGATGCAGCAGGCCGAGGGCGGCCTGAAGGAGAAGCTGTTCAACCGCGCCTTCGCCGTCGGTCTCAAGTACGACGAGGCCAAGCGCAAGGGCAGCGTCAACCCGCTGCTCAAGCTCGAGCACGACCTGTTCGACAAGCTGGTCTTCAGCAAGGTCCGCGAGCGCTTCGGTGGCCGGGTCCGCTTCTTCATCTCCGGCTCCGCCGCGCTCAACGCCGACATCGCGGCCTGGTTCCACGCGGCCGGCATCCTCATCCTCGAGGGCTACGGCATGACCGAGAACGCCGCCGGCGCCACGGTCAACCACCCCGACGCCTACAAGATGGGCACCGTCGGGCTGCCCTTCCCGGGCACCGAGGTCCGCATCGACGAGAGCGGCGAGGTCCAGCTCAAGGGCCCGCACGTCATGGTGGGCTACCACAACCGGCCCGACGCGACCGCCGAGGCGATGACCGAGGACGGCTGGCTGCGCACCGGCGACAAGGGCGAGATCGACGCCGACGGCTACCTGCGGATCACCGGCCGGATCAAGGAGCTCTTCAAGACCTCGGGCGGCAAGTACGTCGCTCCGCCGGCCATCGAGGCCAAGATGAAGACGATCTGCCCGTACGTCAGCCAGTTCATGGTCTTCGGCGCGGAGCGCAACTTCGTCTCCGCGCTGGTGACCCTCGACCCCGACGAGATCACGGGCTGGGCGGCGCAGAACGGTCTCGAGGGTGCGTCGTACACCGACCTCGCGCGCAACGAGAAGGTCAAGGAGATGATCGGCGAGTACGTCGACCAGCTCAACGCCTCGCTGAACCGGTGGGAGACCATCAAGAAGTGGGAGCTGCTCGACCACGACCTGACCATCGAGTCCGGTGAGCTCACCCCGTCGCTCAAGGTCAAGCGCGCCGTCGTCGAGGCGAACAACAAGGACCTGATCAACAGCTTCTACGGAGGCTGATGACCCTCGGGTTCTACGTCCACGTGCCGTTCTGCTCGGTGCGCTGCGGCTACTGCGACTTCAACACCTACACGGCCCTGGAGCTGGGGGGCGG
>DATFHM010000390.1:0-5822 GCA_035248385.1 Nocardioides sp. | reverse complement strand
CCCGCGACCGAGCGGGCCCTTGATGGTCTGGTGGATGACCGCTCCGACGGCGGGCTCGCCGTGGGCGTGGATGTCCTTGACGCCGGTGCGCCAGGACGGCTCGTTGGCCGGGTCGGTGAAGAAGGCGAAGACCTTCTCGATCGGGGCGGCGATGGTGACGGTGCGGGACGCGTGCGGCATGGCGGCATCATCGCAGGTCGAGACAGACTAGAACGTGTTCCACTAGGCTCGCGAAGGTGAGCAAGGCTGCCTCCCTCGCCCGGGTCGGGATCGTGTACGTCGTCGCGCTGGCCGCCGCCACCGCCTGGCTGGCCCTCGGCCCGGACACCGGCCACCTCTGGCTGGACGCGCTGATCGCCGACCTGATCGCCACGGTCGTGGTGTTCGTGGCGAGCCGGGTCCACCACAACTCCAGCTGCTACGACCCGTACTGGAGCGTGCTGCCGCCGTACCTCGTCGGCTTCTGGCTGCTCCAGGACCGCCCCGGCGTCGACCATGCGCGCGCCACCCTCCTCACGATCGTGGTGGTGGTCTGGGCGGTCCGGCTCACCGCGAACTGGGTGCAGGACTGGCCGGGGATGCACCACGAGGACTGGCGCTACCCGATGCTGCGCGACAAGGCCGGCCAGGCCGAGGCGGTCGTCGACTTCTCGGGCATCCACCTGTTCCCGACCCTCGTCGTCTTCCTCGCCTGCCTGCCGGCGTACGCCGTGGCGACCCGGCCGGGCCGCTCGCTGGACGCGCTCGACGTGGTGGCCTTCGTGATCGGCATCGCGGCACCGGTGCTGCAGTACGTGGCCGACGCCCAGATGCGCCGCTTCATCCGCGTCCGGCAGCCCGGACAGGCGATGGACCGCGGGCTCTGGGCGTGGTCGCGTCACCCCAACTACTTCGGGGAGATCGCGTTCTGGTTCTCGCTCGTGCTGTTCGGGTTGGCAGGCGCGCCGCACGACTGGTGGTGGCTGGTACCGGGCTTCGTCGCGATGGTGGCGATGTTCCAGGGAGCCAGCATCCCGATGATGGAGCAGCGCAGCCTGGAGCGGCGTCCGGCGTACCAGGAGGTCATCGATCGGGTGCCGCGGCTGGTCCCGCGCCCTCCCCGCCGTACGACGTGAAGCGCGTCGTGACGCGCGTCGTCGTCGCCGGCCTCGGCGACACCGGGCTGCTGACCGCGATCCACCTCGCCCAGCACCGCGACCTCGAGGTCGTCGGCATCTCGAGCCAGCCCGGGCTGGTCAGCGGCCAGGAGCTCGGCACCCGGCTCGCGCGCCCCGACGACTGGCAGCGCGACTACCGGATCGCCTTCGAGCGCTACCGGGCCCTCGACCGGGTGCGGGTCCGGCACGCCGAGGTGACCGGGCTCGACCTCGCCGCCCGCACCGTCCGCCTCCGGGACGCCGAGCGGCACGACAGCGAGGAGCCGTACGACGTCCTCGTCATCGCCACCGGCGTCCGCAACGGCTTCTGGCGTACGCCGGACCTCCGCACCGCCGACGAGGTGACCGCCGACCTCGCGACCGCGCACGCCCGGCTCGCGGACAGCGCGACCGTCCTGGTCGTCGGCGGCGGAGCGGCGTCGGTGGGTAGCGCCCTCCAGCTCGCGCTGCGCTGGCCGGACAAGCGGATCAGCCTGGCCTTCCCGGGCGAGCGCGGTCTGCCGCAGCACCACCTGCGGACCTGGACGCACGCCGCCCGCCGGCTCGAGGCCGCCGGGGTCGAGCTGCTGGCTGGCCGGCGCGCCGTCGTACCGGACGACGCGGAGGCGATCACCTCCGGACCCGTCTCCTGGCAGACCGCCCACCAGCCGACGAAAGCCGATGCCGTCCTCTGGGCGATCGGCCGCACGCAGCCCAACACGGCCTGGCTCCCGCAGGAGCTCCTCGACGAGCACGGCTTCGTCAGGGTCACCCCGACGCTCCAGCTACCGACGAGCTCCGGGGTGTTCGCGATCGGCGACGTCGCCGCGACCGACCCGCTGCGCGCGTCGGCCCGCAGCCGCGCCGACAAGCTGCTCGCCCGCAACATCCGAGCCCACCTCGCCGGCCGCTCGCTGCAGACGTACCGGGCGCCCCGGCACCGCTGGGGGTCGGTGCTCGGCGTGGAGCCGGACGGACTGCGGGTCTTCGCGCCGGACGGCCGGCCGTACCGCTTCCCGAGGTGGACCGTCGACACCCTGCTGCAGCGCTGGATCGTGCGCCGCGGCATCTACCGGGGCGTGCGCGACTGACCGACCCGCGATCGGGTACCCGCAGGCGTGCGACCCGACCGACCCGGCGCGCAGGAGTGGGTGCCCGACGAGCCCCGCCTCGAGGACCTGTACGCCGCCGCGCAGGCCTGCCGGGGCTGCGAGCTGTATCGCGACACCACCCAGGCCGTCGTCGGCGTCGGCCCCGCGAAGGCCGACCTGGTGATCGTCGGCGAGCAGCCCGGGGACGTCGAGGACAAGGAGGGTGAGCCCTTCGTGGGGCCGGCCGGGCGGCTGCTCGACCGGGCGCTCGAGGACGCGGGGATCGACCGCGGATCGGCGTACCTCACCAACGCGGTGAAGCACTTCGCCCACCACCTGGTGGGCCGTCGCCGGATCCACGACACCCCGAAGGCGGGTCAGGTCACCGCCTGCGCGCCATGGCTGCGGATCGAGCTCGACCTGGTCGGCCCGACCGGGGTCGTGCTGCTCGGCGCCACCGCCGCGAAAGCCGTCCACGGCCCGTCCTTCCGGCTCACCGAGAGCCGGGGACGGCGCCTGGACTGGCCGGAGCGCTACCCGCTGGCGGCGACTCCGAGGTGGAACCTCGTCACCCTCCACCCGTCGGCGGTGCTGCGGTCCGAGGACCGCGACGCGGCGTACGCCGGACTCGTGGCGGACCTCCGCGTCGCGGCCGAGCTCAGTGGAAGATGCTGACCCCGCCCGGACCCACCAGCAGGCCGACGATGATCAGGACGACGCCCCACAGGACCTCTCCACGAACCAGGCTCACGATGCCCGCGACCACCAGGATCACTGCGAGCAACCACAGGATGAACAGCATCATCGTCTCCTTCGTCAGGGCCTCTCGGCCGGTGATCTGAGGTACCCGCGGCGGTGGCCCACAAACGCGTCGCGCCCTCCTCGACGCTCCTTGACGCTGCCCGGAGCGGACGCGATAGTGCCGCGGGGGAGCCGTCATCCGGGCGGCCCGGAAGGAGCGGCATGCGCGGACGGCGGACCTGGGGCCTGGTGGCCGGGCTGGCGCTGTGCGCGCTCGGCGTGAACGTGGCCGCGTCGGCCGACTCCGGGCTCACCGGACCGACCCTGCCGGCCAACGACCTGGAGGCGATGATCGGCCTGGCCGCCGGCGGGCTCGCGCCGATGAAGACGCCGGTCGTGGCGCCGTCACCGCCGCTGAGCTCGGTGCCGCGGGCACGCTGCGGCGCGGGTTCGCGCCCCCTGGCCGGCATGCAGGGCCGCGTCACCCAGGCCGACGTCGACTCGGCGGCCGCGGCGCGCGGGTGGACCTGCAACGTCGCCCAGGTGAGCCGCTTCGCGACTCCCGGCGGCTGGCGCGTCTGGCGCTACCGCGACCCGCACGGCCACACCTGCGTCTACTACGACACCTCGTTCACCGCGCCCGCCAACATCATCAGCGTGGCGGGCGGCCCCTCGCTCGGCGTACAGGTCCTGGACGCGGCGCGACCGGCGGCGCTGCACCACACCGCCACCCTCATGTCGCTGGCCATGCTCTCGCCGCACGAGTCGCTCAACCTGAACGCGAGGCGCGGCCTGCTCGCCGCCGAGGTCGGCAACGGCCTGACCCTGCCCGGCACCTTCGACGTGTACGACGTGCGCTCCGACTGCCGCCACCCGCGGCTGCTCGCGCAGCGGGCGATCCCCACCGGTCACGAGAGCGGGTTCAGCCCGGACGGCCGCACGTTCTGGGTGGCCGGTGGCGCGGGCTACATCACCGCCTTCGACCTCACGAACCCCCGGCAGCCGCGGCAGATCTGGAAGGGCGCCTACTACGCCCACGGCATCAGCGTGTCGGCCGACGGGCGCACGATCTACCAGACCGATCCCATCAGCGGGAACCTCGGGCTCATCGACGTCAGCCAGGTCCAGGACCGGGTGGCCAACCCGCAGGTGCACGACATCAGCCGGATCACCTGGCCGACGGTGTCGGTCCCGCAGAACTCCGTGCCGTTCACACGCAACGGCCACCGCTACCTGGCCGAGTTCGACGAGTTCGCGTTCCGGTTCAACCCGGCCACGATCGCCGACAAGGTGGGTGCCGCGCGCATCATCAACATCGACCACCCGTCCCGGCCGCGGATCGTCGCCAACGTCCGGCTCGCCATCAACATGCGGGCCAACCACGTGGCGGCGCGCTCCGACCCGTCGCCGCTGGGCTCGATGCAGGTCTTCGGCGGGGCGATGCACTACTGCGCCGTCCCGACGCGCGACAACCCCACGATCCTGGTCTGCTCCGCGCTCACCTCCGGCCTGCGCATCTTCGACATCCGCAACCCGGCCCGTCCGAAGGAGGTCGGCTACTTCATCGCACCGCCCCGGGCCGGCCACCTGCTCGGGCTGCTGCCCGGCGACTTCGCCACCTCGCAGCCGGCCTTCGACCCCGCGCACCGCGTCGTCTACTACTCGGACGCCGGCGCGGGCCTGTACGCGGTGAGGTTGAACCGCCGGGCCTGGCCCCGGTGACGGCGGTACGCCGACGCGTCGCCCTGCTCCTCGCGCTGGTCGCAGTGCTGGCGGTCGGCGCCGGCGGGTTCGCGCTGGGCCGGGGGAGCGCTCCGGACCGGCGTACGACGACGGGGCCGGCCGCCGTGGACGTGGGCTTCAGCCAGGACATGGCCGTGCACCACGAGCAGGCGATCCTGATGTCGACGCTCGCGCAGACCCGCGGCACGGTCACGGTCCGCACGATCGCGAACGGCATCCTGGCCGGCCAGTCGCAGGAGCTCGGCGCGCTGCGCGGCTGGCTGCGGCTGTGGGACGCGCCGGCGGCCGACCCCCACCCGATGGCCTGGATGTCCACCGAGCACACGATGCCGGGGATGTCGATGCCGATGCCCGGCATGGCGACCGGCGGTCAGCTCACCCGGCTCGCGCAGCTCCAGGGGAGGCGCTTCGACGTGCTGTTCCTGCAGCTGATGATCCGGCACCACCAGGGCGGGATCCTGATGGCGGCCGACGCCCGGCAGCACGCGGCGCTCGGCGTCGTGCGGGACGCGGCGGCCTCGATGATCGTGCAGCAGGTCGAGGACATCGGCGCCATGCGGGCGCTGCTGCGGGCCGAGGGCGGGCGTCCGCTGCCCGCGCCGCACTGACCCGCACTGACCCGCGCCGACCCGGTTACTCGTCCTCGATCTCCTCGTCGCCGTCGATGATGTGCATCGCGGCCTCCTCGGCGCTGGCCGCGGCGCCGTCGATCCCGACGTCGTCGCCCCACACGTCCTGCTCGATCCGGTCGCCGTTGTCGTGGGCCACCAGCCGTCCGGCGCGTCGCGAGCCGACCTCGTGGTCGCCGGGTCGCTCCTGCTCGTCGGGGGTGTCGTCCTCGGCGTACGGATCGACGTCGGGCTCCTCCTCGGCCAGCCGCATCGACAGCGGCTCGTCGTGCTCGGCCTCCCACGGCGTGTTGCCCCACCGCTGAGCCGCGGAGTAGCGCTCGGGCGGGGAGTAGCCGCGGTCGAGCTCGTCAGCGACGTCGTTGTCGTCCAGGGTGTCCTCGGGCTCGAGCTGGTTCTCCTCGTCCACGCTGTAGTCGCCGTACGAGTCGTTCTCGGTCATACCGACACCTCCTGAGGCTGGGTTCTCCCCAACGTACGGG
>DATFHM010000389.1:0-9281 GCA_035248385.1 Nocardioides sp. | reverse complement strand
GGTCGGAGTCGCCTTCCACCGTGCGTCCGAAGTCCTCGATCCCGCGCTCGAGGACCGCTCACTGACCGCTGACGTCGAGCTCGCCGCCGCCCTCCTCCCCGAGCTGGCCGACATCTAGCCTGCGCGCCACGACCGGCCTGTCTGGGATATCGGACATGATGGGGGTCGAGGTCATGTACACGGCGGGGCCCTTGGCATGGAATGAGACCCAGATCACGCGCGCACGGCGCGGACCCGACACGACAGCAATCGAGGTGAGTTCCGGATGATCCGGTTCGACTCAGTGACCAAGACATATCCCGACGGCACCGTCGCGGTCGGAGGCCTGGACATGGTCGCGCCCACCGGCAAGATCACCGTCCTCGTCGGTCCTTCGGGCTGCGGCAAGACGACGTCGCTCCGGATGATCAACCGGATGATCGAGCCGACCGCCGGCCGCATCTGGGCCGACGACCGCGACACCGCGACCATGGACGCGGCCGAGCTGCGTCGCGGCATCGGCTACGTCATCCAGCACGCCGGCCTCTTCCCGCACCGCACCATCGCGGCGAACATCGCCACCGTGCCGCTGCTGCTGGGCTGGGACAAGAAGAAGGCGCGGGCCCGGTCGATGGAGCTCCTCGAGCGCGTCGGTCTCCCGCTCTCGTTCGCGAACCGCTACCCCAGCCAGCTCTCCGGCGGCCAGCAGCAGCGCGTCGGCGTCGCTCGCGCGCTGGCGGCCGACCCGCCCGTCATGCTGATGGACGAGCCGTTCAGCGCGGTCGACCCCGTCGTACGCGAGCAGCTGCAGGACGAGTTCCTCCGCCTGCAGAGCGAGCTGGGCAAGACGATCGTGTTCGTCACCCACGACATCGACGAGGCCATCAAGCTCGGCGACCAGATCGCCGTCCTCCAGGTCGGCGGCAAGCTGGCCCAGCTGAGCGACCCCGCCCACCTCCTGGCGCACCCCGTCGACGACTTCGTGGCCGACTTCGTCGGACGCGATCGCGGCTACCGCGGTCTCGGCTTCCAGGCGGTGCCCGAGCTGAACCTGCGGTCCGAGTCGACCATCCGGCTCGGCGCGACGGCCGAGCAGGCTCGTGCCGCCGCCGTCGACGGATGGGTGCTGGTCGTCGACGAGGCCGCCCACCCGCTGGGGTGGATCGAGCCGCACCGGATCCAGGGGACCGTGGAGTCCGCCGCCCTGCACCGGGGCGGCACCGTCGCCGCCGTCAACGGCACGCTCCGTGCGGCGCTCGACGCGGCGCTGTCCTCGCCCAGCCGCCGCGGCGTCATCGTGAACGGCGACGGCGCCTTCGCCGGCACGGTCCTCGGGCACCAGGTGCTCGCCGCGATCGAGAACACCGAGCGCCCCGCTGCCGCCGCGCCCCTGGCCGGGAGCGCGACATGACCTGGTTCCTCGACCACTACTCCGACGTGCTCTCGCTGACCGGGAGGCACATCGTCCTCGCCGGCCTGCCGCTGGTGATCGGCCTCGTCATCGCGATCCCGCTGGGCTGGCTGGCCAAGCGCTACCGCTTCCTCTACCCGCCGCTCATCATCGGCACGGGGCTGCTCTACACGATCCCGTCCCTGGCGCTGTTCATCCTGATGCCGCTCGTGATCGGCACCCGGATCCTGGACCCGCTCAACGTCATCGTGGCGATGACCATCTACACCGTCGCCCTGCTGGTGCGGACGGTGGCCGACGGCCTGAGCGCCGTGCCCGACTCGGTGAACCAGGCCGCGACGGCCATGGGCTTCAAGCGGGTGCGCCGGCTGTTCATGGTCGAGCTGCCGCTGGCCGTCCCCGTCATCGCGGCCGGTCTGCGCGTCGCCGCGGTCAGCAACGTGAGCATCGTCAGCGTCGCGGCCATCATCGGCGTACCTCAGCTGGGGTCGCTGTTCACCGACGGCTTCCGGCTCAACTACACCGACCCCATCGTCGTCGGGATCATCGCGTGCGTGCTGCTCGCGCTGCTGTTCGACCTCACGATCATCGGCGCGACCCGGCTGATCACGCCGTGGCAACGAGTCAGGAGGGCCTGATGAACGACGTCATCAGCTGGATCACCGCATCCGCGCACTGGACGGGTGAGGACGGTGTTCCGCACCGCCTCGCCGAGCACCTCCAGTACTCCTTCACGGCCGTCCTCATCGCCGCCGCGATCGCGATCCCGCTCGGGCTGTACATCGGCCACACCGGCCGTGGCCGGTTCGTCGTGGTCAACCTGGTCGGTGCGGTCCGGTCCATCCCGAGCCTCGGGCTGCTCTTCGTGTCCGTGCTGGTGCTCGGGCCGAGGCTGTCCGGCGACGCCGCGTTCCTCGTGCCCAGCGAGATCGTCCTCGTCGTGCTGGCGATCCCGCCGATCCTGGCCGGTGCGTACGCCGGCGTCGAGGAGGTCGACCCGTCCGCCCGCGACGCCGCCAAGGGGATGGGCATGCGGGGTCGCGAGGTGCTGACCAAGGTCGAGCTGCCATGCGCCCTGCCCCTGATCTTCTCGGGCCTGCGCTCGGGCACGCTCCAGGTCGTCGCCACCGCCACGATCGCGGCCACGGCCGGCATGGGCGGGCTCGGCCGGCTCCTCATCGACGGCCTCGCGGTCCGCGACTACGCGCAGATGGCGTCCGGCGCCGTCCTGGTCGCGGCACTGGCGCTGACGGTCGACCTCGTGTTCGCTCTCATCCAGCGGTACGTCGTCTCGCCCGGTCTGACCGGTCGCGTGCCCCGTCTCCGCACCCGCCGCGCCGGCGCGCCCAGGCCGCCCGCCCTCCAGCCCACCCCGTGACACCCCAGAGAAAGAGGACCGAGATGAAACGACGGACGATCCCCATGGCGGGCGTCATCGCTGCCGCACTGCTCACCATGAGCGCGTGCGGTGGGGACCCGCTGGCCGCCGACACCGGCAACCGCTCCGACTCCGGCAACGGCACCATCGTGGTCGGGTCGGCGGACTTCACCGAGAGCTCGCTGCTCGCGGAGATCTACGCCGGAGCCCTCGAGGCCAAGGGCGTCACGGTCAAGAAGACCCTCAACATCGGCAGCCGCGAGGCCTACATCCCCGCGCTGCAGGACGGGTCGATCGACCTGATCCCCGAGTACACGGGTGTCCTGGACCAGTACTTCGACAAGAACGCCTCCGCGACGGAGTCGGACGCGGTCTACGCCGAGCTCAAGTCCGCGCTCCCCGCGGACCTCACCGTGCTGGCCAAGTCCGACGCCGAGGACAAGGACTCGGTGACCGTCACCCGGGCGACCGCCGAGAAGTACCACCTCACCTCGATCGCCGACCTCAAGCCGGTCGCCGGCCAGCTGACCCTCGGCGGGCCGCCGGAGTGGAAGACCCGGCCCACCGGCGTACCGGGTCTGGCGCGTCTGTACGGCGTGACCTTCGGGTCGTTCCGCGCGCTCGATGCCGGTGGCCCGTTGAGCGTCCAGGCGCTCAAGAACGGCCAGGTGGACGCGGCCGACCTGTTCAGCACCGACCCGAACATCCCGGCCGACGACTTCGTGAGCCTGACCGACCCCCAGCACCTCTTCGCAGCCCAGAACGTGGTGCCGCTCATCGCCAAGTCGAAGGTGACCCCGGTCGTGTCCGAGACCCTCGACAAGGTGTCCGCCGCGCTTGACACCGCGACGCTCGCCGGCCTGCTCAAGGAGGTCGTCCTCGACAAGAAGGACGCGGCCGACGTGGCGAAGGAGTTCCTCGCCAGCAAGGGCCTGAGCTGACGACGCACTGAGGGCCCCGCGCCCAGGCGTGCGCCAGGAGACGGCCGTCCCCCTTCGTGGGGGCGGCCGTCTTCGTCGTCTGCTCAGGCGACGCGGTGGCGCACCCGGAGCAGGGCGTACGGCGAGGCGAGCAGCGCGCCGATCGCGGCGCCGTACCCGTTGTGCACGACGTCGGTCGCCGTGCCGACGCGCAGCGGGAGGAGCTCCGCCTGGAACACCTCGATGAACGCCGACCCGAGGACGCCCACCACGATCGCCGGCCACACACGGCCGAGCAGCAGCACGAGGAGGAAGCCGATCGGCACGAAGAGGGCCACGTTGGCGAGCACCTCGGTCTCGCTCCACGCCATCCGCCCACCCGAGAACACGTCGGCCAGGTGCGCGGCGCTGCCGAAGGCCCACTCGCCGGACGAGGGGTCCATCAGGGTCAGGTTGGCGACCACGAGGGAGTAGCAGACCAGCAGGACGAGGGCGGCGGTGCGGACCATGCACTCGACGCTAGGTCGGCGAACGCGCCCGGCCATCGGTCGCAGGTACCGGCCGTCGGTCCTTGAGGACGACCGCTGGTCAGTCGCCCGCGGTCTTGTTCTCCTGCCAGCCCTCGACGGTCTGGGTCGACCAGAAGACGCAGAACAGCAGGAGCAGGGAGATCTCGATCCAGAGGATCCAGCCGGGCTTGTGGTGGGAGTTGACGAGGTACGCCGCGACGGCGACGACGACCAGCATGAGCACGCCGACCGCGGCGTACACCACGTCGTAGGCCGACGACCTCTCCTGCGGCAGAGCCCTCGACGACAAGGAGTCGTCGACGGGGGTGTCGTCGATGAGGTCGAGGACGCGCAGTCCCCACCGGGTGCGCAGCAGCGCCACGATGCCGAGCAGGGCGAACATGACGACCGACGCGGGGCCGTGGACGTGCTCGGCGAAGTGGCGCTCGTTGCTCAGGAACCGGATCGCACCGTAGGCGAGCAAGGCGGCGGGCAGCGCGCGCAGCGTGATCTCGGCCCACTTCTTCGTGTGCCACGGGTCGGACCCCACCAGCCGCTTCGGCAGGACGTAGCTCGCGACGAGGGCGATCGCACCCACCACGAGCACCGCGCCGACGGCGTACTCGTTGAGCTTGGCGACGCTCGGGTCGTACGTCGCCAGCGCCTTGCCGTCGCTGCCCTTCGGCCAGCACGCGGCGCCGGCGACCGCGAGCCCGAGCCCTCCGGCGAGGTTGAGCAGGGTCTGCTCGGTCAGGGTGTCGCCCCGGACCACCACGAGCAGCGCGGCACCGGCGGCGAGCGCGACCACGAAGATGGTGCGGGCGTCGGTGTACCAGGAGTCGGAGATCGACGGCGGGTAGTGATGGCCGAACACCCGTGCCGCGAACGGCGCCGAGATCACGACCAGGGCCGAGACCACCAGCCCGATGCGCAAGGTGAAGAAGGTCGACTCGAACTCGCGAGAGTCATAGCGCTCGACGCCCATGTCCATTGAACCAGCGTCGTGCGGTCTACGGGAACGGGTAGGCGTCGACGTCGATCCAACCGGCGAGGACCCGCGCCGGGCGAGGGCCGGTGGTGCCGACGATCTCGCCGGAGAGCGTGCCGGCCGCCGCGTCGTACTGGCGCGTGACGTACGCCGCCGACCACCCGTCGCCCTGTCCGGCGTCCGCCGTCCTCCACTCGTCGGTCGAGGCGTCCACGATCACGCCGACGTGCGCGATGCCGCCGCCGGCGCGGTCGGTCGAGCCCGCGACGAGCAGCGCGTACAGGTCGCCGGGCTTCGGGCGCTTGTCGCCGCCCGCCTCGACCCACGCGCCCTTCTTCATCCCTGCGGTGCGGACGCCGAAGGTTCCGGTGATGAGCTGATCGCCGAGCTTGCGCGCGATGTACATCGGCAGCGAGCCGCACGTGGTGTAGCCCGGGGTCACTCCGGGGCTGTCCTTCCTGAGGCCGAAGGTCAGCGCGGTGAAGCGCTGGTCGCCATAGGAGCTGGGGACGACGCCCGGGAGCAGCTCGTCGATGATCGTCGACCGGCGCGCGCTGAGGTCGGTGCTGGTGGTTCCGGCATCGGGGACGCTGGCAGTGCCGGTGTCGGCCGGGGTGTCGGTGTCGGCCGGGGTGTCGGTGTCGTCCGTGCTCGGGTCGATGCTGGTGTCGGTGCTGTCGTCCGACTCCGGGTCACTGGTGTCGGTGCTGGAGTCGTAGGCGCCGGCGTCCGTGGTCGTGTCGGTACTGGTGTCGGTGGCCGGATCGGTGCTGGCGTCCGACTCCGGGTCGCTCGCGTCGGTGCTGCTGTCCGTCGTGCTGGTGTCCGTGCCGGCGTCCGCTGCCGGGTCGTTGCTTGAGTCCGTCCCCGGGTCGGTGGTCGGGTCGGTGCTGTCGGCGTCGCTCGTGGTGTCCGGGCTGATGTCGGCGTCGGTGCTCATGGCGGTCTCCTGGGGGTTCGCGCCCGCACCCCACGCGCGAGCGGCTCCCTCGATGCTCCCCAGGTCGCCCACCGCGGTACATCCGCCGTGCGGGCTATGGGCAGAGCCGGCCCGCGCTGCTAACGCGCGTGCGGATCACCGACGGGGCCGGTTGATACGAGACAACGTTCACTCCACAGGAGTGAGCAGGAAGACCGGGATCACCCGGTCGGTCCACTCGACGTACTTGTCGTAGTTCGGCCACACGGTGACCATGTGCGCCCATGCCCGCTGCTTCTCGTCGTCGACGAGCTCACGCCAGGTGCAGGTGTGCTCCTGGCGCTTGAACCGGACCGTGACGGTCGAGGCCGCGCGCAGGTTCGCGGCCCAGACGGGCGGTTTGGGCGCGCCGAAGGAGGAGCCGGCGATGAGCCAGCCGCCCTCCCACGGCACGCACAGCAGCGGGGTGGAGCGCGGGATCCGGCTCTTCCGCCCCGCCACCGTGAGCATCAGGCTCGGCAGCCCGGCCAGGTCCACGAAACCGACCCGCCCCCGCGTCCACTTCTGCAGCCGCTTGTCGATCCAGGTGATCTGCGGCAGCAGCTTCGGCATCCACGAGAACGAGCCGAGTCGGATCGCGACCGGAGTGAAGAGGCCCATGGGCGCGAGGGTAGTGGTACCGGTTCTAGGCGACGACTTCCTGGCCGGTCAGCAACTTGTAGGTGTACGCCGTGCCCAGCAGGGAGATCGGGATGGTCGCGATCAGGCCGATCCCGCAGGCGATCGCGCCCGCGACGGCGATCAGGCCGCCGACGATGTACCAGACGATGGTGGAGCCGAGGTTCTTCGTCGTCAGCTCGTAGCTGGCGCGCAGGGCGTCCATCGGGGCCATGTCCTTGTCGATGACGAAGTACAACCCGTAGCTCAGCAGGAAGCCGATGATGATGCCGGGGACGATGCACAGCAGGGTCCCCACGAAGACGGCGGCACCGGTGATCAGCGCGGTCACGACCACGGGCCCGATCTTGGCGAAGTTGAAGACGTCGGAGATCTCGAAGGCTCGACCCTGCGTGACACCGAGGGCGCCACGGATCAGCCCGGCTCCGACGATCTGGGCGAACACGAGGATCAGCGCACCCACCAGCAGGCTGAGGGCCTCGGTGACGAGGAAGGGCGTGCCGCCGGTGAAGTGGCAGTCGAGCGAGGTCGACGTCGTGTCGCAGACGTACCGCTTGTTCGACGTCAGGCCGCCGATGAGCACCAGGTTGCCGATGATCTCGATGATGACGATGCCGACCACGAGAACGAGAGCGCCGACGATCATCGCCAGGTTCTGCTGGAACTTCGCCCACGCCCAGCTGACGGCGGCGCCGAGGTCCCAGCCGCTGGCCGGCGGGGGAGCGCCGTACGGCGGCGGCGGGGTCGGGGATCCGGGGGGCGGCGGGTACTGGGACATGGGGTTCTCCTTGGCGCGAAGAGGGTTCCGTGGTCCGAGGCGCCCGAGCAGCCCCTTGGTCGAAGTCACCGTAGTGCCGTTCGTGCGCGCGTGGGAGGGTCCCGGATCCGGGCCGCGCCTGCGCTCATCGAGGCGTCGACCGCCGTCGTCCCGGTGTTCGCCGTCCGCTCATCCGCGCGCCCTACCGTCACGCGCGTGATCCGACGTGGGCTGACGGGGAGCGTCCTGGTGCTGCTCGGCGGCCTGGTGGTCTCGACGCTGCCCCACTCCGCCCCGGTCGTTCGCGTCACGACGCTCGCCGTGCTGCGCCAGTCGGAGACCGGCCGGATGACCGGTCTCTCCGTCGTCCTGGTCGGCCTCGGCCTGCTCGCGAGCGCCTGGCTGGACCTCTGCCGGGAGACCGCGGAGCTCGGCGCGAGCAGGTGGGTCGAGGGCGTCGACCTGGTGCGCTCGGCCGCCGTCGTGTGGACGCTGCCGCTCCTCGTCGCCCCGCCGCTGTTCTCCCGCGACGGTTGGTCGTACGCCGCCCAGGGCGCACTCGCCCACGCGGGGCTCTCGCCCTACTCCTACGGCCCGTACGCGCTCGTTGCGCAGGTGCCCGGCCCGACCTCGCCCGCGCCGATCCTCCAGGCGGTCGACCCGATGTGGATGCGCACGGTGACGCCGTACGGGCCGCTCCCGCTGCTCGCGGGCCGGCTGATGGCCTCGGCCACCGGCAACCCGTGGGTGCTGGTGGTCGGCCACCGGCTCGTGGCTCTGGTGGGGCTCGCGCTCCTGGCGTGGTCGGTGCCGCGGCTCGCCCGCTGGGTGGGCGCCAACCCGGCGCACGCGGCGGCCCTCGTCATCGTGTCGCCGCTGATGGTCGCGAACGGCGTCGGCGGTCTGCACAACGACCTGCTGATGGTCGGGCTGATGGCGACCGCCCTGGTCGTCGGAGCGGAGCGCGGCTGGGTCGCCGGAGCCCTCATCGCGGGCCTCGCGGCGTCGGTCAAGGTCCCGGGAGGCCTGGTGTGCCTGGGCATCGCGCTCGTGACCCTGCCCGCGGCGGCGCAGCCGTGGCGCCGCGTCCGGCACCTCGCCGCCGTGGGAGGTACGACGCTCGCCACCGTGCTCGTCCTCGGGCTGGTCACCGGTCTCGGCAACGGCTGGGTGGGAGCCCTCGCCGTACCGGGTGAGCTGACCACGGTGCTGTCGTTGCCGACGATGCTCGGCCAGGCGCTCGACGCCGCCACGCACGCCGCGGGCGTCGACACCCGGCCCGACCTGTTCCGCTCGGCCGTCCGGCTGCTCGCCACCCTGCTCCTCGCCGGTGTGCTCCTGCGCACGAGCCTCACCGCACGCACGGGCGACCGGCGCGCGGCCCTCGCCGCCGTCGCGACCGCGGTCAGCGCGTTCGTGCTGCTCTCGCCGGTCGTGCACCTCTGGTACCTGCTGGTGATCCCGCCGTTCCTCGCGCCGCTCTGCCTGGCCCGGACCTCGCGCCGCGCCACCGACCTGCTGATGGCGGGGTCGGTCGTCGCCGGGCTCACGGCCCCGCTCGACTCGTCGCTGCACGGCGCCTACCTGGCGATCGTGCTCGGCATCGCCGTCCTGGCCGCGGTCCTGCTGGTCCTGTGGGCGCGGCAGGTGCTCCGCGGACGGGCAGCGCCGTCAGGCCGACACCCGCAGCCCGCCTGACGCCTCACCCGCGTGGATCGCGAGCATCGACTCGACGGTCCGCG
>DATFHM010000388.1:0-9682 GCA_035248385.1 Nocardioides sp. | reverse complement strand
GACTGCCAGCTCGGCACGATGTTGTCGGTGAACGGGTCGGCGAACCACTCGGCGAGCTCGTGGCTGAGGACCGCCGCGTCCGGGAGCGGGCTGGGGTCGTCGGACCACGACCCGTAGATCCACGTCTGCCGGCCGCCGTCCGTGGTGTCCCACCAGCCGTGCTCGCCCTTGAAGGACGGCGTCCGCGTCTGGTGACCGATGACGATCGGCAGCGCCCGCGGCGAGATGCCCGCCGAGGTGACGATCCGGTGGATCTGCGTCTGGAGCCACGAGCTGTCGACGACCGCGCTGTGCGTGCCGTTCGGGTTCGTCACCACGCCGCCGGTCCCATCCGGCACCACCAGGTCGACCGCCGGCCGGACCTCGGGATCGCCGAGCAGGACGTGGTACACTGGGTCGCTGCCGCCGCCGCTCCAGAGCTGCGCCCGCATCATCGCGTCGCCGTACTGGGTGTTCCCCGACGCGAACGACGCGTCATGGAACAGGGGCGACGCGGCCGCGCGGCGGGCGTCCGAGGTCGCGTCCCACACCGACCCGTCCGGCATCGTGAGGCGGAGCGGGATGATGACGGCAGGGACCCGGGTGGTGGCCGGGTTGGTCCTCGGGTCCGTCCCGACCATGCGGTAGGCGTACGGGGAGGGGCGGCCGTCCTGGTCGAAGTGGCCGGCGAAGTAGGGCACCGTCGGGCCGATCGCCGAGCTGAACGCCGCCGGGGCGACCGGCTCGGGAGCGGTGCGCGGGGTCACCACCGGCGTACCCGATCGAGCATCGACGGCCGTGATCCGCGTCGACCAGCTCGTCAGCAGCTCACGACTGACCCGGGGCTGGTAGCTGACCGCCGTCCAGACCCGACCGTCGGCCCCCACGCTCGCCGTCGAGAAGTCGTCCGCGTTGGCGGTGCGGTCGGAGGAACCGAACCACTCGTAGCCGGCGAAGCTGTCCAGCGGGACCTGGCCGCGGCCGACGATCTGCACCGGTCCGGCGCCCGACTCGTCGACCGGTGCGATCGCGGCCGACGGGAAGTAGTCCGGGCCCACCAGCTCGAAGGCGATCGCCCCGTGCCCGGTGCGGTCGACGGCGATGGAGCTGGTGATCACGCTGTTGCCGGCGACGGCGACATAGCCCTGCTTCGCAACGCTCACGGACAAGGTGCCGTCTCCCACCTCGGGAACCAGCTGGAACCACGCGACACCCGCGGTGGAGGGCCCGTGTCCGGTCCGTACCTGGGTGGCCTGGCTGACCCACAGCCGACCGTCGGCGTACTCCGCGCCCGAGCAACGCTCGGCGTCGAGGACGAGCTCGAGCGGCGCGGGACCCCACTGCCGACGCACGTAGCGCGCCAGCGGACGGTCACCCTCGCGCTGCACGACGGCAGGCGCCTCGCCGTGCGTGGCCTCGGTGTCCACCTTCGCCTGCACCATCGACAGCGAGGGGTTCGCGTCGGTCAACGAAGCCGTGTTCGTGATGGCCAGGACGAAGACCGCGTTGCGCATCGGACCGCAGGCGGCAGTCAGGTACTCGGTGCCCCCGTGGCCGTCGGCGTACGTCGCGCCCGGCGGCGTCTGCGCCGGCGTCGGACCGACCGGGTACGGCGCGCCGTCGTCGGGGCGTGCCTCGGTGATCGCGACCGCCGAGGTGGCCGTCCTCTCGACGAGCTGCGTCTTCGAGATCGCGAAGACCCGGAAGCCGGCAGACGTGCCCGAGGATCCGAACAGCGTGGTGGAGAGGAAGATCCCGTTGCTGTCGGCCCCGATCGCGAGCAGCGCGGGCGTGCAGGAGCAACCCGGAACAGCAGCCGCACCGTCGTTGCCGTCACCGCTGACCGGGACGTTGTAGACGTCCCAGCCCTCGCGCGGGTCGTCGGTCCGGCTGACCGCCAGCTCGACCGACGCACCACCGTCCGTCGAGTACCGCTGCGTGCTGATCAGGAACCGGTCCATGGCCGCGTCGTAGTAGCAGCGCTCGTGGGCGTGCGCGTAGGTCCCGAGGACCAGCGGGCCGGTGGACACCTCCGCCTCGCCGTCGCCGAGCAGCTGACCGATCGCGACCGTCCGGGTGAGCGGCTCGCCCTGCGTGTTGAACACACGGGCGGCGTCCTGGACGGTCTCCAGCACGAAGCCGTTGCCCTCGCACACCGAGGGGCTCGCACCGAGGTAGCCCACGGCGTTGTGGCCGCCGTCGGCCAGCTTCTGCTGCAGCTCGGTGATGCCGTCGAACCCACCAGGACGGTTCCGGACCGGCGTGGGAGCGACGGCCGGCGGTTCGTCGGCGACCTGGGTCGGTGAGGTGCCGGCGTCGAAGCTCGACGGCGGGTTCCCGGCACCCCAGTCGGACGGGAGCTCGTCCGACTGGGCTGCGGGCGCCCTGCCCGCGGTGGCCAGCACGGAGCTGGCCTGCCAGGTCAGCGCCACCCGGGTCTCGCTGGCACCGGCCGGAAGGGACGGAGCCGGGCGCGGGCCGGCCAGCGCGGGCGCGACGGTCACCGGTACGAGCGCCAGCGACGCCGCGGACAAGGCCGCGGCTGCGGCGAGTCGGCCGGCGAACCGTGTCCCGGACGAATCGGGTCTGTTCATCACATGGTCCTTTCAGGGAGCGACACCAACCCGAGCGGGGCCGGATGGGCCGATGCTCGCCCTAAGAGGACGCCCCGGGCATTGGGGAGCCTCCCTACATTCGGACGGGTCAGGGCGTAGGCCGCCGGTGGATCAGATCCCCAGGTCGCGGGCCAGCGCGCCCGCCTCGGTGCGGTTGGCCGCGCCCAGCTTGGCCAGGATGTTCGAGACGTGCACGGATGCCGTCTTCGCGCTGATGAAGAGCTCGTCCGCGATCCCCTGGTTGGTGGCACCGCGGGCCACCAGCGCGAGGACCTCGCGCTCGCGGGCGGTCAGCCCGTGATCGACCACGCCGGCCACCTCGTCGCGGGCCGTGCCGGGCAGCTTCACCCGAGCGCGTCGGGCCGACCGCTCCAGGTCTGCTGCGAGGACCGATCCGATGTCGCGGGCCCGCTGCCAGGCGGGTACGAGGACCTCGGTCGGATCGGCCCCCTCGGCGTGCAGCGCATCGGCGAGCCGCCACGCGACGTACAGCTCGTCGGCGGCCGGCGGCGAGTCGCACGGTACGTCGAGCACGGCGCGCCAGGTCGCCGCGGTGTCCTCGCCAGCGACGCGGGCGGCCTCTCCCTCGACGACGAGCCGCAGGCGCTCCCGCTCCTGGCGCGCGGCCTGGAGCAGCCGGCTGTCCTCGGCCACCGCGAGGCGGGCCGCCAGCTCGCCGATCGTGGCAATCACCTCCTCCGCTGCTGCGGGATCGGCGAGGGCCTGGTCCGCCAGGGCACGGGCCGCCACCGGGTAGTGGACGACCGCGGCGGCGTCGGCAGGCAGGTCGACCAGAGTCGCGACGCCCTTCTTGACCAGCTGCTGGTCGCCCGTACCGATACCGACCATCAGCTCGATCCAGGCCACCGGTGCCTCCCACATCGGGCCGACGATGCCGCCGGAGGCGGCGAGCCCGTCCAGGCACGCGCGCGCCTCGTCGTACCGACCGCGCAGGCCGGTGAGGATCCCCTCGTTGACCCATCGGAAGGTGCGGATCATGCCCGCGTGCCTGCTGAATCGGAGGCGGCGCAGGACCGCGGCCGCCCCATCCCAGTCCCCGGTGCGGACGAGCATCCAGCACAGGTTGAGGCGCTGGAAGTCGAGGAGCGCTCCGACGACGCCGCGTTCCTCGCAGAGCGCGACGGTCTCGACGCAGACCCGGTCCGACTCGGTGATCCGGCCGACGGACTCGAGCGCCGTGGAGAGGTTGGCACCGGCGTGCAGGTAGGCGTCCAGGTCACCGTCGGCCAACGCGAGGTCGAGAGCCTCCCGGCAGTAGGCGAGCCCGCGCTCGACGTCGCGCTCCCCGATCGCCAATGCTGTTCCCGCAGCCTCGAGCGCACGACGCTCACCCCAACGGGAGCCGTGCTCACGGGCCATCCGCAACGCTTCCAGCCCGCAGCTCTCGGCGGTGTCGTAGTCAGCCGTCACGACCGCCTTCATCGCCCGCTGGGCCAGCAGGCAGGCGCGAACGGCGCCTGGCTCGGCGCCGATGCCGCCGGGGCCGAGCGAACGCTCCACGAGCCGCCGCCCCGCCTCCGACTCGCCCACGATCCAGAGCATCTCGGCCTGCAGCCGGGTGGCGCGGGACATCCGATCGACATCGGCCGGGTCGATCAGCGAGAGAGCGCGGTCGTAGTGCGCCCGGGCCACGGCGTTCTCCCCGACCCGCGTGGCTGCCAGGCCGGCGTCGACCAGCAGGTCGACGACAGGCGGGCCATCCGCGCGGTCCGGCACGCGGTCGGCCAGGCTGACCGCACGTTCGTAGTGGACGTGCGCCTCGATGATCGCGTAGCTGTCGCTGGCACGCTCGGCGGCCCGGATGGATGCGGCGTACGCCGTCTCGAGGTCGCCGGCCTGCTCGGCGTGGAACGCGATCTCCCCCGCAGCCGCTTGCGCTCCGCCCTCGGCCAGCCCGGGATCCGCCACCAGGGCCGCGGCGATCCGTTGGTGCAGCGCGATCCGGTCGCCCGCCAGCAGCCGGGCGTAGGCGGCCTCCTGGAGCAGCGCGTGGCGGAACGAGTAGCCACGCGGGTCGACCACGAGCGCGCCGTCCTCGACGGCGGTGCGCAGCCCACCGGACAGGGCGGCGGGTGGCAGGTCCGCGACGCGTTCGACCAGCGCGTGCGACGCGCGGCGGCCGATGGCCGCGACGATCTCCACCACGGCCCACGCCGGCGCCGGGAGCCGATCCAACCGCGCACCCAGCACGTCGTCGAGCGCCGCCGGCAGCGCGGTGCCCCGTTCGGCGTACGCCGCCACCAGCTCCTCGACGAAGAAGGGGTTCCCCTCGGCGCGGTCGACGATCCGGTGCAGCGGTAGCGAGGAGGCCGTGTCGGACGCCAGGGAGGCGACGAGCTCGGCCACCTCGTCGTCGCCGAGGGGCCGGACGTCGACCCGGGCGACGTTCGGGAGCCGTCCGAGCTCGGCCAGCAGCGGGCGGAGAGGGTGTGCCCGGCGCATCTCGTCGCTGCGCAGCGTCAGCACGACCACGACGCGCGGGGGTGCCGCCACCGCCAGGAAGCGGACCAGGTCCAGCGTCGAGGCGTCGGCCCAGTGCAGGTCCTCGACCACGAGGACGGCCGGACCGTCCGGGGCGAGCCGCGCGAGCAGGGCCGGCACCGCCTCGAACAGGCGGAGCGGGTCCTGCGCGATCCCGCCGGGATCGGTCGTGCTCAGCCGCGGCACGAGGGCCAGCAACGGCGCAGCCGGACCCTCGAGCAGGTCGGCGGTTGCGTCGTCTCCCCGCTCGGTGGCGAGGCGACGCAGGGCCGCCGCGAGCGGGAGGAACGGGACCGCGGCCTGGCTCAGCTCGACGCAGCCGCCGACCAGCGCGGGCGTCTCGGGGTGGCGGGCGAGCAACTCGGTGACCAGGCGGGTCTTGCCGGCGCCGGCCTCGCCGGCGAGCAGCACCACCCGGCCCTCGGCCGCCGCGGCGAGCGCGTCCTCGAGCGCCTGGAGCTCAGGCGCACGGCCCACCAGCGGCGCTCGCGAACGCATGTCGTCGAGTATGCCGCCGGCGTACCCGGCCGCGCCGGACATCGCCCGACTCAGTGGGCGAAGATCGCGGCGATGCGGGGCCGGCGGACGGTCGCCGCCGGAGTGGCGACGGCAGCCGCCCGGGCGCGCTTGTCCTTGCGGGCCTCCCGGGCGAGCTTGACCAGCCGGCGCTGCTCGGCGTACTGGATCCGCTCGGTGGTGATTGCTCGAGCGACGTCGGGGGTGCGGGTGATGTACATGGCGATCTCCTCAGTGGGTGCTGCAACTGAGGACGACATTCGCCCTAAGGCCCCTCCCCCGACATCGGGAGATCTCGCTAAGTCGGGCTGAGCCCTACCTCAGCCGCCCAGGCCGGGAGCGGTGGTGACCTGGCTGGCCGGCGGCGCCTGGACGTCGACCTTCTTGCCGAAGTCGCTGAGCAGCGTCGTCATCGAGCCGCTGCCGAAGTTGACGACGGTCTTGACCGCGCGGCCCTGGTCGTCGACCCAGATGTCCTCGTCGGCGGTCGGGCCGACGTTCGCCGTGGCGCTGCTGGGCAGCTTCGGGAACAGCTTGGCCATCGCTGCCTTGAGGTCGACGGTCATCCGGTAGTGCTTGGCCGCCGCGCCGCTGACGGTGTCGGGACCGACGTACGTCGCCTTGGTGATGAAGCCCGTCATCTTGTCCATCATGCCCAGCGGGTTGGTCAGGGCGTCGGTCAGGCCGCTGCCGCCCATCATCTGGCCCATCTGGGCGATGTCCAGCTTGACCCACTTCCCGGAGGGCGTCATGCCCGGCGCCTTCATGTACATGACGCCGTCGACGAGCATCTCGTCGATCTGGGTGGGGCCCATCGTCATCGTCATGCTCATCGCCAGCGGGCTCATCTGCACATCGGCCTCGGCGTGCATCTGGACCGCCGTGCCGGAGGCGGCGGTGTTCATGGTCAAGGTCTCGTGGGCGGTGCCGATCGAGCTCACGCCGCTCTTGATGATGGCGGCCATGTCGCTCGCGCTGAGCGTCGATCCGGCGCTGACCTCGGGCGCGCTCGAGCCCGCAGCCGGCGAGGACGCGGCCGTGGTCGAGGTCGCGGTCGTCGAGCTCGTGGCCGACGAGGTCGCCGCGGTCGACGTCGAGCCCGCCGCGAGCGGGCTGTCGTTACCCCCGCCGCTGCCACAGGCCGCGAGGCCGGTGACCAGCAGGGCGGCGACGGCGCTCGCAGACGTACGACGGACGAGGGCTGAGGATGCGCGCATGGCGCGAGCCTACGTGCTGGATCTACCGCCCGCGGGCACCCATGAGGCCGCGCATCGTGGCGAACGTGACGGTCGACGTACCGGCGGCGAGGTCGTGCAGGCCGCGGCCGTCGTTGCGGAAGACCAGCGGCGGGATGACGAGCAGGATCAGGATCTGGCGCAGCATGATCTTCGCGGGGTGCAGGCGGCGCAGCCGCCCGTCCGCGGGGATGACGCACAGACCGGTCAGCAGCTTGCCGATCGATCCGCCGCCGAGCCAGGTCATGACCGTCGACTCGCAGACGAACGCGATGGTGACCCAGCTCGTCGAGCTCGGGTCGGGGTTGTCGTGGGTGAACAGCGTGACGAACGGGATCGCGCTGGGGCCCACGAAGGCCGCCACCACGAGGGTGCAGATCAGCCAGTCGACGAACAGCGCGAGCATCCGCCGGATCCACGGAGCGTCGGGAACGGCGGCAGCAGGAGTCGTCGCGGGCACCGGATCAGGGTAGGGCCGTGAGCCCGGTCACTCCCCCGCCGGGCCGCTCCCGAGTGTTTACATTCCCGAAACAATCGGGCAACTCGGCGAAACGTGGGCTTCGTAGCCTCCGGCTCGAACCCACCGTCGACCGGACGCGCACGCGCGCGTTCCTGGAGGAGTGCACATGACCGCCAACCCGACCCGCCTGGGTGCGATCCGCGAGATCGAGGCCAACGAGGCCCCCGCCGCGTTCTTCGACGGCAAGGGCGACTCGCCCGAGATCTTCGGCGAGAACGTCTTCTCGCTCCCGGTGATGGCCAAGCGCCTCCCGAAGTCGGTCTACAAGTCGGTCGCCGCCACCATCGAGAAGGGCGAGAAGCTCGACCCGGCCATCGCCGACGTCGTCGCCGCCGCGATGAAGGACTGGGCCATGGAGAAGGGCGTCACGCACTACGCGCACGTCTTCTACCCGCTCACCGGCCTGACCGCCGAGAAGCACGACTCCTTCATGGAGCCGGTCGGCGACGGCACCGCCATCTGGGAGTTCCAGGGCAAGATCCTGGTCCAGGGCGAGCCCGACGCGTCGTCCTTCCCCAACGGTGGCATCCGGGCCACCTTCGAGGCCCGCGGCTACACCGGATGGGACGTCCAGTCGCCGGCGTACATCCTCGAGAACCCGAACGGCAACACCCTGTGCATCCCGACGATCTTCGTCTCGATGACCGGTGAGGCCCTCGACTACAAGACCCCACTGCTGCGCTCGCAGAACGCGATGTCGGACCAGGCCAAGCGCGTCCTGTCCCTCTTCGGCCACAAGGACATCGACAACGTCGTGTCCTACTGCGGCCCGGAGCAGGAGTACTTCCTGGTCGACACCTCCTTCGTCAACAGCCGCCCCGACCTGCTCAACGCGGGCCGCACGCTGTTCGGCGCCAAGCCGCCGAAGGGCCAGGAGTTCGACGACCACTACTTCGGTGCCATCCCGGAGCGGGTCCAGGCGTTCATGTTCGACACCGAGCGCGCGCTGTTCAAGCTCGGCGTGCCGGCCAAGACCCGCCACAACGAGGTCGCCCCCGGCCAGTTCGAGATCGCCCCGGTCTTCGAGAAGGCCAACCTGGCCGCCGACCACCAGCAGCTGATCATGTCGACGTTCAAGGCGATCGCGAAGCGTCACGGCTTCGAGGCCCTCTTCCACGAGAAGCCGTTCGCGGGCGTCAACGGCTCCGGCAAGCACGTGAACTTCTCGTTCGGCAACGGCAACCAGGGCAACTTCCTCAACCCGGGCGACAACCCGCACGACAACGCCCAGTTCCTGGTGTTCTGTGCCGCCGTCATCCGCGCCGTCCACCTGTACGGCGGCCTGCTCCGCGTCTCGATCGCGTCGGCCGGCAACGACCACCGCCTCGGCGCCAACGAGGCGCCGCCGGCGATCATCTCGATCTTCCTCGGCGACCAGCTGCAGGACGTCTTCGAGCAGATCGCGAAGGGTGGTGCGACCTCCTCGAAGCAGAAGGGCGCCCTGTCCGTCGGTGTCGACAGCCTCCCGGTCCTGGTCAAGGACGCCGGCGACCGCAACCGCACCTCGCCGATGGCCTTCACCGGCAACCGCTTCGAGTTCCGCGCCGTGGGCTCGGCCCAGACCGTCGCGGCCCCGCTGGTCATCATCAACACGATCATGGCCGAGGCGCTGGACTACCTCGCGACCGAGATCGAGGCCGCCGTCGCCTCGGGCATCGAGTTCAACACGGCCGTCCAGGGCGTCCTGGCCAAGGTCGTCGAGCAGCACGGTGCCGCGGTCTTCAACGGCAACGGCTACTCCTCGGAGTGGCACGAGGAGGCCGTCCAGCGCGGTCTCAAGAAGCTCGACACCACCGTCGACTCGCTGCCGGAGTACCAGAGCCCCGAGGCCAAGGCGCTCTTCACCAAGTACGGCGTCTTCAACGAGGCCGAGCTCGAGGCCCGCTACGAGGTCGCCCTCGAGCAGTACCTGATGGCGATCAACGTCGAGGCCAACCTGACCGAGGAGATCGCCAAGACGACGATCCTCCCCTCGGCGGTCCGCTACCAGACCGAGCTCGCCGGCAACGTGGCGGCGCTCAAGGCGGCCGGTGTCGAGGCCGACCTGACCGACCTCAACGAGATCTCCGAGCTCGTGGCCGGCCTCCGCGCCGCGATCAAGGGCCTGCAGTCCGCCGTCGCCGGTCAGCACGACCTCGAGGGCATCGAGGAGGCGGCGTACGTCAAGGACAACGTGCTCACCGCGATGCTCAAGGTCCGCGAGGTCGCCGACACGCTCGAGACCGTCGTGGCCGACGACCTGTGGAACCTGCCGACGTACCAGGAGATGCTCTTCATCCGCTGAGGCAGCTGAACGCCACGAGGGCCGGGGGTGA
>DATFHM010000387.1:0-2632 GCA_035248385.1 Nocardioides sp. | reverse complement strand
CTGCTCGCCGAGGGCCGCGCCGGGTCGGCGGTCGCGTCAGCAGCGGCGTACGTCATCGAGCGGCTGGAGGTCTCCATCGGGCTCGCCACCGCCGAGCGGCAGGCCGTCGAGGACGCGCGCCGTGGGCGCGAGGAGGCCCTGATCACCGTGCGCGGCACGCTGCGCGAGCTGGGCAGGGAGCTCGAGGAGCTGGTCAGCTCGGTGCACCGCGACGAGCTCGCGCGCGCCCAGCAGCGGATGCGGATCGAGCAGCTCGAGACCAAGGCTCTCGAGGAGCTCGGCCTGGAGGTCGACGGGCTGATCGCCGAGTACGGGCCCGACCGGCAGGTGCCGGTGCTGGCCCCCGACGCCGACCCCGAGGCGGAGCCCGAGCTGGTTCCCTACGTCCGCGAGGAGCAGGCCAAGCGGCTCAAGAACGCCGAGAAGGCGCTCGCCATGCTCGGCCGGGTCAACCCGCTCGCGCTGGAGGAGTTCACCGCGATGGAGGAGCGCCACCAGTTCCTCTCCGAGCAGCTGGAGGACCTCCGCCAGACCCGCAAGGACCTGCTCGACATCGTCAAGGACGTCGACGTCAAGGTCGAGCAGGTCTTCACCGAGGCGTGGGAGGACGTGCGGGTCGCGTTCGACCACGTCTTCGCGCGGCTGTTCCCCGGTGGCGAGGGGCGCCTGGTGCTCACCGACCCGAGCGACATGCTCACCACGGGCATCGAGGTCGAGGCCCGGCCGGCGGGCAAGAAGGTCAAGCGGCTCTCGCTGCTGTCCGGCGGCGAGCGCTCGCTCGTCGCGGTGGCTTTCCTGGTGTCGCTGTTCAAGGCCCGGCCCTCGCCGTTCTACATCCTCGACGAGGTCGAGGCGGCGCTGGACGACACCAACCTCGGCCGCCTGCTGGAGATCTACGAGGAGCTGCGCGCGCACTCGCAGCTGCTCGTCATCACCCACCAGAAGCGCACGATGGAGGTCGGCGACGCCCTCTACGGCGTCACCATGCGCGGCGACGGCGTGTCCGCGGTGATCAGCCAGCGGCTCCGGGAGGAGCCTGCGTGAGCGAGCGCGAGGCCCGGCCGACCCGCTCGGCGTACAAGGTCTGGCGCCAGGCGACGACCCGCTGGGCCGACGACGACGCCTACGGCCACCTCAACAACGCCAGGTACTTCGAGCTCATCGACACCGCCGTCAACGCCCACCTCGCCGAGGCCACCGGCGTGGACATCCGCCGCCTGCCCCAGATCGGCCTGGTGGCCGAGGTGTCGTGCCGCTACTTCGCCGAGATGGGCTACCCGCGCCCGGTCGACATGGGGCTCGCCGTCGAGCGGCTGGGCAACTCGTCGATCATCTACCGGGTCGGGCTCTTCCAGGGCGACGGCGACCTCGCGTGTGCCGAGGGACGGTTCGTGCACGTGTACGTCGACAACACCGACCCCGCGCGACCGAGCACGCCGGTCCCGGACGTCGTGCGCGAGGCACTCGCCCCCTTGCTGTAACGCGCCCTCGGCCCTGAAAGGATGGGGCCATGGCTGCATGGCTCTACCTCGTCATCGGGATCGCCGTCGTCGGCGTGCTCGCGATCGCCGGCTTCGTCACGACGGCGGTACGCCGGAAGCCGGCCGCGCCGCCGTCCTCGACGCTCACCCCGATCCCCGGCACCCAGGTGGGGCTGCCGCCGACGGAGACCGAGGCCCCGACGGTCGAGGAGCCCGAGGCGCCGGTCGAGGAGCCGGTCGCCCCCGAGCTGGAGAAGCCGGAGAAGGTCGGCAGTCGCCTGCAGCGCCTGCGCGCCCGGCTCGCGGGCTCCGGCACGCTCGGCAAGGGCCTGCTCGGCCTGCTCAGCCGCGAGCAGCTCGACGAGGACACCTGGGAGGCCATCGAGGACCTCCTCATCGGTGCCGACCTCGGTGTCGCTCCCACCCAGGAGCTGGTCGAGAAGCTGCGGACCCGGCTCCGCGTCGAGGGCGGCACGGCCAGCCCGCGCGACGTGCTGCGCGAGGAGCTGATCACCCTGGTCGACCCCGCGATGGACCGCGCCCTGCGGGTCAGCGGCGCCGACGGCAAGCCCGGCGTCGTGCTCATGGTCGGCGTCAACGGCACCGGAAAGACCACCACCTGCGGCAAGCTCGCCCGGATCCTGGTCTCCGAGGACCGCACGACCGTTCTGGGCGCGGCCGACACGTTCCGCGCGGCCGCCGCCGAGCAGCTGTCCACCTGGGGCGAGCGCGTCGGCGTCGACGTGGTCCGCGGCCCCGAGGGCACCGACCCGGCCAGCGTCGCCTTCGAGGCGGTCAAGGAGGGCATCGACACCGGCGCCGACACCGTCATCGTCGACACCGCGGGCCGGCTGCAGAACAAGGCCGGCCTCATGGACGAGCTGGGCAAGGTCAAGCGCGTCATCGAGAAGCAGACCCCCGTCACCGAGGTGCTGCTCGTCCTCGACGCCACCACCGGCCAGAACGGCCTGGTGCAGGCCAAGGTCTTCTCCGAGGTCGTCGACGTCACGGGCATCGCCCTGACCAAGCTCGACGGCTCCGCGAAGGGCGGCATCGTCGTCGCGGTGCAGCGCCAGCTCGGCGTACCGGTCAAGCTGGTGGGCCTGGGCGAGGGCCCCGACGACCTGGCGCCGTTCGACCCGGCCGCCTTC
>DATFHM010000386.1:0-6535 GCA_035248385.1 Nocardioides sp. | reverse complement strand
GCTGCTGCCCCTCCTCGCCCTGAGCCACAGGGCGCGCCGGGCCGCCGGGACGTTCTCGTCCCGGCGGGTCCGGGCACTCGTCGCCCTCGCCGCCGCAACCGTGACGGTGGTGGGGACGAGTGCCTTGACGACCGCGGCGCCCGCCGGCGCGGCGATCTCGGCCGGGGACTGCCTCTCCGGCGGTCCGGCCGACACGACCTTCGACGTGAGCGCGATCGACGTCGACATCCCAGTCAACCGGTTCGGCGACCACGACCCCAACGGCGTGATGTACGCCCTGAACGACGCGATCCCCGCGATCCGGCACCAGGAGCAGACCCAGCAGGTCTCGATCGGCGAGCACGACGACCCGATCCAGCCTCTCGTCATCCGCGCCAACGAGGGCGACTGCGTGCAGATCAACTTCACCAACAAGACCTCGCGCGGCCCGGTCGGCATGCACATCGACGGCCTCAGCTTCGACGTCAGCTCCTCCGGCGACCAGGTCGGCGCCAACCCCGACTCGACCGCGGCGTTCGGCCAGACGGTCACCTACCGCTACTCGGTCCCGGACGACGCGCGCGCCGAGGGCGGCCACCACATCCACCCCGGCCCCGGCAACCGCGCCGCGGTCGACCACGGCCTGTTCGGCGCCTTCGAGGTCGAGCCGCACGGATCGACGTACTGGGACGCCACGACGCCGGGCATGCCGCTCGCGTCGGGCTGGGAGGCCATCATCAAGCCGGCAGGCGTCAACGTGCCGTGCGACCCGATGAGCAAGGAGCAGACCTGCTCGTTCCGTGAGGCCGCGCTGCTGCACCACGAGATCGGCAACGACAACGAGCAGCTCACCGCCAAGGACGGCAGCCTGGTGCCGCTGGTCGACAACACGACCGGCTCGTACCGACCCGGCGCCTTCGCGCTGAACTACCGCAGCGAGCCCTTCCGCAACCGCCTGCTGAAGTTCCCCACGGAGAAGGCCCACGCCTACAGCTCCTACACCTTCGGCGAGCCGTCGACCCCGATGATGCGGGGTTACCTGGCGGACCCGACGAAGATCCGGCTGATGCACGCCGGCGCCGAGAAGTTCCACATCTACCACCTGCACGGCGGCGGCGACCGGTGGCGCTTCAACCCGGTCTCCGACCCGACGTACAACTACGCGGACACCGGGCTTCGCAAGGATCCCCCCGCCTACATGACGCCGTCGCAGCGGCTCGACTCCCAGTCGATCGGCCCCGGCGAGGCGTACAACCTCGAGATCGAGGGCGGCGCGGGCGGCGTCCAGCAGTCCGTCGGCGACTTCCTCTTCCACTGCCACATCGCGAAGCACTACGTCTCCGGCATGTGGTCGGTGTGGCGGGTCTACGACACGATGCAGCCCGACCTGGTCCCGCTCCCCGACCGGATGTCCCCGCCGATGCCGGTGGACTCCACCGGCCTCATCGGGCACACCTACGGCGGCACCACCATCACGGCCAAGAACCTGGACTCCTGGATCCGTCCGCAGCTGCCGCCGTCGGGCATCAAGGCCGACGCCCAGGACGCCACGGTCATGGACTGGAAGATCGCCGGCACGACGAGCAAGCCGCTCTACCTGGGCGAGCCCGGCGACCAGACCGACTTCATCGAGTCCGAGCACGTGATCCCCGGGCAGCCCAACCTGCTGCCCATCGACCAGGGCCACATCGTGGGCGGACGTCCGGCGATCCTGTTCAACCCGCTCAACGGGCGGCCGGCGTACCCGCTTCTGCGCACGCACATCGGCGAGCGCCCACCGTTCACCGGCAACGGGCACACCGGAGCGCCGTACCTCGGCGAGAACGCGGACACCCCGTCCGCGGGCAGGAGCGCGGTCAACCCGTGGACGAACCGACCCGACGGGCTGTGCCCGGCCAACCGGCCGCTGCGCACCTACAACGTGGTCGCGATAGCGAAGCCCATCCGGCGCACGCCGACCTTCGTCGACCCCGAGGGCAAGATCTTCGTCCTGGCCCATGACAAGGACCGGATCCTCAACGCCGGACCCGACGTCGGCGAGCCGCTCGCGATCCGTGCCAACCAGGGCGACTGCATCGCGATCACGCTGAACAACACGATCCCCGACGACAAGGCCTTCGACGGGTTCTCCAAGGTCTCGATGCACATCCACCACGTGCAGTTCGACGTCCAGGGCTCCGACGGTGTGAGCGCCGGCTTCGCCTACGAGCACAGCGTGCGGCCCTACACGGTCACCGACCCCACGCTGACGAAGACCACGTCCGCTGGCGGTTCCACCCTCACCCTCTCGTCGGTGGCCGGCCTGACCGGCACCGACGCCAACGGCAAGGCCGATCAGAAGTGGATCGCCATCGGCCAGGGCACCGAGAACATCGAGATCCGGCAGATCAAGTCGGTGAGCACGACCACCAAGACCGTGACGCTGACGGCACCGGTGCAGAAGACCCACCCGTCCGGTGAGTACGCCGGCACCGAGTTCCTCCAGGAACGCTGGTACCCGGACACCCTCCTGGACAACATCTTCTGGCACGACCACGTCGACGGCATCCACGGGTGGGGCCACGGCCTCGTCGGCCAGCTGATCATCGAGCCGAAGGGCTCGACCTGGACCGACCCGGTCACCGGGAAGCCGGTCGACTCCGGCACGCTCGTCGACATCAACACTCCGAACCCGCTGGCTCCCGGACTCGTGGACGGCAGCTTCCGCGAGCTCGCGCTGTGGACGATCAACGACAACGACGCCGACGCCTACTCGACCCTCAACCTGCGGGCGAACCCGCTGGCCGACCGGCCGGACAAGGCCCACCAGTTCAGCTCCTGGAAGTACGGCGACCCGCTCACCCCGTTGCCGAGGCTGTACGCGAACGACCCACTCGTGGTGCGCACGATCAGCATCTCGCCGAGCCTCGATACGCTGCACTTCCTCGGGGCGAACACGTTGCTCGAGCCGCGGCAGACGATGAACGGCGTGCCGAACGGCACCCAGATCGACGCGGTCCACGGCGGTATCAGCGAGCGCTACACCCTGGTGCTCAACGGTGAACCGAGCTCGATGCGGCTGAAGCCGGGTGACTACCTCTACGCCAACGGCATGGAGAACCGCGTCCAGCAGGGCGCCTGGGGCATCCTCCGGGTCCTGCCCGGGATGGTCAGCGACCTGCAGCCACTGAACGGCGTGAGCACGCCGAGTGCGCCGTACACGCAGCCGACGATGACCGGGAACAACCCACCGGCCGCCGACGGTCCCGGCAACCCGTGCCCGTCGACCGCGACGCCGCGGTCGTTCGACCTGACCGCGATGGACCGGTCGAGCACCTTCAACGGCAACCGGACGGCGTACGTGCCGACGACCGACGTCAACGCCATCAAGGTGGGCACCAAGGTCGCCCAGCCGCTCGTGATGCACGTCGTCGCCGGCGACTGCGTGACCGTGACGCTCCACAACGCGCTGGCCACGCCGGTCGGGTTCTCGATGGGCAAGCTCGACCGCGAGATCGGGTCGGGCGGCGTGAACGTGGGCTTCAACCCCGAGCAGAACGTCGATCCCGGCGGGGTGCGGACCTACCGCTACTTCGTGCAGACCGACAAGATCGGGAGCGCCGTGATCGGCGACCTGGCCAACGCGGGCAGCCTGAAGAACGGCCTCTACGGCACCGTCGTGGTCGCACCGGCGTCCACGGTCCCGGGCCAGCCGACGATCTTCCGGGACCCGGTCACCGGAGCTGTGACGAACGGCCTCGGCGCCCAGGTGCTGGTGCGGGCTCCGGGGACGGCGACGCCGAACTACCGGGACTTCACCGTGCCGTTCGCCGAGGACGACATCCAGATGGGTCGCGACATGATGCCGTACCCGACGGACGCCAACGTCGGCCGGACGCTGCTGGGCTACAACTCCGCACCGGCGGGCAACAGCTTCACCGATCCCGGTGGGGTGCCCACCATGACGGCGTACGCCGGGGACCCGATGCTCGTCCACGTGATGATGACGCCCGGCAGCGAGAACAGCCACGTCTTCACCCTCGGTGGGCTCATGTGGCCGCAGGACCGGTTCATCCCGAACTCGAACTGGAACACCGCGCAGGGCATGGGGCCGTGGGAGACCTTCGACCTGGACGTCGTCGGTGGAGCCGGTGGCGGCCGCCCCGGTGACTACCTGTACGGCGACTCGCGGCTGCCGTTCACGTTGGCCGGCGCGTGGGGCCTCCAGCACGTGCTCCCCGCCGGGAGCTGCTCGATCCGCAGGGTCGACGCCAGCGTCTGCTGAGCGTCGCCCTGCGCCGAACGGCCGCCGGCGCCCAGTCACGTGAGTGGGCGCCGGCGGCTCTTGTGTGGAGGAGCTGTCACGGCGCGTGTAGGGTCCCCGGATCCGAGGATCCGAGGATCCGGGGATCCGGGGACTGTGGAGGGGAACGCTACGACGTGGGGCGGGGCCCCCGGCTCGGCCGGGTCCTGCTCACACCATGAGCGTGCCGCCGCGGCTGCGCGGCCGGGAGGATGGTGTCCTCCTCGAGCGCCCGCGCGACGTCGGGACTCATCACGAGCTCGCCGCGGTGGACCGCGCGGACGGCGTCGACCAGCTCGGCCACGGTGGCGTCCTTGAGGACGTAGCCGCTGGCGCCGGCGGCGAGGGCCGCTCGGATGTGCGCGGCGTCGCCGTGGCAGGTGAGGATCAGCGCCCGCGTGTCGGGCTGCCCCACGGCGATCTCGGCTGCTGCGGCTACGCCGCCCTCGCCGGGCATCGACAGGTCGAGCAGGGCCACGTCGGGGGCCTGGTCACGGACCTGCACCACCGCGTCCTCGCCGCTGTCCGCGACACCGCACACGGTGATGTCGGGCTGGTCGTCGAGGATGGCTGCGAGGCCGAGGCGGATCAGAGGGTGGTCATCGGCAAGAACTACCCGAATCATGATTTCTTCCTCTCGCCCGAGACGCGCCGGCGGCGGCGCCTCAAGGCAAGTCTCGTTATGACCCCCTGTGGATTCCTTGGACGGCGCTCGCCGGCCTCGGTTGGACGGACGATCAGAGGTCGGGCTGCGGGACGGGGAACGTCCCGATCAGCACCGTGCCTCCCTCGTCAGCCGGCCGGACGGAGAGCTCCCCGCCCTGGTCGGCCACGGCGTCGAAGAGCAGCCGGAGCCCGATGTGGCCCGACTGCGGATCGGCGATGACGACCGGCTCGGCGCCCGGTCCGTTGTCGCGCACGGAGACCTGGATGACGTCCCCGACCGCGCGGATGACGACCCAGGCACGGGTCGCCGTGGTGTGCTTGACGACGTTGAGCAGGCCCTCCCGGACGATCCGGTAGGCCAGCTGGTTCGTCGCGTGCCCGAGCGGCTGCTCGGTCTGCAGCTCGACGCTGACGACCAGGCCCGAGCGCTCCGCGCTCGACGCGAGCTCGTTGATCGCCGTCGCGAGCTCCCCGAGGGCCAGCGACGGCGGGTAGATGTCGGCGAGGAGGGTCCGGAGCGTCGTCAGGTCGTTGCGGATCACCTCCGTGGCGTTGTCGACGATCTGGCGTGCGCTGTCGAGCTCGGACTCGTCACGGATCCGCGAGGACGCCGACGGCAGGGCGAACCCGAGACCGGCGAGGTCCTGGATCACCCCGTCGTGCAGCATCTGGGCGATCCGGGACCGCTCGAGGTCGGCGGCACCGAGCGCGTGGCTGAGCACCCGGTTGCGCTCCAGGACGCTGCGGTTGGCGTTGCGGGCGAGGTTGACCGCGACCGGCAGCATCAGGGCCATCAGCAGCAGGATGGAGCCGAGCGACAACGGGGCGATCTCCCACAGCACCCGCCGCTCGTCGGCGTGGATGCCGGCGGCCGACCAGTAGGTCTCGATGATGACCGGCACTCCGTCGGCGTCCGTCGCTCCGACGTACACCTCGACGAGCCGCCCCGCGCTGAGCTCGAACTGGTTCTCCGGCTGGTCGAGGGTGGAGACCTCGGAGTGGACGAACTCGTTGCCCGCCTGCGCCTTCACCGGCGGGTCGAGGTCGAACTGCTTGCCGATCAGGCCCTGCTCGTCGGCCCAGAGCACGGTCCCGTCGATCCCCCACACCTTCATGTGCATGATCGAGCCGGCGTTGATCCGGTTGTTCATCACGGTGCTGAACAGCTCGGTGGCGTCGGGTTCCCCGTTCCTGACGGCCTCGTTGACCAGGGGGGCGGCGACGCCGCGAGCGAAGGCCTCACCCCGCGCCTCGGCGGTGCGGAGCGCGATCTTCTCCGACATCTGCTGCGCGACCAGCAGGCTGGCCACGCTCGCGACGACGATGGCGACCAGCACCCCTAGCGCGAACTGGAGGAGCGCGTGACGTCCGAGTCCACCGGAGAGTGCCCTGGCGCCGTCACGGCGCGACATCGCCGACGCCGACCAGTCCGCTGCGCATGGCCAGCACCACGGCCTCGAGCTGCGAGTGGGCGCCGAGCTTCGCCAAGATGTTCTTGACGTAGCCGCGGCAGGTGTGGACCGAGATGCCCAGCTCGTGGGCGATGACGCAGGCGTCGAGGCCGGCAGCGAGGAACTGCAGGACGTCGCGCTCGCGATCCGTCAGGGA
>DATFHM010000385.1:0-4354 GCA_035248385.1 Nocardioides sp. | reverse complement strand
CTTCGGCATCGGCTTCCCGCCGGCCACCGGTGGTGCGGCGCAGTTCATCACGGGCTACGACGCGGCCGACGGCACCTACGGCATCGAGGCGTTCCTCAAGCGCGCCGACGAGCTGGCCGACAAGTACGGCGACCGGTTCCGGCCGACGCAGTACCTGCGCGACATGGCGGCGAAGGGCGAGACCTTCCCGGCGTGACGTAGCGCTGAGCGACCCGCCGGGTCGGTGCTCCAGAAATGGGGCGCCGGCCCGGCGGTCGTTTTCCTAGGGTGACCCGCATGGAGATCGAGGTCAGGACCGTCCGTGCCGAGGAGTGGCCGGCGCTCCGTGCCTTCCGGCTGCAGGCTCTTCGCGACGACGCCGCGCCCGTCGCCTTCGTGCGCACGCACGACGAGGAGGCAGCCGAGCCCGACAGCTTCTGGATCGACCGGGCCGCGAACGTGGCTCGCGGCGAGACGGCCACCCAGGTCGTCGGGGTCGCCGACGGTGCGTTCGCCGGCACGGTGATCGGGCTCCTGGAGGAGCCGGGCTCCGTCGACTGGGCCGGCGTACCGATCGAGAGGCGGCAGGTCCTCCTGGTCGGGGTGTACGTCGCCCCCGAGGCCCGTGGTTCCGGCCTGCTCGGTCGGCTGGTCGACGCCGTCGCCGACTGGGCGCGCGGGCTCGGCGTCGACCGGCTGCGGCTCCAGGTGCACGCCGAGAACCCGCGTGCGGAGGCGGCGTACCGCAAGCTCGGCTTCGAGCTCACCGGCGCCAGCGTGGCGATCCCCGTCGGGGTGGAGCGGGAGATGGTGCGGGGGCTCTGAGGCCCGCGGCCATTTCACGGGTTAACCCGTGAAATGGTTACTTCTACCGGGAAATTTCTCCGCAGGAGTGGCTAATTCACGGGTTAACCCGTGAATTAGCCACGTGACGCGGCGGCGAGGGCGGCGGCGACCTCGTCCGCGTCCTCGACCGCGACCAGCCCCGAGGTGACCCGGACCGCGGGGTGGTCGGTGCCGGGGGTGGCGAGGAAGGTTGTGCCGCCGGCGACGCGGATGCCGGCGGCGTCGAGCTCGAGGAGGGCGGCGCGCTCGTCGCGGACGGGGAGCCACAGGTTGATGCCGTCCGGCACCTCCAGGGACACGCCGTGCGCGCCGAGGGCGGCGACGAGGGCGCCCTGGCGGGCGGCGTACGTCGATCGCGCGTGCTCGACCTGGGCGACCGAGGACGGGGCGGTGAGCAGCTCGAGCAGGATCGTCTGCACCATCCGCGAGGTCCAGGCGGGGCCGAGCATCCGGCGGGCGACGACCCGGTCGAGCAGCGCCCCGGGCCCGCCCATGGCGGCGATGCGGAGGTCGGGTCCGTGCGACTTGGAGAACGAGCGGACGTGGACGACCCGCTCGGGCAGCCAGCGCGCCAGCGAGACAGGGGTCGCGGTGCTGATGCCGTGCGAGTGGTCGTCCTCGACGATCCAGGGGGTGGCCACGCCGCGCCGGGTCATGACCCGGACCAGCCGCTCCGCCCGCTCCTCCGACATCACCCGGCCGGTCGGGTTCTGGGCCCGGGGCTGCAGGACGACCGCGGTCGGCCGGGCGCTCATCGCGGCCTCGAGCGACCGGGGCAGGATTCCCTCCGCGTCGTGGCGCACCGGCACGACCTCGGCGCCGAGCGACTCGACGAGGTCGAACAGCGGCGGGTAGCCGGGGGACTCGAGCACGACGCGGTCGCCGTACCCGGCGACCTCCTCGAGCACCCGGGCGATGCCGTCGGTGGCGCCGTCGACGACGGTCAGCGTCTCGACGCGGGCCGGCCAGGCATCCACCAGCACCGCCCGCAGACCGGGCAGGACTGGCTCGGCCTGGTAGGCGAAGGCCTCGGCGCGCTCGGACACCCGCCGCAGCGCGGGTCCCAGCGACGGCAGCAGGGAGGGGTCGGCGATGCCGCGGGAGAGGTCGAGGCGCGCCCCGTCGAGACCGGCGCCGACGAGGTCGCGGTGCCGCGGGCTCAGCCACGCCGTCGGGGCGTCCTGCACGAACGAGCCCGACCGGCCGCGGGCCACGATCAGGCCCTTGCGGCGCAGCGCCTGCCAGGCCGCGCTGACGGTGCCGGGGGAGACCCCCAGCGAGTCGGCCACGGAGCGCACCGTCGGGAGCCGGTCACCCGGCGCCAGCTCGCCGGCCCGGATCGCGCGGCTGACCGCTCCGGCGATGCCGCGCGGGGAGCGGTCGACGAGGTCCTCGAGCGCGCCCAGCCGATCGACCACCAGCAACCTCCGCGGACACCTTGGCAGATAAATGTTCAAGTCTTAACGTAACAAATATGCAGGCAGATCACAGCGACCTCGACCAGCGCACGACCGAGCTGGACCGCGCCCACGTCTTCCACTCGTGGTCCGCCCAGGGCTCCCTGAACCTGCTGCCGATCGCCGGCGGCAAGGGCAGCCGGGTGTGGGACCACAGCGGTCGCACCTACCTCGACTTCTCCAGCCAGCTGGTCAACGTCAACATCGGCTACGGCCACCCCGGCGTCGTCAGCGCGATCCAGGAGCAGGCCGCCGAGCTCGCCACCATCGGCCCGGCCACCGGCAACCTGACCCGCGGCGAGGCCGCGCAGCGGATCACCAACCGCGCGCCCGTGGGCATGGACAAAGTGTTCTTCACCAACGGCGGTGCGGACGCCGTCGAGAACGCGATCCGGATGGCGCGGCTGCACACCGGCCGCGACAAGGTCGTCTCGCGCTACCGCAGCTACCACGGCAACACCGGCGCCGCGATCAACGCGACCGGCGACTGGCGCCGGTTGCCCAACGAGTACGCCCGCGGCCACGTGCACGCGTTCGGGCCGTACCTCTACCGCAGCGAGTTCTGGGCGACCACGCCCGAGCAGGAGTGCGAGCGCGCGCTGCAGCACCTGCGCCGGATCGTGGAGTGCGAGGGTCCGAGCACGATCGCGGCCATCCTGCTCGAGACGATCCCCGGCACCGCGGGCGTCCTGATGCCGCCGGAGGGCTACCTGCCCGGCGTACGCGCGCTGGCCGACGAGTTCGGCATCCTGCTCATCCTCGACGAGGTGATGGCGGGCTTCGGTCGCACCGGTGAGTGGCTCGCGCTCGATGCGTACGACGTGAAGCCCGACCTGATCACCTTCGCCAAGGGCGTGAACTCCGGCTACGTGCCGGTCGGTGGCGTGATCATCGACAACGAGATCGCCGCGACCTTCGACGAGCGGGTCTTCCCCGGCGGTCTCACCTACTCCGGCCACCCCCTCGCGGCCGCCTCCATCGTCGCGGCGCTCGACGCCATGGAGGCCGAGGGCATCGTCGCCCATGCGAAGCAGATCGGCGAGGACGTCCTGGGCCCCGGCCTGGCCGCGCTCGCCGAGAAGCACCCCGTCATCGGCGAGGTCCGCGGCAAGGGCGTCTTCTGGGCGCTGGAGCTCGTCGCCGACCGCACCACCCGCGCCCCGCTGCCGGCCGCCGCGATGGCGAAGGCCAAGGTGGAGCTCGTCTCCCGCAACGTGCTGCCGTTCCTGGCGGACAACCGCATCCACGTCGTCCCGCCGTGCGTGGTCACCTCCGACGAGGTGGCCGAGGCACTGGCGGCGTACGACGACGTGCTGACCATCCTCGACAAGGAGCTGTGAAAGAGAAATGACCGAGATCCTCGACCACTGGATCGACGGCGCCGCCGTCGCCGGTGTCTCCACCCGCACCGGCGACGTCTTCGACCCCGCGCTGGGCACCGTGACCAAGCAGGTCCGCTACGGCTCGAGCGCCGACGTGGCGACCGCCGTCGCGTCCGCCAAGGCCGCGTTCGCGAGCTGGGGCACGGCGTCGATCGCCAAGCGCACCTCGGTGATGTTCTCCTTCCGCGAGCTGCTCAACGCCCGCAAGGACGAGCTCGCCGCGATCATCACCTCCGAGCACGGCAAGGTGCTGTCCGACGCCGCCGGTGAGGTCGCCCGCGGCCTCGACGTCGTCGAGTTCGCGTGCGGCATCGCGCACCTGGCGAAGGGCGACTTCTCCGGCAACGCCTCGACCGACATCGACGTCTACTCGATCCGCGAGCCGCTCGGTGTCGTCGGCATCATCAGCCCGTTCAACTTCCCGGCCATGGTGCCGCTGTGGTTCCTGCCGATCGCAGTCGCGTCGGGCAACACGGTCGTCGTCAAGCCCAGCGAGAAGGACCCGAGCGCCGCGGTCTGGATGGCGCAGCTCCTCCAGGAGGCCGGCCTGCCGGACGGCGTCGTCAACGTCGTCCACGGTGACAAGGAGGCCGTCGACGCGCTGCTCACCCACGAGGACGTCGCCGCGATCTCCTTCGTCGGCTCGACCCCGATCGCGCGCTACGTCTACGAGACCGCGACCGCGCACGG
>DATFHM010000384.1:0-2282 GCA_035248385.1 Nocardioides sp. | reverse complement strand
GCGCACCTTGGCGTTGCGTCGGATCAGGCCGCTGGTGACCATGCAACCGGCGATGTTGCCGATCTTGCTGGAGCGGAAGATGGCACGGATCTCGGCCTGACCGAGGGTGACCTCCTCGTACTCCGGCTTGAGCATGCCCTTGAGCGCGGCCTCGATCTCCTCGATCGCCTGGTAGATGACCGAGTAGTACTTGACCTCGACACCTTCCTTGTCGGCGAGCTCGGCGGCCTTGCCCTGCGCACGGACGTTGAAGCCGATGATGATCGCGTCCGAGGCGGCGGCCAGGTTGACGTTGGCCTCGGTGATCGCACCGACACCGCGGTCGATGACCCGCAGCGAGACCTCGTCGCCGACCTCGATCGCCGCGAGGGCGTCCTCGAGGGCCTCGACGGAACCCGACACGTCGCCCTTGAGGATGAGGTTGAGCTCCTGGCTCTCCCCGCTCTCCATGGAGGCCATGAAGTCCTCGAGGGTACGACGGACGCGGCGCTTCGCCTGCAGGGCAGCGCGCTCGCGAGCCTCGCGCTTCTCCGCGATCTGGCGGGCGACACGGTCGTCCTCCACCACGATGAAGTTCTGACCCGCACCCGGCACGGCCGAGAGACCGAGGACCATCGCCGGGCGACCCGGGTCGGCCTCCGCCATCTCCTTGCCGAACTCGTCGAGCATCGCGCGGACCCGGCCGTGGGCCGGACCGGCGACGATCGAGTCGCCGACGCGGAGCGTTCCGCGCTGGACCAGGACCGTGGCGACCGGGCCGCGACCGCGGTCCAGGTGCGCCTCGACGACCAGACCCTGGGCGTCCTGCGTCGGGTTGGCGCGCAGGTCGAGGGACGCGTCGGCGGTGAGCACGACGGCCTCGAGCAGCTTGTCCAGGTTGAGGCCGGCCTTGGCCGAGACGTCGACGAACATCGCGTCGCCGCCGTACTCCTCGGGGATCAGGCCGTACTCGGTGAGCTGGCCGCGGACCTTGGTCGGGTCGGCCTCGGGCTTGTCGATCTTGTTGACCGCGACCACGATCGGGACACCGGCGGCCTTGGCGTGGTTGAGCGCCTCGACCGTCTGCGGCATCACGCCGTCGTCCGCCGCGACCACGAGGATCGCGATGTCCGAGGACTGCGAGCCGCGGGCACGCATTGCGGTGAACGCCTCGTGACCCGGGGTGTCGATGAAGGTGATGCGACGGTCGTTGCCGTCGACGTCGGTGTGGACCTGATAGGCGCCGATGTGCTGGGTGATGCCACCGGCCTCGCCGGCCACCACGTTCGCGCCACGCAGCGCGTCGAGCAGCTTGGTCTTTCCGTGGTCGACGTGACCCATGACGGTCACGACCGGCGGACGGACGACCAGGTCGGACTCGTCGCCCTCGTCGGCGCCGAACTCCAGGTCGAAGCTCTCCAGCAGCTCGCGGTCCTCGTCCTCCGGGGAGACGATCTCGACGACGTAGTTGAGCTCCTCACCGAGCAGCTCGAGCGTCTCGTCGCCCACCGACTGGGTGGAGGTGACCATCTCACCGAGGTGGAACAGCATCTGCACCAGCGAGGCTGCGTCCAGACCGATCTTCTCGGCGAAGTCGGTCAGCGAGGAGCCACGGGCCAGACGCACGGTCTCGCCGTTGCCCTTGCGGACACGCATGCCGCCCAGGGTCGGGGCCTCCATGGCCTCGAACTCCTGACGACGCGCCCGCTTCGACTTGCGACCACGACGCGCGGGACCACCCGGGCGGCCGAAGGCACCCTGGGTCTGGCCGCGCTGGCCGGGACGGTTGCCACCGCCACCGGGACGACCGGCGAAACCGCCGGGAGCGCCACCGGGACGACCGGGAGCTCCGGCACCGGCACCGGGGCCACCGGGACGACCCGGAGCACCCGGGCGACCGGGGCCACCGCCGGGACGGCCGGCACCGGGGCCACCGGGGCCACGACGACCGGCCGGCGCTCCAGCGAAGGACGAGGGGCCCTTCGGCATCATCGCCGGGTTCGGGCGCGGCATGCCGGGACGGCCGCCGGCGGGCGCCGGCGGGCGCGGCGGACGGTTGTCGTCCGGAGCGGCACCGTCGCGCGGAGCCGGCTCGGGCCGACGGCCCATGCCCTGGCTGGACGCGAACGGGTTGTTGCCCGGACGCGGCGTGCCGGGGCGTGCCGCAGGACGCGGAGCCGTCGGGGTCGGGCTCGACACCGACGCGGCGGGTGCCTCGGGCTCGGCGGGAGGCTCCTGCTCGGCGGCCGGGGCCTCGGGCTCGACGACCGCAGGCGCCTCTGCCTGGGGGCCCGGCTTCGGGA
>DATFHM010000383.1:0-6823 GCA_035248385.1 Nocardioides sp. | reverse complement strand
CGGCGAAGGACTCGTTGAGCCAGGAGTCCTCCCACCACCGCATCGTCACGAGGTCGCCGAACCACATGTGCGCCATCTCGTGGGCGATCGTGGTGGCCAGCCACTCGCGCTGCAGCGCGGTCGGGGTGCCGGCCACGAGGTGCTCGTCGCGGAAGGCCACGCAGCCGGGGAACTCCATCGCGCCCCAGTTGAGCCCGGGGGTGAAGACCTGCTGGTAGTCCGCGAAGGCGTACGGCGGCTCGAAGACCGTCGTGTAGTGCTGGAAGCAGGCGCTGGTGATCCGGCGCAGCTCGGCGGCGTCGCGACGCAGCGCGGGCTCCTGGGAGGCGCGGGCCCACCAACCGAAGGGCAGCGTGCCGCCGGGCGCTGCGGCGTACGGCTCGTCCCAGGTCTCGCCTACCCAGGGACCGGCGCCCACGAAGAAGAGGTACGTCGAGATGGGCGGCGTCGTGCCGAACGACCAGAGCTTCGCCTCGCCACGCACCTCCGTGCCGGCAGCGGGTCCGTTGGCGAGCACCGTCCAGTGCGCGGGGGCGGTGACCGAGACGGTGAGGGTCGTCTTGAGGTCGGGCTGGTCGAAGCAGGGGAGCACCCGGTGAGCGATGTCCATGGCGGTGAACGCGCAGACGTACCGCTCGCCGTCGGCCGGGTCGGTCGTCACGGTCATCCCGTCGCCGTCGGTGACGTAGGGCATCGTCGCCCGCACCCGCACGGTGTTGTCGGTGCTCACGTCGGTGAGCCGGATCCGCTCGCCGTCGTACGCCGCCGGGGAGCCGTCGACCGTCACGTCGCGCGCCGCGGCCAGCTCGAGGAAGGTCGAGGCCCCGGGCGTCGAGCAGCGGAACCTGATCTCCGCCTCGACCACGTAGGACTCGGTCGAGGTCAGGTCCAGGTGGACGACTGTGTGGACGTCGGACAGCAGCGCGGCACGCTCGCGCGCCTCGGTGAGGGTCAGGGGCACACTGTCACTCTAGGAACCCCTCTCCAGTCGCCGTCGCGCGGATTCGACCGGGCCCGGGCGCCGCGCCTAGACTCTTCAGGTTGCCTCGGCGAGGGAGCATCCCGCGTGATGACTCCGTGATCGACAGGGCCCGATGTTCGGGGCCGTCGCGCCTCGCCGGGCCCCCGATCCCCGTCAAGCAGGAGAACGCAATGAGCACCGAGACCATCAAGGCTGAGGCCCGCACCGAGTTCGGCAAGGGCGCCGCCCGCCGCATCCGCCGCGAGAACAAGATCCCCGCGGTCATCTACGGCCACGGCAACGACCCGATCCACGTGACCATGCCCGGCCACGACACGATGATGGCGATCAAGCACGGCGGCGCCAACGCCCTGCTCGAGATCGAGATCGACGGCCAGAAGCAGCTCGCCCTGACCAAGGCCGTCCAGGTCGACCCGGTCCGCCGCCTGCTCGAGCACGTCGACTTCGTCGCCGTCAAGCGTGGCGAGAAGGTCACCGTCGACGTCCCGGTCCTCACCGTGGGCGAGGCCGCCAAGGACACCCTGGTCCAGATCGAGCACAACACCGTGCAGATCGAGGCCGAGGCCACCCACATCCCCGAGTCGATCGAGGTCGACATCGAGGGCGCCGAGGCCGGCACCCAGATCCTGGCCGGCGCGCTGACGCTGCCGTCGGGCTCGACCCTGCTGACCGACGCCGAGGCGCTCGTCGTCCACGTCACCGAGGCCCAGGTCGCCGACCTCGGCGAGGAGCCGGAGGCCGCCGAGGGCGAGGCCGAGGCCGGCGAGGCCGCTGAGGGCGAGGCCGAGGCTGCCGAGGGCGGCGACTCGGAGTGAACCCCTTCGGTCGGCTCCGGTGGTTCCTGGGCCGGCTGATCTCCCCGGTCCGCACCTTCGTGCCGGGGAGCACCCCCTCCTCCGCGGAGGCCGTCGACAGCGACCGGCCCGCGGAGGAGAACGACGACGAGGAGTGACCGATGGCCGACGACCAGCCCGACGTGTGGCTGGTCGTCGGCCTCGGCAATCCCGGCCCGTCGTACGCCGGACACCGGCACAACATCGGCTACCTCGTGGTCGATGAGCTCGCGCGCCGGATGGGCTCTCCCTTCCGCGCCCACAAGACCGGCCGCGCCGACGTGGTCGAGGGGCGGCTCGGTGCTCCGGGCACGCCCGGGCCGCGGGTGGTGCTCGCCAAGTCACGCGGCTACATGAACGAGACCGGCGGGCCGATCAAGGCCCTCGCCACCTTCTACAAGGTCGGCCCCGAGCGGATCATCGCGATCCACGACGAGCTCGACATCGACTTCGGCCAGCTGCGCGTGAAGCGCGGCGGCGGCGACAACGGCCACAACGGCCTGAAGTCCCTGCGCGGCTCCCTCGGCTCGGGGGAGTTCTTCCGCGTGCGCTCCGGCATCGGCCGCCCTCCCGGCCGCCAGGAGGTGGCCGACTTCGTGCTGTCGAACTACTCCTCGACCGAGCGCAAGGACCTCCCCTTCGAGGTCGACCGCGCCGCCGACGCCGTCGAGTCGCTCATCACCGACGGGCTCGAGAAGACCCAGTCGCGCTTCAACTCGTGATCCGTCGTACCTGATCGTCTGGCCCTGTTTCGGCCAGGATCGGGGCCAAACGATCAGGTACGACGGTGCCGCTAGGGTGACGCCGTGACTTTCGATCCTGGTACGCCGTCCCCCGAGGTCGTCGCCGACGACCACCGCCTCGCCGCGTGGCTGGCCGAGGTCGCCGGCCGCCGGCTGCTCGAGGTCCGGGCGGAGGGCCTGCAGGGCAAGGAGCTCAAGGACGCGGGCGACATGGCCGCGCACCACCTGCTGATGGACCTGCTGGCGACGTACCGGCCCGACGACACCGTGCTCTCCGAGGAGGGCAAGGACGACAAAGCGCGCCTGTCCGCGGCCCGGGTCTGGATCGTCGACCCGCTCGACGGCACCCGTGAGTTCTCCGAGCCGCCCCGCGACGACTGGGCCGTGCACGTCGCGCTCTGGCAGGACGGCGAGCTCGTCGCCGGCGCGGTCGCCCAGCCCGTGATCGGGGAGACCTTCAACACCGGCACCCCGCCCGTCGTACCGGCCCGTACGTCGGCGAAGCCGCGCATCGCTGTCTCCCGCAGCCGCCCGCCGGCGTTCGTGGCCGCGCTCGCCGAGGAGCTGGACGCGGAGCTGGTGCCGATGGGGTCGGCCGGCGTGAAGATGATGTCCGTGGTGCGCGACGTGGCCGACGCCTACGTGCACGCGGGCGGGCAGTACGAGTGGGACTCCGCGGCGCCGGTCGCGGTCGCGCGTGCCGCCGGGCTGTTCACCAGCCGGGTCGACGGCAGCGAGCTGCGGTACAACCAGGACGACGTCTACCTGCCCGACGTCATCGTGTGCCGCCCCGAGCTGTCCGAGCAGATCCTCGACTTCATCAAGCGGCACGGCACCGACTGAGACCTGGATCTCTTGATCCGCCCGCGACACTGGTAGAGCGATGAACAAGCAGGACGAGCCACCGGCGAAGATCGACTGGCCGTCCGTCTTCGCGGGCGCCGGGGCCGCCGTGACGGTGGCCGTGCTGCTGTCGACGCTCGGTGCCGCTGGCACCCTCGTCGGTGCGGCGCTCGGCAGCGTCGTGGCGACGGTCAGCACCGCCCTCTACAAGCAGGGCATCCAGTCCAGCCGCCGCAAGATGGCGGAGGTCCAGGCCAGCGCGCTGCAGCGCGTCGACCAGGCCCAGCAGGAGGTACGCCGAGCGGCGGCCCACTCGACGTCCCCGACCGTCGCGTCGAACCTCGCCCGCGCCGACGCCCACCTCGAGAACGCCTCCTCCGAGCTCACCGACAACGCCGAGGAGCCGCCCGCGCCGCCCGCACCGCTCTCGGTGGACCCCGCGCCGCCCGCCGCCCACGCGGCGCCGACCGGTGGGCTCGCGGGGTTGCCGTGGCGCCGGGTGGCCCTGCTCGCAGGGGCGGTCTTCGTGGTGGCGATGCTCGCCATCAGCGGCTTCGAGGTGATCGCCGGGAAGAGCGTGTCGTCGCTGACCGGAGGCACCACCACCGACAGGCGGACGTCGCTGTTCGGCGGCTCCTCGGGGAGCAAGCACCCGACCGCCCCGGCGCCCACCCCGACCGTCACCGCGACGGTGACCGCGACCGCGACCCCGACACCGACGCCCACCGCCCCCACGCCGACCACGAGCCCCACCGCGCAGCCGAGCGACACCGCGACCCCGACGGAGACCGCGACCGCCACGGACCAGCCGACCGCCTCGGCGACCCCACAGGCCGCGGAGACCGTCTCCCCGACCCCGTGAGCGTCCGCGCGCCCGCCCGCTAGACGCAGGGCAGGACCGTGCTGATCGTGGTGCCGGCGCCGGCCGGGCTGGTGATGTCGAGCGACGCACCCAGGGCGGCGAGGCGGTCCGCCATCCCGCGCAGGCCGCTGCCGTCCACCGGGTCGGCACCACCGCACCCGTCGTCCGACACGGCGACGGCCAGGCGGTCCTCGGCGCGCACCACCCGCACCTCCGCGCAGGTCGCCCCCGAGTAGCGCGCGACGTTGGTCAGTCCCTCGCTCACGAACATGTACGCCGTCAGCTCGACGTCCTTCGCGATCTCCCCGTCGCAGTCGACCACGAGCTCGACGGGCACCGGCGACCGACGGGCCAGCGACCGGATCGCCTCGGTCAGCCCCGAGCGGGACAGCACCGCGGGGTGCAGGCCGCGGGCCAGCTCGCGCAGCTCGGCGGTCGCCTCCAGCACCTGACCTCGCGCGGCCTCGATGAGCCCGGCGGTCTCGCCGTCACCCGCGTCCTCGCAGCGCTGCGACAGCAGGCTCAGCTCGATCGACAGCGCGACCATCTGCTGCTGGGCGCCGTCGTGCAGGTCCCGCTCGATCCGGCGCCGGGCGGCGTCGGCCGACGTGACGATGCGGCGCGCCGCGGCCTGGATCTCCGCCGCGTGCCGCCGCTGCCGCAGGAGCAGCGCGATCTGCCCGCTGAGCTCGGTGATGAGGCGCTCCTCGAAGGCGGAGAAGCCGTCGGCGTCCCGGTGGATCACCAGGGCGCCCACCGTCCCGCCGGCGTCCTCGATGAGCCGGCGGTCGGCCGGGAGGTCCGGCCCGACGGGACGGTCCGGCCGGTCCGGCCACACCGAGACCGGCGCCCAGCCGCTCTCCGTCACCTCCCACACCTGCGCCTCGCGCGCGCCCAGGGTCGACCCGACCTTCGCGGCGAGGCCGGACCACGGGTCGTCCGCGGAGTCGGAGAGCGTGGCGATGAGGCCGACGGCGTCGTCGAGCTGGTCGCGCGCGCGGACGAACGCCGCGTTCAGCAGGATCACCAGGACGAACACGACGGGCACGACCAGCAGCTGCTCCGCCATCCGGCCGATCCACCCGGCGGGGTCGGTCGCCACCACGTCCACGCTCCGCTCGTGGACCGCGGGCGCGTAGGGGATCAGGTGGGTGACCACGGCCAGCTGGAGGCCGACGTACAGGGTCATCAGGAAGGCGAGCGCGCCGAGTCCGCGCGCGACCCCGCCGTACAGGAGGATCCCCGCGAGCGCGGGCAGGATCATCGCGGCCACGGTGACGGCGTCGTTCGCGCCGAACTGGTAGAGCCCGATGCACGGCAGCGCGATCCACCCGTAGACGAAGGGGTAGTAGGTCCAGCCGCCCTCGATGCCGCGCTCGGCCAGCCGCCAGCTGACCAGGCCGAGGCACGCCGTCAGCACGATGGGGGCCAGCAGCAGCGCCGTGGTCCACCGCGCGTCGACCTTGCCGCTCAGGATGAAGGCGACGATCGCGACGATGAGCAGCGGGATCTGGGCCGGCACGACGACGGCCGAGATGAACGCCGTCTTCCGTGCCGTCGAGTGCTCCGTGAACTCGACGAACCTGCCGACCGGGTCGATCACGAGCCGACAGTACCGACGGCTCCTCCCGCCGGCGGGGTCTTCGGTCAGAACACGTTGAGGGGGCGGAACTGCACCGAGATCCGCGGTCCGGCGGAGGCGACCTTGGGCACCGCGTGCTCCCAGGTGCGCTGGCAGCTGCCACCCATGACCACCAGGTCGCCGTGGCCCATCTCGACAGCGATGGTCTCGCCGCCGGAGCGGGGCCGCAGGCAGAGCCGTCGCGGGTCGCCGAGCGACACGATCGCGACCATCGTGTCCTGCGTGGAGCCGCGCCCGATGGTGTCGCCGTGCCAGGCGACGCTGTCGCGACCGTCGCGGTAGTAGCAGCAGCCGGCGGTGCGGAAGGGCTCGCCGAGCTCATGGGCGTACTGCTCGCTGAGCGCCTCCCGTGCCGTCGTCAGCATCGAGTGGGGGAGGTCCTCGCCGATCATGTAGGTGTGCACCAGGCGGGGTACGTCGACGACCCGGTCGTACATCCGGCGGCGCTCCGCGCGCCAGGGGACCTCGCCGACCATCTGCTCGAAGACCTCGTCGGCATCGGGCAGCCAGGCCCGCGCGATGTCGACCCAGGCACCCTCGGTCAGCGCCATCCGTTCGATCCCGTCGCACGCGATCGTGGAGCTCGGGCCGGGGGCGAAGAGGGTGGCCTGGAAGTCCATGGAACCGACGGTAGCACCGCGTCGAACAGATGTTCGGAGCCGCTCGGCGTGGTCAGGAAAAAGGCCCGGGGAAAAGAATTCGCATTCTTGGGACGCCGTGTAGCGCGTACCCCTACTGTGCGGCACATAGCCGTCCATGGGGGGATCTGGTGAAGACGAACGCTCTCAAGCACGTGGCGATCCGCGAGTACGTTCGCGCGCTCGTCGCCGACAGCGCGCCCGGCGCCGCCGCGCCGTCCGAGCGTGACCTGGTCGACCGCTTCGGAGTCGCACGGATGACCGTGCGGCACGCCCTCGA
>DATFHM010000382.1:0-2936 GCA_035248385.1 Nocardioides sp. | reverse complement strand
CCGGTTCATGCTGCTGCTCGTGGCGCTCGGCCTGCTGTGGGTGGCCGGCGCGGCGGCGTACTCCTGGACCCAGCGGCAGTACTACGTCGGCGAGCACGACGGCCACGTCACGATCTTCCGCGGCATCAAGGACGTCCCGGGGATCAGCTCGGTCTACCTGGAGAGCGACCTGCCCGTCGACGACCTGCTCAACCCGAAGCCGGTCAAGGACGGCATCACCGCCGACAACCCGCAGAAGGCACAGCAGATCGTCGCCGACCTGCCCCTCGCTGGGACGGGGACGCCCTGATGCCGGGCTCGCCGTTGATGGAGTTCGTCCACCGCCGCCGGCGCGGGGCTGAGCTGTTCCTGCTCATCCTCGCCCTCGCCGTGGGCATCGGCGCCTACGTCAGCGTCGGCCTCGGCGTCGACGGTGCCGTCCCCGCCAACCTCATCGCGTACGGCGGATGGCTGGCCGCGCTGATCATCGCGGCCCACGTGACGGTCCGCCTCGTCGCGCCGTACGCCGATCCGGTGCTGCTGCCCGTCGTCGCGGCCCTCAACGGGCTCGGCCTCGCGCTGATCCACCGGATCGACCTGGCCATCGGCACCAGCGACGCGAGCAAGCAGCTGATGTGGATGACCCTCGGCGTCGCGCTGTTCATCGCGACGCTCTACCTGGTGCGCGACCACCGCGTGCTCGGCCGCTACACCTACACCTTCGGGCTCGCCGCGATCGTGCTCCTGCTCCTGCCGATGCTCCCCGTGCTCGGCAAGGAGGTGAACGGCGCCCGGATCTGGATCGGTGTCGGCGGCTTCACCCTGCAGCCCGGCGAGGTCGCCAAGGTGCTGCTCGTGCTCGCGTTCGCCGGCTACCTGGTCGGCCACCGCGACGCCCTCGCGCTCGCCGGCCGCCGGGTCCTGTTCGTCGACCTCCCCCGCGGCCGCGACCTCGGCCCGATCCTCGCGATGTGGGCGGTCAGCATGTGCATCCTGGTGGTGCAGAAGGACCTCGGCTCCAGCCTGCTGTTCTTCGGCCTCTTCCTGGTGATGCTGTACGTCGCCACCGAGCGCTCGGGGTGGCTCTACGTCGGTGGCGCGATGTTCCTCGCCGGCGCCTTCGCCGCATCCCGCCTGGTCCCCCACGTGACCGAGCGCGTCGACATCTGGCTGCACCCCTTCCAGGACGCCCAGGGCAGCGGCTACCAGCTGGTGCAGAGCCTCTACGCGTTCGCGTGGGGCGGCCTGCTCGGCCGCGGCCTGGGCCAGGGGATGATCACGCTCGGCTCGGGCAGCTCGGTCCACCTGCGGGTGCCCGAGGAGCACAACGACTTCATCATGGCGCTGGTCGGCGAGGAGCTCGGCCTCACCGCCGTCATCGCGGTCCTGCTGCTCTACGGCCTCATCGTCGAGCGCGCGCTCCGCGCCGCCCTGATCGCCCGCGACGGCTTCGGCAAGCTGGTCGCCACCGGCCTGGGCTGCGTGCTCGCGATCCAGGTCTTCGTCGTCATCGGCGGCGTCACGCGGCTCATCCCGCTGACCGGCCTGACCACACCCTTCATGTCGTACGGCGGTTCCTCGCTGATCGCCAACTGGGTGATCGTCGCGATCCTGCTGCGCATCTCGGACCAGGCCCGGCGCCCGCTGCCCGATCTCAGCGAGCCCGACGCCAACCCGGACATGGAGTCGACGCAGCTGGTCAAGGTGGTCGACGCGTGAACAAGCCGATCCGTGCCGTCTCCATCTTCTGCCTGGTGCTCTTCCTGGCGCTGATGGCCAACGTGACCTACCTGCAGTTCGTCAAGGCCGACAGCTACGACAACAAGGCCGGCAACACCCGCCCCGCCGAGGCCGCCTACAGCCGCGAGCGCGGGCAGATCCTGGCCGGCCGTCAGGCGATCGCGAAGAGCAAGCCCACCGACGACGCCTACAAGTACCTGCGCGTCTACCCCAAGCCGTTCATGTACGCCCCGATCACCGGCTACCTGCAGCTCGGCGTGCAGACCGGACTGGAGCGCGCCCAGAACGACATCCTCTCCGGCGAGGACTCGCGGCTGTTCGTCAACCGCCTGGTCGACATGCTCCAGGGCGACACGAACCAGGGCGGCAACGTCATCACGACGATCAACCCCAAGGCGCAGGAGGCCGCGTACAACGGCCTGCTCAACACGGTCGGGCCGCGCGGCGAGGGCGCCGTGGTCGCGATCCAGCCGAAGACAGGCAAGATCCTGGCGATGGTGTCGCTGCCGTCGTACGACCCGAACAAGCTCGCCAGCCACGACGCCTCGACCCGCAACGGCTACTTCGACTCGCTCGACAAGTCGCCGCTCAAGCCGCTGCTCAACCGCGCGACGTACCTCGCGCTCTTCCCCGGCTCGACGTTCAAGGTCGTCACCGCGGCCGCCGCGATCGAGGACGGCGTGCACCAGGTGGGTGACCAGGTGCAGGCCGGCAGCGGCTACCAGCTGCCCGGCACGCACGGCGCGGGCAATGTCGTCGGCAACGAGATCGTCGCGCCCTGCTCCCCGCAGATGATCTCCTTCGCCACGGCGATGGAGAACTCCTGCAACACGGCGTTCGCTCGCATGGCCGTCGCGCTCGGCCCGGCGAAGCTGCGGTCCGAGGCCGAGGCGTTCGGGTTCAACAGCGTCCCGCTCACCGACTACTCGCCGGTGCTGCCCTCGACCTACCCCAAGAGCGTCACGGACCCGGGTGCCAAGGCCTCGCGCGAGCTCAACTCCGCCGAGACCGCGCGCACCGGCTTCGGCCAGTTCGAGGTCCAGGCGACCCCGCTGCAGATGGCGATGGTGGCCGCGGGCATCGGCAACCACGGCAAGGTGATGAAGCCCTACCTGGTCGACCGGATCCAGACCTCCGACTACCAGACGCTCGACACCACGCCCACCAAGCTGCTCGGCCAGGCCGTCTCCTCGCAGACCGCGGACCAGGTCACCGAG
>DATFHM010000381.1:0-4919 GCA_035248385.1 Nocardioides sp. | reverse complement strand
CGTCTGGCCGACCTGCGGCACGACCGTCTGGTCGAGCAGGTTGAGGTCGAGGCTGGCGTCGGAGCCGAGGCTGCCGTTGCCGCTGACGAAGCCGAGCTTCATGTTGTCGCCGACCCGGCCGCCCACGGTCGTGCCGGGGTTCGTGATGAGCAGGACCGTCGCGCTGTGCGCGGTGACCGAGGTGATCCGGCCGACCAGCCCGGAACCGTTGACCACGGTCATGTCGGGGCGCAGGCCGTCGCTGCTGCCCGCGTCGATCGTGGCGGTGTCGCTGAACGACCCGGCGGCGCCCAGCGCGATGACGCGCGCGGGCTTGAGTGCGTAGCCCAGGTCGCCGGCGATCGCGCGCAACGAGTCGAGCTCGGCGATCCGGTTGGCGGCGTACGGGCTGGTCGCGAGCTGGTTCGCGAGCGCGTCGTTCTTCGCCTGCTCCTTGGCGAGGTCCCCCCGCAGCTGGCCGTTGGTCCGCAGCGCGCCGGGGATCGAGGCGATCGGGTGCAGCACGGTGGTCACGGCGTCCTCGACCGGTCCGACGACGGCGCCGGCGAGGTGCCGGACCGGGGTGACCGGCGACTTGTCGCCGCTGGCCTTGTCGATGACCATCAGCGTCACGCAGGCGAGCACGAGCGCGACGACGAGCGAGCGCGACGGGAGGCCGCGGTCCTCGCGGCGCTCGCGCGCCAGGCCGACCCGCTTGATCGGGCCGGAGCTGGTACGCCGTGGGGGCAGCGTGTCGAGGGTCATGGCTGCTCAGAACCGCCGCGGGTTGGTGACGAGGACCTGCTGGAGCGCCTCGAACTGCTCGACGCAGCGGCCCGCGCCGAGGACCACCGAGACGAGCGGGTCCTGCGCGACGTGGACCGGCATCCCGGTCTCGTGCCGGATCAGCTCGTCGAGGCCCCGGAGCAGGGCGCCGCCGCCGGTGAGGACGATGCCGCGGTCCATGATGTCGCCGGCCAGCTCGGGCGGCGTCTGGTCGAGGGTGACGCGCACGGCGTCGACCATGGCGTTGAGCGGCTCCTCCAGCGCATGGCGTACGTCGGCGGAGGTGACCGTCACGGTGCGGGGCAGGCCGCTGACCATGTCGCGACCGCGGATCTCGCCCTCGGGCTCCCCGGGCCGCGGGAACGCCGAGCCCAGGCTGATCTTGACCTGCTCGGCGGTGCGGTCGCCGAGCATCAGGCCGTGCTCCTTCTTCATCCAGCTGATGATCGCGGCGTCGAGGTCGTCGCCCGCGGTGCGGATGGAGAGGGAGGTGACGATGCCGCCCAGCGAGATCACCGCGATCTCGGTGGTGCCGCCGCCGACGTCGACGATCATGTTGCCGGTGGGCTCGTGGACGGGCAGCCCGGCGCCGATCGCGGCGGCCATGGGCTCCTCGACGACGTACACGCGGCGCGCGCCGGCCTGGTAGCCGGCCTCCTTCACCGCACGCTGCTCGACCGGGGTGATCGAGCTCGGCACGCAGATGACCATCCGGGGCTTGGCGAAGTAGCGGCGCTTGTGGACCCGGGCGATGAAGTGCCGCAGCATCTGCTCGGTCGCCTCGAAGTCGGCGATCACGCCGTCCTTGAGCGGGCGCAGCGCGATGATGTTGTCCGGCGTACGCCCCAGCATCTGCTTGGCCTCGTGACCGACGGCGATGACCTCACCGGTGGTTTCGTTGAGGGCCACCACGCTCGGCTCGTCGAGCAGGACGCCCCGCCCACGCACGTACACGAGGGTGTTGGCGGTGCCCAGGTCGACCGCCATGTCCCGACCGATGATCGAGTTCAGCGCCACGCCACCCTCCACGCACGTCACGGAGCCCGAGCGGGCCCACGTTGTCGAGGGTAGGAAAGTCGACCAGTGTTACTGGTGAGGCACGCCGATCAGAGAGCGGGGAACCACAGCGCGATCTCGCGCGCGGCCGACTCCGGGGAGTCCGAGCCGTGGACCAGGTTCTCGCGGTTGGAGAGCGAGAAGTCGCCGCGGATGGTCCCGGGGGCCGCCTGCCGGCCGTCGGTGGCGCCGTTGAGGATGCGCACCACCGAGATGGCCTCGTCGCCCTCGAGCACCAGCGCGACCAGCGGACCGCTCGTGACGAAGTCGCGCAGCGGCGGGTAGAAGTCGCGCTCGACGTGCTCGTGGTAGTGCGCGTCGGCCTGGGCCGCGTCGATGGTGCGCTGCTCCATCGCGACGATGCGCAGGCCCTTGGCCTCGAACCGCGACAGGACGGCGCCGAGCAGGCCGCGGCGGACGGCGTCGGGCTTGATCAGGACCAGGGTGCGCTCAGTCACGGTCGGCGAGACTACCAACGCCCGTTGTCGACCAGGGTGCGCGACCCCGGCGCGATCGCGTTGAACAGCCGCAGCGATCCGCGGCGACCCAACGGCGCGGTGGCGTCGGGGTAGAACGACAGCACCGAGACCGACGCCGGCGACAGCTCCATCGCGAAGACCGCCGACAGGTCCGCGCCCATGGCGTGGGCGACGAGGGTCTTGATCGGAGTGACGTGGGAGACGACCAGCACCGTCCTCCCGGCGTACGACGCCAGCAGCCGCTCCAGCCCCGCCAGCACCCGCGCCTCGACGGTCCGGAAGCTCTCGCCGCCGGGAGGGGCGACGGTGAGGTCGCCGAGCCAGCGGTCGAACCCGGCCTTGTCCCGCTCGACGACCTCGGCGAAGGTCAGGCCGTCCCACTCGCCGAACTCCATCTCGGCGAAGCCGGGCTCCTCGACGACGTCGAGGCCCAGCACGGCGGCCACGATGTCGGCCGACTCGCGGGTACGCCGGACCGGCGAGGCGACGACGGCCGCGATCTTCTCGCCGAGGACCTGCAACCAGGTGGCGGCCTCGGCGATCTGCCCCTGCCCCTCCTCGGAGAGCGCGGGGTTGTCGCCGCCCAGACCGCCGGAGAACCGGCGGCCGGTCGTGTGCGGCGTGACGCCGTGGCGCAGCAGGATGATCGTGGTGGGCTCGGCCAGCACGGCCGCCGGGCTCTCGATCTCCTCGACCAGCGACTCCTCGGCCGCGGCGAGGGTCACGCCCGAGCGCAGCCCGTCGAGCGCCTCGTTGGCGAGCCGGTCGGCGTGGGAGTTCTCGGCCCGGGGCACCCAGGTGTACGTCGTGCCCGCCGGCGCCAGCGCCGTCGCCTCGGCCACCAACGGCTTCATCGACGCGTGCTTGACCTGCCAGCGGCCCGACATCTGCTCGACGACGAGCTTGGAGTCCATCCGGACCTCGACCGACGCGCCGGGCGCGAGCTCGGCGGCGAGCCGCAGCCCCGCGATCAGCCCCGAGTACTCGGCCACGTTGTTGGTGGCCACGCCGATGGTCGTGCCGTCCTCGGCGATGACGGCGCCGGTGTCGGCGTCGCGCAGGACCGCGCCGTAGGCCGCCGGTCCGGGGTTGCCCCGCGAGCCGCCGTCGGCCTCGACGACGACCCTCACAGGCCGGACTCGGCCGTCCGGACCAGGATCCGCGAGCACTCCTCGCAGCGCACGACCTCGTCCTCGTCCTTGCCGCGGATCGCGCTGATCGTCCGCGGGTCGAGGGCCATCATGCAGCCGCCGCACTGGCGGGCACGCAGCAGCGCCGCGCCGACGCCGCCCCGGGTCTCACGGATCTTCTCGTAGAGCGCCAGCAGGTCCTCCGGTACGCCGGCGACGACCGGCGCGCGCTTCGCCTCGACCTCGGCGAGCTGCTCGCGCAGCCCGGCGGCCCGCTCGTCGCGCGCGGCGACCAGCACACCCACCTTCTCGTCGATCTCGGCGAGGTCGGCACGGAGCGCGGCGAGCCCGGTCTGCGCGGTCTCGAGCTCCTCCATCACCTCGATCTCCTCGTCCTCGAGCACGGTGATCCGCCGCTCGAGGGTGGCGAGCTCGTGCTGCATCCGCTCGAGGTCCTTGGGGTTGGCGATCTGGCCGGCGTCGATGCGGTCCTGGTCGCGCTTGCGGCGCGCCTTGACCTGCTCGACGTCGGCGTCGGCCTTGGCCTGGGCGGCGGCGAGGTCGTCGACGACGATCTGCTGGTCGCGCACCCAGCCGTCGGTCTCGGCCCGGCGCTTGGCCAGCTCGGCGAGCTCGGCCGCCTCGGCGGGGTGGGCCAACTGGTGCCGCAGCTTGGCGACCTCGGAGTCGATCGCCTGCAGGTCCAACAGGGTCAGCTGCGCGCTGGGCTCGGCCTTCATAGCCTCATTGTCCAGGGATCGGTGGTCACGTCGCTCACCCGGGTGTCCACCGTGTCACCGAAGGCCTCGGCGAGGCGCGCGGCGACCACGGGCAGCCAGGTCGACTCGGCCGCCCAGTGCGCCACGTCGATGAGCGCGGGGCCGCCCTTCTCGACGAACTCGGCGGCCGGGTGGTGCCGCAGGTCGCTGGTCAGGTAGACGTCCGCGTCGCTGCCGGCCATCCGGTCGAGCAGGAAGTCGCCCGCTCCCCCGCACACCGCGACCCGCTTGACCGTGCGCTCCGGGTCACCGGCGACGCGCACCCCGTGCGCGGTCGGCGGGAGCACCTCGGCGACGTGCTCGGCGAAGTGCTGCAGGGTCGTGGTCTCGACGGTGCCGACCCGGCCGGTGCCGGTGGTGACGATGCCGGGATCGGCCAGCTCGACCACGTCGTACGCCGGCTCCTCGTAGGGATGGGCCGCGAGCATGGCCCGCACCACGGCGGGCCGCAGGTGCCGGGCCAGCACGACCTCGATCCGCACCTCGTCGACGGTCTCCAGCTCGCCGACGGTGCCGATCATCGGCGAGGCGCCCTCGAGGGGGCGGAAGCGGCCCTGCCCGACCCCCGAGGTGTACGACGCGTAGTCGTAGTCACCGACGCGCCCGGCTCCCGCGTCGCCCATCGCCGCACGCACCGGCGCCGCGGCATCGGTCGGCACGAACACGGTGAGCTTGTCGAGCGGCTCGGCCGGGGTCGCGATGATCGGGCG
>DATFHM010000380.1:0-3501 GCA_035248385.1 Nocardioides sp. | reverse complement strand
ACCATGATCTTCGGGTCGAGCAGCTGGTTGATGTGCACGCCGATCTCGTCGGTGATCGTCTTCACGACCGACGGCAGCTGGGCCTGGACCCGGTCCACGACCGCCTGGCGCACCCCGACGGGGAGGTCGCGCCACAGCCGCGGGTTCTCGCGCATCATGACCTCGTCGACCAGCTGCGGGAGGTCGGGGCGGAAGACCGACACGATGTGCTCGGCGATCTGGTCGGGCTCGAGCTGGGCGTAGAACTCCGCGGGCGTGCCGAGCTTCGCGATCACCTTGTCGACCGCGATCGAGCCCATCTTCGCGGCGCGCGCGGGGACGATGCCCTGCCAGCCGAAGCCGCCGTCCATCCAGCCCGGGATCTCCTGGAGCTTGCGCGGCATGACGCCGGTGATCTCCTTGAGACCGGGCACCCGGAAGCCGACGAACTTGACCGGGCTGAACAGCATCCACAGCCCCGACCAGTTGATCAGCCAACCGACGATCCCGGTGAAGAAGGGGATGGAGACGAAGGCGAACCAGTCGACGCCGTCCGCCCAGTGGTTGAGCCAATCCTGCACGTGTTGCCCTTCGTCAGCCCTCTCCCTGGCCGAAGGCTAGTGCCTGTGGCGACTCGGCGTCACACGTAACCGCAGATCAGACGGCTGGTCGCGATGGCTGTCAGCGCGGCCTTCGCCACACCACGACCGCCTGCTGCGGAGCCGTGGGGCGGAGGACCGGAAGCCGGTCCGACGGCGTGGGAGGTACGACGGGCGCGGCGGCCGTCGCAGCCCGCAGGGCCTCGCGCGTGGCCTCCAGCTCGGCGGCCAGCTCGGCGTTACGAGCCCGGAGCGCGTGCACGGAGTTCTCCAGCTCGAGGATCCGTCGCACGCCCTCGATGCCGATGCCCGAGGACGTCAGCTGGGCGATCGTGCGGAGCCGGTCGATGTCGTCGCTGGAGTAGCGGCGGCCACCGCCGCCAGTGCGGCCGGGCGTGATCAGGCCCATCCGCTCGTAGGTGCGCAGGGTCTGCGGGTGCAGCCCGCTGAGCTCGGCCGCGACGCTGATGACGAAGACCGCGGCTGCCGGGTCGTGCGACCCGGCAGCCGGGTTGGTCGGCCGGCCGGCCATCACTGCGCCTCGAACAGGTTCGCCCGCAGCGGCGTCGAGGCCGTGGCCGCGGCGTACGCCTCGAGGGCGGCCCTGGCCTCGTCGTCGAGGTGGCCGGGCACCTGGACGGCGACCGTGGCGAGCAGGTCGCCCTTGCTGCCGTCCTTCTTCGTCACGCCCTTGCCCCGCACCCGGAAGGTGCGCCCGTCCGGAGTGCCGGCCGGGATGCGCAGGGTGACCGGGGAGCCGCCCAGCGTCGGGATCTTCACCTCCGCACCGAGCGCGAGCTCGGGGAAGGAGACCGGGACGTCGATGGTCAGGTTGTCGTCCTTGCGCCCGAAGACGCGGTGGCCGGTGACCTTGACGGTGACGTACAGGTCGCCCGCGGGACCGCCGTGCTCGCCCGGAGCGCCCTTTCCGCGCAGCTTGATCCGCTGCCCGTCCTTGACGCCGGCCGGGATCTTGGCCTGGACCGTCCGCGTCGACTTGGCGTGGCCGGTGCCGTGGCAGACCGGGCAGGCCTCGTCGTAGACCATCTTGCGGCCGCCGCAGGTCGGGCAGGTCTCGTTCATGGAGAACGCGCCGCCCATCGAGGCCACGACGTAGCCGCTGCCGTCGCACGTCGGGCAGACGTGCGGCTGGGTGCCGGGCTTGCCGCCGGTGCCGTGGCAGTTCTGGCAGACGCTGTCGGAGGAGATCCGCAGCGACACCGTGGCGCCCTCGAGCGCGTCGGTGAAGCCGATCGTCGCCGTGGTCTCCAGGTCACCACCGCGCACCGCGCGCTGGGTACGCCGACCACCACCGCCGCCTCCGAAGAGGTCGCCGAACAGGTCGCCGAAACCACCGCCACCGCCGCCGGCCCGCTCGCGGAGCAGGTCCTCGAGGTTGATGCTGCCGCCGGCGCCGAAGCCGCCCGCACCGGGGCCGAAGCCGCCGCCGGCCGGGTAGCCGCCGAAGCGACCGCCCGCGAACATCTCCCGGGCCTGGTCGTACTTCTTGCGCTTCTCGGCGTCGCCGATGACGTCGTACGCCTCGGCCACGGCCTTGAACTTGTCGTGCTTCGCGCTGTCGCCGGGGTTGGAGTCCGGGTGGTTGGCGCGCGCGAGCTTGCGGTACGCCTTCTTGATCTCGTCGGCGCTGGCCGTCTTGGCGACGCCCAGCTCCTTGTAGAAGTCCTTGTTCGCCCAGTCGGCCCGGATGCCGTCCATCGGGTCACTCATCGCACACCTCCCTCCGCTTACTCAGGGTCGACGACCAGCACCTGCGCGGCGCGCACGACGCGGTCACCGATCTTGTAGCCGGCCTTGGCGACCAGCTTGATCGTCGTGACGTCCACATCGGCGTCCGCACCCAGGTGGCTGAGCGCCTCGTGCAGGGTCGGGTCGAACGGCTCGCCCGCAGCACCGAACTTGACCAGCCCGACACCCGCCACGACCCGCTCGAGCTGCTCGGCGACGGCCTTGAAGCCGCCCTCGAGGGGCTCGTGCTCGCGGGCACGGTCGATGGTGTCGAGGACCTCGACGATCGGGGCGAGCGCGGCGTACGTCGCGTTCTCCTTGATCAGCTCGCGGTCACGGTCGACGCGTCGCTTGTAGTTGAGGTACTCGGCCTGGAGCCGCTGCAGGTCCAGCGTGAGCTCGGAGACCTTGCTCTGCGCTGCGGCCAGCGGCTCGTCGGCACCCTCGGCCTCGGCGACGTCCTGGGGCTCCAGGGGGCCACCCTCCTCGAGGAGGTTGTCGATCCCGCTGATGTCGTCGGGGACCTCGACCCCGGCCCCTTCCGGGGCCGGAGTCGGGTTGCCCTCGTGGGACTCGGTCACTTGGAGTCGTCCTCGTCGACGATCTCGGCCTCGACCACGTCGTCGTCGGACTCGCCGGTCGCACCGGTGGACCCACCGGCGGCGGCCTGGTCGGCCTCGGCGGCGGCGTACATCGCGGCACCCATCTTCTGACTGGACTCGCCCAGCTTCGAGATGGCCGGGGTGAGCTCCTCGGCGCCGGCCTCCTGGTTCTCCAGGATCGCCTTCAGCGCGTCGACATCGGCCTGGACCTCGGTCTTGACGTCCTCGGGCAGCTTCTCGCCGTTGTCGGCCAGGAACTTCTCGGTCTGGTAGACGAGCTGGTCGGCCTGGTTGCGGATCTCGACGGTCTCGCGACGCTTGGCGTCCTCGGCGGCGTACTGCTCGGCCTCCTTGACCATCCGGTCGATGTCGTCCTTGCTCAGCGCCGAGCCACCGGAGATCGTCATCGACTGCTCGCGGCCGGACGCCTGGTCCTTGGCGGAGACGTGGACGATGCCGTTGGCGTCGATGTCGAAGGTGACCTCGATCTTCGGGACGCCGCGCGGCGCCGGCGGCAGACCGGTCAGCTCGAAGTTGCCGAGCGGCTGGTTCTGCGCCCACATCTGGCGCTC
>DATFHM010000379.1:0-3464 GCA_035248385.1 Nocardioides sp. | reverse complement strand
GGCCGCCCGGGTGCACCGCGCCAAGGGCGTCGTCCACGGCACCAGCGCCGCGCCCGACGAGCTGGAGTTCGTCGACCTCGAGGGGCCGAGCCGGCTCGACCCGGAGAGCGACGACGACGTGACGCTCTACGCCGCCGCGCGTCTCGACGGCAACGAGATCGTGGAGAAGCGGGTCGATGGCACCGCACTCGACGACGTGCTCCTCGAGACGGCCGAGGGCACCATGCCCGACTCGATCGTGTCGGCGTGCAATGCGCTCGCTGGTGTCCGGGTCGTGTGGATCAGCCACTACCCCTCGGGCGGCAACCTGGTGCTCGACCTCGAGGCGGTCGAGGAGATCACCGCCAACCCCGAGCAGGCGTTCGACCGGCTCGTCGACCTGCTGCCGGCCACCTTCCGCGCCGACTGGGGCATGCGGGTGCACCGCGCGAAGGGCGTTGCCTACGGCACCAGCGCCGCGCCGGAGGAGTTCGAGTTCATGGAGCTCGAGGCGCCCGAGCGGCTCGAGGTCGACGGCGACGAGAACACCCTCTACGCCGCCGCCCGCCTCGACGGCAACGACATCGTCGTCATCGGCCGCCGCGGCGGCCCCGACTTCCTCGACTCCGAGCTGGCCCGCCTCGGCCACCTGGCCGCGCTGGCGGTCACCATCTCCAACGCCTGAGGGACTACCGGTTATCGTCAGGCTGGCTCGAGCAGGAACACCGGGATCTCCCGGTCCGTCTTCTCCTGGTACGACGCGTAGGTCGGCCAGGTCGCGACGGCGTACTCCCACCACTCCTGGCGCTCCTCGCCGCTCAGCTCGCGGGCGACGTACGGCTTCGCCTCGGGGCCGTCCTGGAGATCGATCTCGGGGTGGGCACGGAAGTTGTCGGCCCACGCCGGGTCCTCGGGCGCGCCGCCCTTGGAGGCGATGGCGACGTACAGGCCGTCCTTCTCGACCCGCATCACCGGGTTCTTGCGGAGCTTGCCGGACCTCGCGCCGACCGAGGTGATCACGATGATCGGGTCGCCGGTCGCGCGGAGCGTGTTGGCCTCCGTGCCGCCCGAGGCCTCGTACGCCGCGACCTGGTCGCGGACCCATTGCTGGCTGCTGGGGACGTATTCGCCGAGAAGTGTCATGCCCTCCACAACAGCACGCCGCCGCGAGCTGTTCCAGGGAACGGCCCGCGGCGGCGCGGAGTGCTGTCGGGAGCGGATCAGGCGAAGCTGACCGCGACGTCCTGCTCGAGGCGGGGGAGCCGGTCGAACCAGGCGTTCTCGCCCGGGTGACCGATGTTCACGACCAACAGCGACTTCCAGCGACCGTCGGCGAAGAACTCGTCGTCGATGCCCTGCTTGTCGAAGCCGGCCATCGGGCCCGCGGCCAGGCCGGCGGCGCGGGTCGCGAGGATGAAGGCGCCGACGCCGATCGCGGCGGAGAAGTTGCCCCACCCGTCGCGCATCTCGGCGTTCTGCTCGAGGACGTCCTCGAGGCCGGGGCTGATCGGGAAGACGGTCGGCACGTGCTCGTGGAAGCGGGTGTCGAGGGCGAGGATCGCGGTGACGGGCGCGGCCTCGGTCTTGTCGCGGTTGCCGTCACCCATGTGCTTGAGCAGGCGCTCCTTGCCCTCCGGCGTACGGACGAACAGGATGCGCAGCGGCTGGGTGTTCGCCGCGGTCGGCGTCCACTTGACCAGCTCGTAGATGTCGGCCAGCTCCGCGTCGGTGACGGGCTGGTCGGAGAAGGAGTTCGCGGTGCGGGCGCCGGTGAAGACGATCTGGCGGCCGCGCTCGTCGAGCCGCTCGAGGGTGGAAGAAGTCATGCAGGTTTCAACTACAAGGGTGGTACGTCGATTCCGGCCGCCGATGTGGTCTGGCTCACGTCGTCCGGGGTGATCTCAGGGGCGGATCAGGTGGCTCCCGGATGTGGCGAGGGGCGTCGCGGCGGCAGGCTGATGGACGAGAAGGAGGACCACCCATGTCCCAGAACATCCCCGGCGACACCACCTACGCGCCGCCCGGCCCTACCGCGCTCTCCCCCGAGGAGGAGCGCACGTGGGCCACGCTCACCCACGTCGGCGTCGGTGCCGCGACCGTGCTCAGCGCCGGCACCCTCGGCTTCTTCGCGGCGCTCGGCGTCTACCTGCTGCACAAGGACCGCGGCCCGTTCATCCGGCACAACGCCGCGAACGCCATGAACATCCAGCTCAACATGCTGATGTGGGCGGCGATCAGCGTCGTGCTCATGCTCGTGCTGGTCGGCTTCGTGCTGCTGGCCGCCGTCCCGATCGTCGGCGTCGTGCTGCACGTCGTGGCGGCGATCAAGGCGAACCGTGGCGAGTGGTACGACCCGCCGCTGACGATCCGCTTCATCCGCTGAGCGTTTCGCCCGGCGCCCTCGATAGCCTCGCCCCATGAGTGCGATCGAGGGCGTCAGCGAGATCTTCGACCCGGCGGACTGGGACGAGGTGCCGGGCTTCGAGGACCTCACGGACCTCACCTACCACCGCGCCAAGGCGCACGGGACGGTCCGGATCGCCTTCGACCGTCCCGACGTGCTCAACGCGTTCCGCCCGAACACCGTCGACGAGCTGCTCCGCACCCTCGACCACGCCCGGATGAGCGCCGACGTCGGCTGCGTCATCCTCACCGGCAACGGCCCGTCCGCCAAGAACGGCAAGTGGGCCTTCTGTACTGGCGGCGACCAGCGCATCCGCGGCAAGGCGGGCTACCAGTACGAGGACAAGACCATCGGCGCTGCCGACACCGGCGCCGAGGAGCCCTCGGTCATCGACAAGGCGAAGCTCGCGCGGCTGCACATCCTCGAGTGCCAGCGGCTGATCCGCTTCATGCCGAAGGTCGTCATCTGCGTGGTGCCCGGCTGGGCGGCGGGCGGTGGCCACTCGCTGCACGTCGTCTGCGACCTGACCCTCGCCTCCCGCGAGCACGCCCGGTTCAAGCAGACGGACGCCGACGTGGGCTCCTTCGACGGTGGCTACGGATCGGCGTACCTCGCCCGCCAGGTGGGCCAGAAGTTCGCCCGCGAGATCTTCTTCCTCGCCGACGAGTACGACGCCGAGGAGATGCACCGCATGGGTGCCGTCAACAAGGTCGTCGAGCACGCGCAGCTCGAGAAGGTCGCGCTGGAGTGGGGTCGCAAGATCAACGGCAAGTCCCCGACCGCCCAGCGGATGCTGAAGTACTCCTTCAACCTCCTCGACGACGGCCTGGTCGGCCAGCAGCTCTTCGCCGGCGAGACCACCCGCCTCGCCTACATGACCGACGAGGCGCAGGAGGGCCGGGACCAGTTCCTCGAGAAGCGTGAGCCGGACTGGTCGCCTTACCCCTGGTACTACTGATCCGGCGCGTTTGCGCAGGTCAGCGGCCTATAGGGTCGCTACTGTGCACAGACTGTGCACGCGGCTTCGCGAGCGCGGTGCGCATGAGGTTGCCGGCCGCTCCTCGAGTGCGGTCCTCGGCCG
>DATFHM010000378.1:0-5912 GCA_035248385.1 Nocardioides sp. | reverse complement strand
GCAGACTGGGACAAGGCCATCGGCTGGCTCCTCTTCAGTGTGTCTCTTGGTCGTTTCACACCGAAGATCCCGCCGATGGCCGCCTACTTCACGCAGCCCCGCCGTTGGACCTCAAACCCCACCACTCCCCGGGACTCTCCTTTCTCTGCAGTTCCCTGGCTCTGCAGAGCAGGGGAAGTGATGTCTTTGCTGCATCCCTTGGGAAATCTGCTCATGGTCACTCCTGTCACGCGGCCAGCCACGTTGCGTCCACAGGAATCGAACAGCCCGCCGTTCTCCACAGGCAGCAGCCGGAGACGGCCTGTGCTGTCGGGACCTTCGGGAGGCTCGAACCATGGACCCATTGCGAGTGCTGACCGCGGAGGCCGGCTTCTTCACCGCTCAGGAGGCGAAACGCGCAGGTTACGGCGACCGCGACATCGCCCGCATGGTGCGCAACAACACCTGGGTCCGGTTTCGGCGCGGAGCGTACGCATTTTCCGATGAGTGGCGGGCGCTCGATGCTGTGGGAAGGCACCGCGTGCGGTCCGACGCGATCCTCAGGACCCACGGTGACCGGGTCGCGCTGAGCCACGTCTCCGGACTCGTTCGCCACGGTATCGATCCGTGGGGCTTCCCGCTCGACCGTGTACATGTCACCAGGCTCGACGGAGGGCCCGGGCGGATCGAGCGTGACGTCGTCCATCATGAGGGCCTCGTCGTCGACACCGACGTGATGCTCGTCGGTGGCCAACTGGTCCTCACGCCGGACCGGTGTGCGATCGAGGCCGGGTCCAGGTCGACCAACGAGGTGGCGCTCTGCGCCTTCGACTCGTGCCTCCGGGAGGGACTCTTCTCCTCGACCGACCTGCACCAGAGATTCCTCCTGATGCAGCACTGGCCGCACGTCCGGCACCTCCATGTCCCTGTCCGCATGGCCGACGCGCGCTCAGGCTCGGTCGGTGAGAGTCGTGGCAACTGGTGGTTCAGCCAGCTAGGCATCCCAGCTCCGGATCTCCAGCACGAGGTGCGCGGTGCGGGAGGAGCCCTCCTGGGCATCGTCGACTGGTGGTGGAAGAGGTTCCAGATGTTCGGCGAGTTCGACGGGAAGGTGAAGTACGGGCGCTTGCTCAAGCCCGGCCAAGATCCGGGCGACGTCGTGTTCGCCGAGAAGAGGCGCGAGGATCTGATCCGAGAAGCCACGGGCCACAGCTTCCTTCGCCTGATCTGGTCAGACTTCGAAGCGCCACGCTCGATCCGCGCTCGGTTCGACTCGCTGGCATCCATGGCGGGTTGACTCCATCGCCGCTCCGCTCGGCCGGCCGTTCAGATTTCACAAGGGATGTAGCGCAACCGATGCTTCCCTCGCCACACAACCACGGGTAACCGCAGACTTCGCTGCATCCCTTGTGAAATCTGCAGCAGCCTGCGTGCGGCTCAGCGCTCGACGTACGCCAGGGACCGCAGGCCCCGCTCCAGCTGCCACTGGGTGAAGGCGGCGACGAGACCGTTCGCCTCGCGGACGTGGCGGGGCTCGGCGGCCTCGACGACCGGCCAGTCGCCGGCGAGCAGGGCGCCCATCAGCAGCAGGGTGTCGGCGGCGGGCGTGGCCGAGCCGGGGATCCGGCAGGTGGAGCAGAGCACGCCGCCCATCGAGGGGTTGAACCACCGGTGCGTGACGAGCTCGCCGGTGCCGAGGACGGGCGGGCGGCCGCAGTGGGCGCAGTCGACGAAGGACGGCGCGTAGCCGGCGATCGCCAACGAGCGCAGCAGGTAGGAGTCCAGGACGTGACCGGGCGCACGCTCCCCCGACGACATCGCGCGCAGCGCGCCGAGCAGCAGCTGGAACTGCTGGACCGCCGGCTCGCGCTCCTCGGCGACGAGTCGCTCCGCGGTCTCGAGCATGGCGGTGCCGGCGGTGTAGCGGTCGTAGTCGAAGCCGATCTCGGCGGCGTACGCCCCCCGGGTGTCGGCCTGGGTGATCGTGTCCAGGTTGCGCCCGTCGGCGAGCTGCAGGTCGACGTGCGTGAACGGCTCGAGCCGGGAGCCCCACCGCGACGTCGTACGACGCACTCCGCGGGCCACCGCGCGCACCCGCCCGTGCTGACGGGTCAGCAGGGTGATGATGCGGTCGGCCTCCCCCAGCTTGTGGGTGCGCAGCACGATCGCCTCGTCGCGGTAGAGAGGCACGTCTCCTATTGTGCCGAGCATGACCGACACAGCCCGGTACGGCGCACCGACGCGACCCCGCGGATCCGTCACGGACTGGTCACTCGTGGTGCTCACCTGGGCCTCGGTCCTCACCAACGGCTGGCTGCTGTTCTTCCGACCGCACGGCCACGACCTCCGGCACGGCATCCAGGTCGCGGACCTGGTGATCTGCGTGCTGCTCGCGCTCGCGATCTGTTGGCGCTGGCTGCGGTTCCGGGCCGGCCGGCGGCTGCTGCGCAAGCAGTGGTGGGAGGTGATCGCCCTCTTCCCGTTCATCGTGCCGACCGTGGGCGAGTGGAAGATCGTGCTGCTGGTGGTGCTGGTCGCGCGACTGGTCCGCACCATCGACCGCACCGACAACGTGCTCGGCGACCGGGTCACCGCCGACCTGGTGCGGCACTTCTCCGACCCGATCGTCACCGCGATCAAGCGGCCGATCACGATCGCGGTCCTGGACGAGGTCGTCAACGTGATCCACGAGGGAACCTACGCCACGAACCTCAAGGCCGCGCTCGACGAGAACCGGATCGAGCTGGAGGCCCTCGTCGTCGAGCTGATCCGCCAGGACGTGGCGACCGGCAAGCTGCGCCGGCTCCCCTTCCACGACGAGCTGGTCACGATGGTCACCGACACCGTGCTGCGGCTGATCAACGGCGCGCTGGACGACCCGCGCACCACCGAGCTGATCTCCGACGTCATCGCCAACTCGGCCGAGCAGCTGCGCATCGCCGTCCGCCAGCCGCGGCTGACCCCCTAGCGCGAGTCCGGAGTTGTGGTCGACCGAAACGCCAGTTTCGGTCGACCACAACTCCGGACTCGCGGGACGAGAACTAACGATTCGGCAGGAGGAGGGCGAGGACCCTCTCGGCCGCGGGGACCGCCAGCTCGCGGTCGGCCGGCACCAACCCGATCCGGGTACGCCGGTCCAGGAGGTCGCCCACGGTCGCCGCACCCTCGTGGGTGACGCCGAAGACGAGCTCGGCCCAGACGGTCGGGATGGCCGGGTTGCCCGGCACGATCGGGGCGAGCAGCTCGGACTCCTCCCAGCCGGTGGCCTCCACGGAGGTGGTGAGGACGAGGGCGGCGTCGGCGCCGTACCGTCGGACCAGGCGGGCCTTTCCGGGGTGTCCGGCACGGGCCGCCGCCTCGGCGAGGTCCTCGCGCCGGGCGGCGCCGGCCAGGGCCAGGGTCGTGGTGACGCACGGTCCGGCCGACAGTCCGGCGGCGGCGACAGCGGCGTCGACCGCGTCCTGCGCCATCCGGCGGTACGTCGTGAGCTTGCCGCCCACGATCGTGACGACGCCGTCGGGGCTGGTCAGCACGGCATGCTTGCGGGAGAGGTCGGCGGTCGACTCGTCGCCGCCATCGAGGAGCGGGCGGAGCCCGGCGTACGCACCCACGACGTCGGAGCGCCGCAGGGGCGTCGCGAACGAGGCCGAGACGACGTCGAGCAGGAAGCCGATCTCGACCTCGGTCGGCTCGGCCACGTCCGGCACCGGACCCTCGACCGGCTCGTCGGTGAGGCCGACGTAGAACTGGCCGTCCGGCTGCGGGAGGACCAGCACGAAGCGGTTGACCTCACCCGGGATCGGCGCGAAGACCGCCACGTCGAGCCCCGGGAGCGCCTCGGCCCGCAGGACCAGGTGCGTGCCCCGCGACGGCCGGAGGTGTACGTCGGGCACGAGCTCGCTCGCCCACACGCCGGCCGCGTTGACGACGGCCCGCGTCCGCACCGTCGCGGTCGCACCGGTGAGCTCGTCGCGCAGCTCGACCGTGCTGCCCGTCGCCGACAGCACCCGCGCGTGGGTGTGCACGGACGCGCCGTGCTCGGCGGCCGTCCGGGCGATCGTCGTGACCAGCCGCGCGTCGTCCTCGAGCTGACCGTCCCAGCCGAGGTAGGCGCCGCGCAGACCCGCGGACCGCAGCGGCGGGGCGAGCCTGCGCGTCTCGGCGGCGCTGAGCCGCCGCGGGCGCGGCAGCGTGTCGCCGCTGGTCCGCGCGGCGCGGCGGAGCAGGTCGCCGCCGAGGAACCCGGCGCCGGCGAGCAGGCCCATCGGCCGGCTCACCGAGGCGGCCAGCGGGATGATCGACGCGAGCGGATGGACGAGGTGCGGAGCCGTGACCTCCATCAGGATGCCGCGCTCGACGGCGCTCTCGTGGGCGACGCCGACCTGGCCGGAGGCCGGGTAGCGCAGGCCGCCGTGCACGAGCTTGGAGGAGAAGCGCGAGGTGCCGAAGGCGAGGTCGTGCGCGTCGACGGCGAGCACGCGCAGCCCGCGCGAAACCGCGTCGAGCGCGACGCCGGCACCGGTCACGCCCAGCCCCACGACGACGAGGTCGACCTCGCCGGGCACTCCGGACAGTCCTGCGGTGATGGTCATGGCTGGAGGCTCCTGGTCAGCTGGGTGTGCAGCTCGGCGTCGAGCGCGGGCAGGTCGACCTCGTCGTCGACCATCGTGTGGGCGGAGAGGACGAAGCCGTGGCAGGCGAGCACGAGCGACCGCGCGAGCAGCACGGGGTCACCGGCGCGGACCGAGTCGGCCGCCTGGCCGGCCCGGATCGCCTCGGCGAGCAGCCCGACGATGAGCTCCTGCGACCGGCCGCGCCGGGAGAAGAGGTAGGGCAGCACCAGCTCGGGGTCGAGCTCGACGATGCGGGTGAACAGCTCGTTGTCGCGCAGGGCCGCCACGGTGGCGACGACGGCGTCCGCGACGCCCTCCGGAGTGGCGGTGCGCTCGACCACGTGCCCGGCGACGACCCCGGTCCACTCACGCGTCATCAGGTCGGCGAGCAGGGCGGGCATGTCGGGCCAGGCGCGGTAGATGGTCATCCGGGACACGTCGGCGCGGCGGGCGACCTCGGTGAGCGTCGTCCGCCGCCAGCCGACGTCGAGGATGCACGCTCGGGCGGCGTCCAGGTAGCCGTCGCGGGGCGTTGCCGATTCAGTGTTGTGACGTTGTGACGTCATGTGTCACACTGTAACACATGACCGCGAACCAGCTGAGCGCGCCCGAGACCGCGACCGACCTCCAGCCGGAGATGCCCGCCACCCGCTGGGGCGACCCGGCCCAGGCCGCCCCGCTTCCCGACGGGGTGCGCGACCTGGTCTCCCTGGTCTTCCCGGTCCAGGACTCCCCCGCCCGCAGCGACGTCACCGTGCCCGTGTCGTCGCTGAGCGCTGACCAGGTCGCCTCTCTGGCCGCGCTCGTGGGCGCCGACAACGTCGTGACCGACGACGCGGTCCGCCGCGTCCGCACCCGCGGCAAGTCCACCCCCGACCTGCTCCGCCAGCGCAGCGGCGACCTGGCCGACGCCCCCGACGTCGTCGTCCGGCCCGCCGACCACGACGAGGTCGCCGCGGTCCTCGCCTGGGCGCAGGAGCAGCGCGTCGCGGTCGTCCCGTTCGGTGGCGGTACGGCGGTCACGGGCGGCCTCGTGGCCGACCCGGCCGGCGCCGGCCTCACCGGCGTGGTCTCCCTCGACCTCGGCCGGATGCGCCGGCTCCTCGCGATCGACCCCGTCTCCTCCACCGCCACGCTCGAGCCCGGCCTGCGCGGCCCCGAGGCCGAGGCGCTGCTCGCGCGGCACGGCCTGATGCTCGGCCACCTCCCCCAGTCCTTCGAGTTCGCGACGATCGGCGGCTTCGCCGCGACGCGCAGCAGCGGCCAGTCGAGCGCCGGCTACGGCCGGTTCGACGCGATGGTGGTCGGGCTGCGGGTGGC
>DATFHM010000377.1:0-2723 GCA_035248385.1 Nocardioides sp. | reverse complement strand
CGACCGGCTCCCCGGCCAGCTCTCCGGCGGCATGCGCCAGCGCGTGCAGCTCGCCCGCGCCCTGGCCGCGCGGCCCGCGGTGATCTGCATGGACGAGCCGTTCGGCGCGCTCGACGCGCAGACGCGCGCCTCCATGCAGCGGCTGCTCATCGAGGCCTGGCAGGCGTCCGGCTGCACGGTCGTGTTCGTGACGCACGACGTCGACGAGGCGCTGACGCTCGGCGACCGGGTCGTCGTCCTCGGCCAGAACGGCATCGTCTCCGAGCACACCGTGGAGCACCCGCGCGACCCGGCGAACCCGGCCGGTCCCGGCGTACGGACCAAGATCCTGGCGCACCTCGCCACCACCCACTCCCTCGCCCCCGTGCTCGAGAGGACCCCGGCATGACCGCCACCCTGAACGCCTTCACCGCTCCCCCGGTCACCGACCGTCGCGAGATCGACTGCGACGTCCTGGTGATCGGTGGCGGCACCGCCGGCACGATGGCCGCCATCACCGCCGCCGAGGCCGGCGCCCGCGTCGTGCTGCTGGAGAAGGCGCACGTGCGGCACTCCGGCTCGCTCGCGATGGGCATGGACGGCGTCAACAACGCCGTCATCCCGGGCAAGGCGACGCCGGAGGACTACGTCGCCGAGATCACCCGCGCCAACGACGGCATCGTCAACCAGCGGACGATCTGGCAGACCGCGAGCCGCGGCTTCGACATGGTGCAGCGGCTCGAGAAGTACGGCGTGAAGTTCGAGAAGGACGAGCACAACGAGTACGCCGTGCGCCAGGTCCACCGCTCCGGCAAGTACGTGCTGCCGATGCCGGAGGGCAAGGACGTCAAGAAGGTCCTCTACCGGGTGATGCGCCAGCGCCACATCCGCGACCTGCTGCAGATCGAGAACCGGGTGATGCCGGTGCGCGTGCTGACCGTGGACGGTCGCGCGGCGGGCGCGGTCGGCTTCGACACCCGCTCGGGTGAGTTCGTCACCGTGTCGGCGGGTGCCGTCGTGCTGGCGACCGGCGCCTGCGGGCGGCTCGGCCTGCCCGCCAGCGGCTACCTCTACGGCACCTACGAGAACCCAACCAACGCCGGCGACGGCTACGCGATGGCCTACCACGCCGGCGCCGAGCTGAGCGGCATCGAGTGCTTCCAGATCAACCCGCTCATCAAGGACTACAACGGCCCGGCGTGCGCGTACGTCGCCAACCCGTTCGGCGGCTACCAGGTCAACGCGGAGGGCAAGCGCTTCGTCGACTCCGACTACTGGTCGGGCCAGATGATGGAGGAGGTCAAGCGCGAGATCGACTCCGCGCGCGGCCCGATCTACCTCAAGCTCAGCCACCTGCCGGACGAGACGATCTCGACGATCGAGGGCATCCTGCACCACACCGAGCGCCCGACCCGTGGCACCTTCCACGAGGGCCGCGGCCACGACTACCGCACCCGTGACATCGAGATGCACATCTCCGAGATCGGCCTGTGCGGCGGGCACTCCTCCTCGGGCGTGTGGGTCGACGAGAACGCCGAGACCACCGTCCCCGGCCTGTACGCCGCCGGCGACCTGGCCTGCGTGCCGCACAACTACATGATCGGCGCGTTCGTGTTCGGCGACCTCGCGGGCTCGCACGCGGCGTCCCACCGGGTGCTGCCCACCGCGCTGCCCGAGGACCAGATCTCGGCCGCGCACGCCCTCATCTACGGCCCGCTCCGCAACCCGGACGGCCCTCCGCAGCCGCAGGTCGAGTACAAGCTGCGCCGCTTCGTGAACGACTACGTCGCTCCCCCGAAGACCGCGCACAAGCTGGAGATCGCGATCGAGTCGTTCACCCGGATGGAGGCCGACCTGGCCGAGATGGGGGCGCGGACGCCGCACGAGCTGATGCGCTGCGCGGAGGTCTCGTTCATCCGGGACTGCGCCGAGCTCGCCGCGCGGGCGTCGCTGGTGCGCGAGGAGAGCCGCTGGGGGCTGTACCACGACCGCGCGGACATCCCCCAGCGCGACGACGACAACTGGTTCTTCCACCTCAACGTGCGGCAGCGGGCCGACGGCGGCATGGAGTTCGTCCGCCGCCCCGTGGCCGACTACCTGGTCGACGTACCGGAGATCGAGGTCCCCGAACCGGTCGAGGTCGGGGTCATCGCCAGCCTGGCCCCCTCCGGTCGTCATGCTCAGGGTGACCGGGAGGTCACCCACAACCTGACGACCCGGGCTTCCTCGCCGCGGATCCTCGAGCTGCTGGAGCTGGCGGAGTCGGGGCCGACCGGCGAGGAGCTCGAGCCGTTCCTCAGCGACGCGGACCCCGAGGTGCGGCGTACCGCCGTGGCGACGCTGACCGAGGTCGTCCCGGCGGGCACCGGGCCGCTGCTCGCGACGGCGGCCACCGACCCCGCCGAGGAGGTACGCCGGGCCGCGGCCGTCGCGCTGCGCGAGCTGGTCGAGGTGCTGCCGGCCGAGCCGTCCCTCGCCGAGGCGCTCGCACCCGCGCTCGCCGGACCGGACCCGGTCGTCCGCGCCGCGGTGCTCGACGTGCTGCGCGCCCTGGACCTGGGCAACAGCGCCCTCTTCCGCAGCGCCCTCGAGGACGTGGACGCGGGCGTCCGGCTGCAGGCCGTGCGCGGCCTGGTCAACCAGGACGACGCCGCCGGCGTCGCGGCGGCCGCGGCCGACGGGTCGCGCGAGGTCCGGGTGGCGGTGGCCCACGGGCTCGGGCGTCTCGCGGCGTCCGACAGCGC
>DATFHM010000376.1:0-4601 GCA_035248385.1 Nocardioides sp. | reverse complement strand
CACCCGCGCCGAGGAGGTCGGCGTGGTCTCGATCGGCTCCGGCGGTGGGGCCGCGCTGCGCTTCCTCGCGGCCGTGCTCGAGGCGCGCGCCGTCGTCGAGATCGGCACCGGCACGGGCGTCTCCGGGCTGTGGCTGCTGCGGGGCATGCGTCCCGACGGGGTGCTGACGACCGTCGACGTCGAGGCCGAGCACCAGCGGCTCGCCCGCGAGACCTTCAAGGAGGGCGGGATCCCCGCCCAGCGCGTGCGCACCATCGCGGGCGCAGCGCTCGACGTGCTCCCCCGGCTCACCGACGGTCACTACGACCTGGTGTTCGCCGACGGCGACAAGCGGGAGTACGCCGCCTACCTCGCCGAGGCGATGCGGCTGCTGCGGCCGGGCGGGGTGCTGGCGTTCGACAACGCCCTGTGGCACGACCGGGTCGCCGACCCGGCCCAGCGCGACGAGGACACCGTCGCGATCCGCGACCTGGTCCAGGCCGTCGCCGAGACGGAGGGCCTGGTGCCCGTGCTGCTGCCCGTCGGGGACGGGCTGCTGGTGGCGAAGAAGGTCTGGACGCCGGAAGCCGACTGAGCGAGCGCGCGGCGAGCTTGCTCGACGGCGCGCGAGCGAGGGAGTGGTGCTGCGCGGAGCGCAGCCGGCCCGACTGAGCGTTACTCGCCGCGCGGGGCGACGGCGAAGCCGGCCGCACCCTCGGCGATCGAGACGACCTCGCACTCCTCGATGAGGATCGGCGCGCTGCCGATGATCTTCGACCCCGGGGCGTCGGCCGCACCGGCCGCGAAGGTGGTCTGGAACGACTCCCGCGCCGCCGCGTCGGCGAACACGTAGCAACCCTCGAACCACTCGCCCGGCACCATCCGCCAGGTCTTGTAGGCGAGCCCGTCCATGTCCTGGAAGCGGGCGTGCGAGGTGTCCGCGACGTAGTCACGGAGCTCCTGCTCGACGCCCTCGGCGGCGGCGGTGAGGGACCAGCGGACGGTCAGTCCACGCATCAGATCTTGATTCCTTCCAGGGGGTCAGGAGTTCCGAGCCAGCCGAGCAGCAGGCGAGGACCGAAGCCGGACGGGCCGACGGTCCACTCGTGCCACTCCTTCTCGACGTCACCGACGGAGGCGAGGTCGAGGTGGGCCCACGGCACGTCGCCGACGAAGTGGCGCAGGAACAGCGCCGCCGTCAGGGCGCCCGGGCCGGGCGGGTCGTTGCGGGCGTCGGCGATCTTCGAGGCGAGCGAGTCCTCGTAGCCGTCGTACAGCGGCAGCCGCCACAGCGGCTCCCCCGCACGCTCGCCCGCGTCGAGGAGTCGCGTGGCCAGGACGTCGTCGGTGGCGAAGAGACCACCGACCTGCTGGCCGAGCGCGATCTTGACCGCGCCGGTCAGCGTCGCGACGTCGACGAGCACGTCGGGACCGAGCTCGGCGACGGCGTACGCGAGCGCATCGGCCAGGACCAGTCGCCCCTCGGCGTCGGTGTTGCCGACCTCGCTGGTGCGACCGCCCCAGTGGGTGATCACGTCGCCGGGTCGCATCGCGTCGCCGGAGATGACGTTCTCGGCGGCGGCGACCAGGCCGATCACGCGGACCGGGCAGTCGACGTCGGCAAGCGCCGCCATCGTGGCGAGCACGACGGCACCGCCGGTCATGTCGCGCTTCATGGTCGCCATGCTCTGGCCGGGCTTGATGTTGAGACCGCCGCTGTCGAAGGTGATGCCCTTGCCGACGAGCACGACGGTCGGCAGCTTCTTCGCCGCGCGGGCCGAGATGCCGCGCGGGACGTAGTCGAGCCGGATCAGACGCGGCGGCGTCGCCGACGCGCGGCCCACGGCGGCGATGCCGCCGAAGCCCTCCTCGATCAGCGCGGCGTCGTCCCAGACCTTGACGGTCAGGCCAGCGGCTGCAGCGAGCTGCTCGGCCTGCTCGGCCAGCCACGCCGGGCTCTTCAGGTTCGACGGGACGGTCGCGAGCATCCGCGAGCGCCAGCCCGCGCCACCGATCGCCACGGCACGCTCGAGCAGGGAGCGGTCGACGGGACCGCCCTGCGTCGCGATCACGACGCGCGCGACGGGCCGGTGCTCCGGGCCCTGGGAGCGCCAGTGGAAGTCGAAGGAACCCAGGGTCATCCCCACGACGAAGGCCTCGATCGCCGCGTCCACCGCGTCGTCCTCGGCAGCGACGTCCGGCACCGAGGTGACGACGGCAGCCCGGTCGCGACAGGCCTTGGCCAGCGCGGCACCCGCACGGCGTACGTCGATCGGGCGGGCCTCGCCCACGCCGACCAGGACCACGACACGCAGGTCCTCGAGACCGTCGGCCGGCGCCAGCACCGGGACGACGGTCGCCTCCCCCACCGCACCGGTCAGCCCGTGCACCTCGGCGGCGGCGAGCAGGTCGATCCCCAGTGCGTCACCGAGATCGGCGGCACCGGGACCGAGCAGGACGTCGCCGTCCTCGCCGGGGAGCACAGGCACCGCCGCCGCCTCGACGCCACGGGCGCGAGCGACCACACCGAGGGATTCCGCGCTGAGCGCGAACTGCGGCGGTGAAACCTGAGCGGGAAGGGAGGGTGAGGTCACCCGACGACGTTCTTGAGAGCTTCGCCGAGAGCGCCGGCCTCCTCGGCGTTCAGCTCGACGACCAACCGGCCGCCACCCTCGAGCGGGACGCGCATGACGATGCCGCGACCTTCCTTCGTGACCTCGAGCGGACCGTCGCCGGTCCGAGGCTTCATCGCCGCCATGCGGCACCCCTTCTTCTCGCTGCAGGTGGGATCGTTCGCTTCCACGCGCGTGGGAGCGGAACCATTATCGCCTATGCGTGTGGTGGCGCACAGCCGACGGGGGTCACTCGGCGTCGTCGTCGGGCTGCGTGGAGCCCGCGTTGTCGCCGCTCATCTCGTGCGCGAGCCGCTCCAGCAGCGCGTCCACCTCGGACATCCGGTAGCCGCGCAGCGCCAGCGAGAAGCGGACCTTGCGCAGGTCCTCGGCGGCCAGCGGCCGATCGGCGGGTACGACGGCATCGGGCCGGTCGTCGTACGCCGGGGTCATCGGCTCGCCCTGCCCCGCGGCCAGCATCGCGATGACGCCCATCACCAGGACGATCATGATGGCGAAGACCCACATCATGGTGGCGCTCATCCCTCCTCCGCTCGTCCGCTCACACGTGCCGGTCGCGGGCGGCGACCATGAGCGCCACCGCCTCGTCGATGTCGTCGGTCACGGTGAGCATGTCGATGTCGGACTGCTTGATGCGGCCGTCGTCGAGCATGCTGCCGCGCATCCAGTCCAGCAGCCCGGACCAGTAGTCCACGCCGATCAGGACGATCGGGAACTGGGTGATCTTCTTGGTCTGCGCCAGCGTCATCGCCTCGAAGAGCTCGTCGAGGGTGCCGACACCGCCCGGGAGGACGACGTACCCCTGGCTGTACTTGACGAACATCGTCTTGCGCACGAAGAAGTAGCGGAAGTCCAGGCCGAAGGTGACGTACTCGTTGAGGCTGCTCTCGAAGGGCAGCTCGATGCCGAGGCCGATGCTCTCGCCGCCGGCCTCCTTCGCGCCCTTGTTGGCCGCCTCCATCGCGCCCGGCCCGCCGCCGGTGATGACGGCGAAGCCGGCCTCGACCAGGGCCGCACCGACCTTCTCGCCGGCCTGGTAGCCCGGGTGCTCCGGAGGGATGCGTGCAGAGCCGAACACCGAGATCGCGGGGCCCAGCTCGGCGAGGTCGTTGAAGCCCTCGACGAACTCGGCCTGGATCTTCAGCACCCGCCAGGGGTCGGTGTGCACCCACCCCTCGTCGCCGCGGGTGTCGAGGAGTCGCTGGTCGGAGGAACTGCCTTCCGGGCGGCCCTTGCTGGGCCGCGGGCCGGGGTTGCTACGCCGGGTCATCGGGACTCCTCCTCGGGGGACTCAGCGGTCAGCCAAGCACGCAGCGCGTCCTCGCACTGCCGGATGCGGGAGATCAGCACCTTCTCGTCCTTCTTGTGCGCGTACGCCGCGTCGCCGGGACCGTAGTTGACGGCCGGGATCCCGAGCGCGCTGAACCGCGCCACGTCGGTCCACCCGAACTTGGGGCTCACCGGCTGGCCGACCGCCTCGACGAACGCCTTGGCCGCCGGGAGCTCCAGGCCCGGCAGGGCGCCCGGTGATGAGTCGGTGCAGGTGACGTCGTACCCCGCGAAGACCTCGCGCACGTGGGCGAGCGCCTCCGCCTCGGAGAGGTCGGGCGCGAACCGGTAGTTGACGGTGACCACGCACTCGTCGGGGATGACGTTGCCCGCGACGCCACCGCTGATGGCGACCGCGTTGAGGCCCTCGTGGTACTCGAGGCCGTCGATGAGGGGACGGCGCGGCTCGTAGGCGTTGAGGGTCGCGAGGATCGGCGCCGCCGCGTGGATGGCGTTGCTGCCGGTCCAGGCGCGGGCTGAGTGGGCCCGCTCCCCCTGGGTCCGGACCTCGACCCGCAGCGTGCCCTGGCAGCCCGCCTCGACCTCGGCGCGCGAGGACTCCATGAGGATCGCGAAGTCGGCCTCGAGCAGCTCGGGGTGCTCGGTGGCCAGCTTGCCGAGCCCGTTGTGGATCGCGGCGATCTCCTCGGCGTCGTACAG